>CAZONM010000041.1:0-22690 GCA_964580865.1 uncultured Myxococcales bacterium | reverse complement strand
CGCGCCCGCGCTGGCGCTGGCCGCCGCCGGCGTCGCCATCGTGATCACGGGGCAAGGCGGCGGGCGCGTGACGCCCGACGCCGGCGTGGCGTCGCCCGCGCGCGTCGCCATCGCCGACGTCGACTGGGCGGCGGAGGGCGACTTTGCGTTCCCCTCGCTCGAGGGGTCGTCGGATGAAGAATTGGCGCGCCTCGATCGAGCGCTCGACGAGGCGCTCAAGCAGCGGCAGTGAGACGCGACCGGTACCAAGGAGTGACCATGCAGAGCCGAATCCTCATCCCCGTCGTCGTCGCCGGCATCATGGCGTCCACGAGCGCGCTGGCAGATCGCAGAAACGGCCCCGGCGGGCGCGACGGACCGTTCGCCGAGCGGCGCGAGGAGATGCGCGAGCGCGTGGAGCAGAAGATCAAGACCTACCTCACGGTGGAGCTGTCGTCGCGCCTGGCACTCGATCAGAAGCGCGCCCTGCAGCTCGGCGACGCCGTGCAGCGACACATGACGCGCATGCACGAGCGGCGCGAGAAGGCGCGCGCGGAGGCCGACAAGCTGCGCGACCTCGTGGAGAAGAAGGCGCCCGACGCGGCGGTGAAGGCGCAGCTCGACACCGTGGTGGGCTTGGCGGGCAAGGACGACGACCTGCACGCGTTTCTTGGCGACGTGGGCAAGTTCTTGAACGTCACCGAGCAGGCCAAGCTGGCGCTCTCGATGCCCGAGATCATGCGCGACGTGCAGCGCATGGTGCGCGACGTGCGGCGCGAGCTGCGCGGGCGCGGGCCGGGGCCGGGGCCCGGGTTTGACGACGACGACGGTTGAGGCCACGATTGACCGTGGATCCGGCTCCGAGCGCCAGCACTCGGTCACTCGTGCGTTTCAGGCCCGCCTGGACAACCGCCGATTTGGCCGATGGCCGCTTCGGTCACTCTATTGATGGTGGCCTCCTGAATGGCGCCGCGCAGCTCCGCGTGTGTGAAGCCAGATTCCGCCACTTCCTCGTCAGATGCCGCGAGCACGGGCATGGTGTGGGCGTGGCCGTCTGCAATCACGGCGCTGCCACAGGTGATGGTGACCTCTGCGCCCTCCAAGGCGTCCCACCGGTACGCGGAGATGTAGCCGGGCCCCTTGACGGGGAAGTCCCCCGGCAGGCCTATCCCGTACCCTTCGAACGTTGGCGCGTCAGGCGGAAGGTAGGTGCCGTCTGGAGCCCAGTCGACGTCGATCGCGACACCTGCGACACGGTGGACGTCCGAGCACTCGCGATAGGGATCCGGGTCGAGCACGCAGTCCTCGCCCCGAGTGGCGGTGCCATGGAACAGGTCCATCCCGCTGGCGTCCGCGCGGAGGCGCTCGAGAAGGGTCGGCTCCGGCTCCTCGGGTGTCGTACCTAGCCCGCAGCCGCAGCCCAGGCAGGCGGCAACGGCGAGGGCCGCTGCAAAGCTAGAAACAGTAGTCATAGGGCGGCGCCTCCCGATCGCCGAGGTGGACGCTCTCGAGCGTGCCGGCGCCATCAGAGCAGGACGGGCAGTAGGCGATCGAAGTGCCGCCGTGCTGGGTTGCGCCCGATATGGGGTTCCCGTCCGGCGTCACAAAGGCCATGCACGAGTCGTAGTCCCCCCCTATGGAGGAGCGTGCTCTCCGGTGTGGTCGAGGTGCTCGACGAGTATTGCACCACGCGGGTGTTGTTGACGCTCGAGCCGGCAAGCGCGAAGTTGCCGGACGAAACGTAGAGGCGCGGACCGGCGTAAGCGACACCGATCACGGACTGCGCGCGGTACGAGGTGTCACGCCTCCACACCGCATCCGTCATTGTCACGGCCGTCGCGCCGAGCGGCAGTCGGAACCGGCGCCGCTGCACGCCGTTCACAATCGTCGGTGAGTGGGTTTCGCGGTCCCACAGCACCGCCGCAAGCACGCACAGGCCGTTGAGCTCGCTCTCGCTGTCAAAGTCGAAATCGGTCACGATCATGTTCACGTCTACATCTTGGGTATCCAGCGTGTCGTTCCGGTCGTCGAGATCGCCGAAATCGACGGACGTGGCGATGAGCCCGCCGGAGTTCGAGTAGTAGGTAATGTGATGCAGGCGCCAGCGACCGATTGAGAGCGCCCCGGTCCTGCCCTCGACGCCCACCACGAGAGCGTGCTCCTCGAGGTTCGGATTGTTGTAGTTTCCGTAGTACGCAATCCGCGGAGGCAGAATACTGTGGTAGCCGAGCGACACCGCGGTGGTGCTCTCTGTCGCGAGGTTGATGCGCCGAATCTGCACGTTGTTGCTCGCGCTGCTCGTGGTCCGCGTGAGCCATGCGGTCGAACCGCTATCGTCAAGCGCAATGTCGGGCGGTACGTACGCGGAGATCGCCCAAGACTGGGTGTAGCTGAGCGTTGACCAGCCGGAGCTGTTCCATCCGCTCAGTTTCGAGATACGGACGTTGGTATTTGATGAGTGCCAGGCGTGGGCGATCGCGCACTGGATCGACGGGCTCGCGCTGCGCGCACAGTCGATGCGCGGCGCATGCATCGAGAGGTACCCTGGCGCGGGCGACATCACGTGGAACCCGGTGATGCCCGGTACCGCCGCGCTCCCGGTTGTCAGCCACCGGTCGACCGGGTCGGACGTGCCAAAGTAGACGGTGCGCAGACCGAACGCGTCGCCCGGCGCAAAACCCGGTCCACCGCCGTTGCATCCCGGCGACATGCACATTTTTTCGCCCTCGCATCCATCTGTGGTCCCAGAGACAGCGCAGCCAGTTGCAGGGGAGTTGCTACAGTTTGGCTCGGCCTCCACGTGCGCGAGCCCGTGGGCGTGTCCGAGCTCGTGTTCGAGAATGGAGGTCAGTTTATGCATCGCCGTGCCGTGGTCGATGCAGAACACCACGCTCTTGGTCGACCAGTGCGTGTACGCCAGTCCTTGGCCCATCCCGCAACCCCAGGGATCTTGGGCGTCCGACAAGGCCGCTATGCAACGCGGTTCGCTAAGGGGGTCGCAGCTGGTCTCTCCGACCCAGACGCGCGAATGGACTCCCGCACGTGCATGGCGCGCTAGATTCTCAAGCGCGATCTCCACCAAGCCCCTGGCATCTTGATGGGTGAGCGTGCTTGGCACAAGTGACGACGTGCGCATCCAGTCGTCGAAGTCATCGTCGACCTTCCACACAGTGGCGAAGGGCACGGGCGTCGTGCTCCATTCGCACCACGAGTCGGTGTAGCCGTCGGCCGTCGCACGTGCTGGCAGCGATCCCGCCGTCACGATCGATGCAACCATGCTCATGGCGGTCAAATGCCGCATGTGGAGTCCTCCACAGCTGCGACCACCATCCCGCGATTGAGCAAGACCCGCATCACAGTGCCGACGTTCGGGGGTTGAGCCCAAGGAAGCGTCCGCTCCGTGTCTAGGATGTCGGGCCAGCGTGCGGTGGTTCGGGCGTTCGTCGAGCTGCAGGCGTCGACGGTGACGAGCTGGCAGGTCTGCCACGCGCGCCCTTCCAGGGGCGCCTCGCGACAGCTCTCCACGAGCACGAGGACGGCGTCGGGCCGATGCGAGAGCGGCATCACGGGGCCCGCGCCACACTGGAGTTCCTCGTCGACGCTGATGCTGGCCGGGGCGCTCGCCGTAACGGAGGGCTCGGCAAACGCGTCGCAGTCGGCCTCGGTCATCGATCCGCACTCACCCGTTGGCGAGCAGCACGTGATGAGCGCTGTTTCTGTGTCTACTGCGGGGGGGGGGGGGCGCTGTATGCGTCCGAGAACGCAAGCAGGACAGCTGCGGAGACGATCGAGGTCGCTCTGGCCATTGGTGCTGTGTCCCTTTCGAATAGTTACGAGAATACTGGCACGACACGCCGCAGGCTGCCACCGACGATCTTGACGACGACCATTCGTGCTGCGCCAAACGGCGCGGCCCCCACCCGCTCACCGCCGCGGCACCAGCCGATCGAACGCCGCGCGCCCGTGCTCGACCACCTGCGTATCCCCGAACGACAGCTGCACGCGCAGCCCGAGCTCGTCGAGCGGCGCGGCCACGTCGAGGCGATAGACGCCGCGGTTGAACTGCGGGAACAAGAAGCGCACGCCGACCCCGACGTCGTGGTGCAGGCGGAGCTCGCCGGGCTCGTGAAAGATCCCGCCCGCGTCGTAGAAGCACGCGACGCCGAAGGCCAGGGTGGAGAGGTCGATGGGCAGGCTGCGCCACTCGAGCGTGCTCGTGACGACGCTGGCGCCGACGTCGTGGAAGGCGCCGCTCGCGTAGCCGCGCAGGCCGCTGTCACCGCCCAGCGTGACCAGCGTGTTGGTCTCGTCGTCGCGGCGCAAGGTCGTGTCGACGCGCCACAGGAGCCGGCCGGCCAGCGTGGGCGCGCTCGCCAGGCGCAGGCGCAACGACAGCGCGCGGTTCTTGACCACGCCGTCCTCGAGGCGCGCGCTGCCCTCGGCGGCGGCCTCGACCAGGCCGCTCCACGGATCGGCGGCGATGGCCACGGCGCCGGCGCCGAACACCGTGTCGGACGACGACAGCGCCGCGTGGCTGCCGGCGCCGAGGGTCACGGCCAGCGACGGGCCCAGGCGCACGGGCTCGGAGACGCCGAAGGTGTCGAGGTCCTCGTACACGCGGTGATCGGTGGTGAAGGCCTGGTAGTCGAGGAAGGGGAACAGCGTGCGCCGCGTGGGCGGCAGCACGTCGCGCGCGTAGGCCTCCTCGAGCGCCACGGGCAGCGCGGTCTCGGCGATGGCCGCCGCGTGATCGTCGACGAAGCCCACGCCGGCGGCGAGCCGGTGCACGAGCCACGGCAGCGCGCGCGTGGCGAACTGGCGCCGCGCCATGACCTCGACGGCGACGTTGCGCTCGCCCCACACCTGCGGCACCTGCTCGACGTCGAGGGTGTCGGGGGCGTCCCACGGGAGGATGGCGCCGTCGACGACGTTCCGGTGGGTGCGCGCCTCCACGGCGGCATCCACCGCAAGCCCCCACGGCTGGCGCACGTCGTTGAGCGGCAGCCCCACGATGACGCGGCCGGCGGCGCCGTCCACGCGGCTGTCGAAGCGCGAGAAGTACAGCTCCGCGCGCTCGCCGGCCTCGAGGGCGCCGCCCCAGACGCGCGGGTCGTAGGCGATCTCACCCACCGACCACGACGACGGATCCATGGCGAAGCGCACGGTCGCCACCTTGGCGCGCCCGAGCACGTTGCGCTCGGTGAGCTGCAGGAGCAGCCGGTCGACGGACGCGCCCGTGATCTGAAAGCCCTGCTCGAGGCGCAGGCTCCACAGGTCGCGCGCGAACACCAGCACGCCGACGGCGCCGTCCGAGCGCCTGCGCACGGACGTGACGCGCACCAGTGCGAACACGAACATGGCGCGCAGGTTGCGCGCGCTCTCGTCGAGGCGCTCGAAGGGCCCGCCCACGGCGAACAAGAGCTCGCGCGCGATGACGTCGTCGGCGGTGCGCACGTGCGCGAGGTTGAGCCAGTCGGGCCAGAGGTCGTCGGGCGTGAACACGTCGTGGCCGACGATGCGCACGAAGCCCACGCGGTCGCCGGCGCCGGGCGAGAAGGGCTCGAGGCCCTCGGCGGCGAGCACGGCGGCGAGCTGGGCGTCCTCGGAGGTGTCGGCGTCGTCGGCGCCGTCCGTTTGGACGGCCACCAGCAGGCACAGCACGAGGGGCGTCACGCGCGGGCAGTGTAGTGCGTGGCGCCGTGGGGCGGGCGAGAAACCCGCTGGTCAGCGCGAGCGGGTCGAGTAGGATGCCGCGCCCAGCCCCGGGGGAACCATGACTTCGACCAGCACCAGCACCAGCACCACCACGACCAGCGCGCCGCCCATCCTCGGCGGCAACGGGAGCCCCATGACGAGCGGGAGCACCACCAAGAGCGGCATCGCCAAGGCGGCTGGCGGCACCGTCAGCGTCGCCTCCATGTTCCTCGATCGCGTGGCGGCCACGCCCGACCGCAAGGCCTACACATTCCCGTCGGGCGGCGGCTGGAAGACGCTGACGTGGAAGGAGACGCGCGAGCGCGTCATGGCGATCTCGTGCGGCCTGCGCGCGCTTGGCCTCGAGGGCGAGCAGCGCGTCGCCATCCTCGGCGGCACGCGCTTCGAGTGGATCCTCGCCGACATCGGCATCCTGTGCGCGGGCGGCGCCACCACCACCATCTACCCGCAGAACACGCCCGACGAGTGCGCGTACATCCTCACCGACTCGAACACCGTGCTCGCCTTCGCCGAGGACGACGCGCAGGTGGCCAAGCTCGTGGCCAAGCGCGGCGAGCTGCCCAAGCTGCGGCACGTCATCACCTTCGACGGCAAGCCCAGCGCCGACGGCTTCGTCATCACGCTGGCCTCGCTCGAGGAGAAGGGGCGCGAGGCGCACGCCAAGGCGCCCGACGACTTCGAGAAGGTCGCGCGCGCGGTCAAGAACGACGCGCTCGCCACGCTCATCTACACCTCGGGCACCACGGGCAAGCCCAAGGGTGTCGAGCTGATCCACGACTGCTGGGTGTACACGGCCGAGGCCCTCGAGATGACGGGCATCCTCACGCTCGACGACGTGCAGCTCCTGTGGCTGCCCATGGCGCACTCGTTCGGCAAGGTGCTCGAGGCCATCCAGATCAAGGTGGGCTTCGAGTCGGCGGTGGACGGGCGGCAGGACAAGCTCGTCGACAACCTGGGCGCCATCAAGCCCACCTTCGTGGCCGCGGTGCCGCGCGTGTTCGAGAAGGTCTACAACAAGGTCATCGCGGGCGCGAAAGACGGCGGCGGCCTCAAGTACACGATCTTCAAGTGGGCGGTGGAGAACGGCCGCGCCGCGTCGCTGTTGCGCCAGCAGGGCACGCAGCCCGGCGGCTTCCTCGCGTGGAAGCTCGGCCTCGCCGACAAGCTCGTCTTCTCCAAGCTGCGTGACAAGTTCGGTGGGCGCCTCAAGTACTTCGTGTCGGGCTCCGCACCGCTGTCGCGCGAGGTGCACCAGTTCTTCGACGGCGCCAACATCATGATCCTCGAGGGCTACGGCCTCACCGAGACCAGCGCCGCGACCTTCGTCAACCTGCCGGGCAAGATGAAGATCGGCACCGTGGGCCCGCCCTTGCCGGGCACCGAGATCAAGATCGCGCCCGAGGACGGCGAGATCCTGATCCGCGGCCGCGGCGTCATGCGCGGCTACCACGGCTTGAAGGAGCAGACGGCCGAGACCCTCAAGGGCGAGGGCTGGCTCGCCACCGGCGACATCGGCGAGTACGTCGACGGCTTCTTGCGCATCACCGATCGCAAGAAGGACCTGATCAAGACCTCGGGCGGCAAGTACGTGGCGCCCCAGGCCTCGGAGGGCAAGCTCAAGGCCATGTGCCCGCTGCTCTCGCAGGTGGTGGTGCACGGCAACAACCGCCAATTCTGCTCGATGCTGGTCAGCCTCGAGCCCGAGGCGGCCAAGAAGTGGGCGAGCGAGAACGGCTTGGGCGCGCTCTCGTACGAGGAGCTGACCAAGAACGACCAGATGAAGGCCGCCATCCAGGGCTTCATCGATCAGCTCAACGCCGGCCTGGCGCGCTACGAGACCATCAAGAAGTTCGCCATCCTGCCCAAGGACCTCACCATCGAGGACGGCGACCTCACGCCCACGCAGAAGCTCAAGCGCAAGGCGGTGGAGGCCAAGTACAAGGACGTGCTCGACGCGTTCTACGTGGGGGCCGTCGCCGACGTGTGACGGCTCGACGCGGTCCTCGCCTGTTTCACGCCATCGGACGGTGCGTGCGCCGCTGGTCGCTCGTGGTCGGGTGGCCGGTGCTGGCGTGCGCGCCGGCGCTCGTGGAGGCCGCGCCGCTCGAGGGGCCGTTTGCCGTGCAGGACGGCGCCATCGTCGACGCACACGGCGGCCGCGTGCTGCTGCGCGGCACCAACCTCTCGCAGAGCGCCAAGGGCGCGCCCTACCACCCCGCCGAGCTCGAGGGTGACGGGCGCGCGCTCTTGGCCGCGCACGGCCCCATGGCCATCCGCTACCTGACGTCGTGGGCCGCCATCGAGCCCGCGGACGGCGCGCTCGACGCGACCTACCTCGCGGGCCTGGCCGAGCGCGTGGCGGGCCTGGCCGCCGACGGGCACCTGGTGGTGCTCGACCTGCACCAGGACCTGTTCGGCGTGGGCTTCGCGGGCGCCAACGGCGCGCCGCGCTTCGCGTGCGACGAGGCTGCGTACGCGGCGTTCACGCCCGAGAGCCCGTGGTTTCGCAACTACTACGACCCCGCGGTGCAGGGCTGCTTCGACGCGCTGTTCGCCGACGAGGCGCGCCTGCGTCAGATGGCGCGCGCCCTGCGCGCCGCCGTCGACGCGGTGCAGGGGGCGGCGCCGAGCGCGTTGGTGGGCGTCGACCTCGTCAACGAGCCGCACCCGGGCAGCCGCGCGCCCGCCGACTTCGACCTGCTCTTGGCGCGCTACTACCAGATCGCGGCCGAGGAGCTCGACGGCACCGGCCTGGTGCTCTTGTTCGAGCCGAACGTGCTGCACAACCTCGGCGAGGCCACCACGATCAGCGCGCCGCCGTCGCCATCGTCGGCGTACGCGCCGCACCTGTACCCCGCCGACGCCGAGCTCGGCCGCTACGCCGACGTGAGCGCGCTCGCCGGCCTGCTGGCCGACGACGCGGCGGAGGCGGCGGCGCTGGGGGTGCCGCTGGTCATCGGCGAGTACGGCCCCAAGATCGACGACCCCGCGGCGGTACCGTTCGTGGAGGACGTGCTCGCCATCCTCGACGAGAGCTTCAGCGGCGCGCTGTCGTGGGACTGGTCGGCGGCGAGCGATCGCGGCCTCCTGCGTGAGGGCGCCGAGGCCGTGCGCCGCGCCGAGCTGCGGCCGCATGCGCGGCGCGTGGCCGGGCGCGTGCTCAACCACCGCTTCGATCCCGTGAGCGCCACGCTCGAGGTCGCGTGGGAGGGCGATGACGCCACGGGGGCCACCGAGATCGCCGCCGCGGGCTGGGGTATGCCCACCGTCGTCGAGCTCACCGACGGCGAGGCGATCGAGAGCGCGGCGCTCGTGTCGGTGCGCGCCGAGGCGGGCGCGGGGCCGCACCGCGTGGTCGTGTCCTTCGCCGCGCCCCCATGACGGTGCGCGCGGTCGGCCTCGCGCTGGGTTCGCGGGAGGCGTTGCCAGCGGCGCGGGCCTGCCCATAAGGTCCGCGCGCACTTCCCGGGGAGATCATGGCCGACCAGCCCACGTTCATCGGCGAGCGCGCCGCGCGCCAGCTGTCCAACACCACCAAGACGCCGCCGCAGTGGCGCGGCGCCAGCCCGCGCTGGCTCACGCAGATGCTGCCGTGGGTGCCGGTGGAGGCCGGCGTGTACCGCGTCAACCAGGCGCTCGACGACAAGTTCGAGCTGCGCTGCACGCCCGATCCCAGCGCCGCGTTGCCGGTGGGCGTCTCCGACTACGAGGCGCAGCCGCGCGAGTACGTGCTGTCGTCGGTGACCACCACGGTGTCGGTGCACACGCGCGTCTCGGACTTGTTTCGCAGCCCCATGGATCAGACCAAGGAGCAGCTGACGCTCGCCGTCGACAAGCTCAAGGAGAAGCAGGAGGACGAGCTCATCAACAATGCGAGCTACGGCCTCATCACCAACGTCGACCCCGAGATGCGCGTCAAGCCGCGCAAGGGCCCGCCCACGCCCGACGACCTGGACGAGCTCATCGCCACCGTGTGGAAGGAGCCCTCGTTCTTCCTGGCGCACCCGAAGGCCATCGCCGCCTTCGGCCGCGAGTGCACACGGCGCGGCGTGCCGCCGCCCACGTCGACGATGTTCGGCGCGCCCTTCCTCACCTGGCGCGGCCTGCCCATCGTGCCCTGCGACAAGCTGCGCATAAAAGACAACAAGAGCAGCATCCTTCTGTTGCGCACCGGCGAGCGCAAGCGCGGCGTGGTGGGGCTGTTCCAGCCGGGGCTGCCCGGCGAGGTGAGCCCCAGCCTCACCGTGCGCATGATGGGCATCAACGCGCAGGGCGCCACGCAATACTTGCTGTCGCTCTACTGCTCGACCGCAGTGCTGGTGCACGACGCCATCGGCGCCCTCGAGGGCGTCACGCTCAACCACTACCACGAGTACGCCTGAGCCCATGGGCCCCGCGGATCCGACCTCGCCCGGCGAGCTGTCGCTCGTCTCGCACGCGCCCACCGACCTCGAGCGCGGCGCCACGCCGCCGCTCGCGTCGCCGGGCGCGGGCATGGCGACCACGCGCGTGCCGAGCGGGCCGAGCGTGCCCGACCTGCACCCGGCCAACGCGCACCTGGCGGCCGCCAGCAGCGGGCTCGGCAACCCGTTCGTGGCGCCGCTCGATTTCACGTCGGTGACGGCGTCGCCGAACGGCGCGCTGCCGGGCGTGGCTCCGAGCTTCTCGGTGCCGCTCTTGCGCGACGACGTGGCGCCTGCTCCCGCCGCGCCGCCCGCGCCTGCGGCACCACTCGACGCGCCGCCCGCGTTCGACGTGCTGACGCTCGACGGCGCGCCCACGCCCGCGCTCGACGCGCCGGCCGCCGGCGGCACCTTCGACGCCCACGTGCTCAAGCGCGAGTTCCCCATCTTGCAGGAGCGCGTGCACGGCCGGCCCCTCGTGTGGCTCGACAACGCCGCCACCACGCAGAAGCCGCGCGCCGTCATCGAGCGCGTGAAGACCTTCTACGAGCGCGAGAACTCCAACATCCATCGCGCCGCGCACGCGCTGGCGGCCCGCGCCACCGACGCCTACGAGGGCGCACGCGAGACCGTGCGCCGCTTCGTCAACGCGTCGTCGGTGCGCGACGTGGTGTTCGTGCGCGGCGCCACCGAGGGCATCAACCTGGTGGCGCAGTCGTGGGGCCGGCGCCACGTCAAGGCCGGCGACGAGCTCGTCGTCACCCACCTCGAACACCACGCCAACATCGTGCCCTGGCAGATGCTGTGCAAAGAGACCGGCGCAATCTTGCGCGTGGCCCCCGTCGACGACACCGGCCAGGTGATCCTCGACGACTACGACAAGCTCCTCAGCGAGCGCACCAAGCTGGTGGCGTTCACGCAGGTGTCGAACGCGCTCGGCACCGTCACGCCGGCTGCGCGCATGATCGAGATGGCGCACCGCCACGGCGCGCGCGTGCTGCTCGACGGCGCGCAGGCGGTGTCGCACCTGCGTGTCGACGTGCAAGCGCTCGGCTGCGACTTCTTCGTGTTCTCGGGGCACAAGGTGTTCGCGCCCACCGGCATCGGCGCCGTGGTGGCCCCCGCCGCGCTCCTCGACGACACGCCGCCGTGGCAGGGCGGCGGCAACATGATTCAGGACGTCACCTTCGAGCGCACCGTGTACCAGCCCGCGCCCGCGCGCTTCGAGGCCGGCACGGGCAACATCGCCGACGCCGTGGGGCTCGGCGCCGCCCTCGACTGGCTGTCGCGCGTGGGCCTGGAAAACGTGGCGCGCCATGAGCACGAGCTGTTGGTGTACGGCACCGAGCGCCTGCTCACGGTGCCCGGCCTGCGCATCATCGGCACCGCGCCCGAGAAGGCCGGCGTGCTGTCCTTCGTCATCGACGGGCACGACACGCAGGCCATCGCCAAGGCCCTCGATCAGGAGGGCATCGCCGTGCGCGGCGGGCATCATTGCGCGCAGCCCATCCTGCGGCGCTTCGGCCTCGAGAGCACGGTGCGCGCGTCGCTGGCGCCCTACAACACGCTCGAGGATCTCGATGCGCTCGTGGCGGCGTTGCGGAGGATGGCGGGCGCTCGTTGACGCGCCTCCCATGAAGCTGCTCCCCCCGTCGTTCGGGTCTGCCGCGTCCGGCCCCTCGGAGCGCTCGAGGGGGCAACGGTGCGCCGCTCGTGATCAGGGCCGACCGGCACCTGCGCGACGTGGCGATGCAGGCGATGGTCGAGGCGGGTCGGTCCGACCCCATCGCGTGATCGCAGCGCCGTCGCTGACCCCTATGGCAAACGTGCCGGTCCGCCCGTCGCGTCGAGGACGAACACCACCGCCACGCCGTCGCTCGGCGGCCGCCGGACCACGGCCCGCCGATCCACGAGGGTGCCGCGGGCCATCGGCTGCTCGTCCCGCCACAGCACCGGGCACGGGCCTCCCGGGCAGTCGGCCCACACGCGCTCGGTGATCACGGGCCCGGTGCCGAGGAGCCGGACCTCCTTCCGGGTGCTCCCGGCCGCGAGCACCTGCCGCACGGGATCGAGCGCCACGAGGGTGTCGGCGACCCACGCGAGGCCGTCGACGAAGAGGTCGGCGCCGGCAACGACCACGACGCCCTCCTGCACGACCCCCTCGGGGCCCCGCCAGCGCAGGCCCGAGGGCGTCCTCACCACCGGGCGCTCGTCGGCCGCCGCCGGCAGCGACAGCGCGATGCCCTCGTGCAGCACCGCGCCGGTGTGCGGGGAGACGATGTCGAAGGCGCCGGTGACGGTGCTGTCGACGACGAGGGTCTGGCCGTCGATGGCGTAGCGGCCCGAGCTCGAGACCTCGCGGAGCTGCTGGGCGCCGACGTCGTAGAGCCACACCGCGCACGCAGGATCTTCGAGCGCGCCGCAGGCCTCGCCGGCGAACGCGAGGAAGCGCGCGTTCCCGTCGACTGGGTTCGAGAGCCTCGGCGCGACGCCCACGCCGAGCTCGACCTCGCCAGCGGTGTCGTGGATGGCGGGCGTGTTGCTGAAGTGGACGAAGACCCGGTCGCCGCCGCCTTCGTCCAGCCAGTGCAGCCAGACGTAGCCGTTGTTGGCGGCGACGACGTGGGCGGCGACGACGATGTCCCGCACCGTCTCGCCGACGCGCTCGCGCCACTGAAGGTTCGGGCCGCTGCCAGCCCGGTCGGCGTAGATTGGGTTCCGGCTGCCGGCGACGCCGCTCCACTGGACGCGCTCGATGGGGAAGTCGGCGGCGAGCTGCACGTCCTCGCCCACCGTCCCGTCGGCGGCGACCACCACCCGGCGCAGCGGGCACTGCGTCGCACAGTCCCCCTCGTTGAAGTGCACGGCCAGGCCGCTCACGGCGTCGTAACGGAGGGCCAGCACCTCGCCACCGACCCGCAGCGCCGTCGAGATCGTGGTGCCGGCCACCGTGAGGGAGCGTCCCTCGCGCTGCAGCAGGCCGGCCGTGACGCCGGCGAGCACCTCGACGCCGGGCACGAACGTCGCCGGCAGCAGCGTCTCCTCGAGGACGCGGACCGGCAGGGTGACCAGCCCCTCCTCCTGGTCGAGGACGTCGGCGTCCTCTCCATCGACGACGACGACCCAGGGTGCGCCATCGGCGAGCACGGGCCCGAGGCGGAAGGCGCCGGCGACGTCGCTGGTTGCAGTGGCGACGACGCGACCGAGCCGATCCTTCAGCTGGACCTCGACCCCGACGGCCCCTCCGAGCCCGACGTGCACGAGGCTGCCTTCGACGGTGAGCTCGGGCGGCGGTGGCGGCGGTGGCGGCGGTGGCGGCGGTGGCGGTTCGTCGTCCCCTGGGAAGGGCTCAGGTGAGCTTGCGCGCTCGAGGAAGCCGGGGTCGAGGGGGAAGTGGGCCCGCTTGAGGTAGAGCGAGGTACCGCCGTTGAAGGAGTCCTCGAAGAGGACGGCGAGGCCGCTCACGTCGGGAAGCGGCACGAGCTGCCGCACGAAGACCTCGCGGGGCGCGCAGCGGCCGCAGCTCCCGTCGGCAGCGAGGTTCTCGGCGAGGGCGTCGCACGGGTCGGCGGCACACGTGATCGGCTCGAGGGCGAGCACGGCTCCGAGAGATCCCGTCGGCTGCCCCGACGACACCGCCTCGAGCGGCACCGCAACCGTCGGGTCGTCGATGCCCATCCGCACGGCCCGGGTCGGGTGGTGCGACCCGAGGAGCTGCAGTGGCGACGACGTCGTCGCCGCAAAGCCGGCGTCGGTGACGAAGAAGGTCACGGCCTCTGAGGGGGTGAGGCGGGTCGCGTCCACCACGAAGGACGCCGAGGTCCCCGACACGGACCGGGTTTCGAGGCTCAGCCCGCTCTCCGTGCTGGTCACCGTCGGGCCGAGGGCGAGCTCGTCGTCGAGGATGGCCGTCGAGAGCCTGCCCTCGTCGTCGGTCCACAGGAGACGCAGGCCCGCCGCATCGGTGGGACCGAGGGTCAGCTGCCGCGCGCCCGCGGGCCCAGGCACCCGCTCCCAGGACGGCCCGTCGCTCACGAGGATGGCCCCCCCGTCGAAGACGACGACGACGGTGTCTTCGTCGACGACGGCGGTGGTGAACGTCTGCGCGGCGGCGCCGACCTCGAGCGCGGCGAGGTGAGAGAGGCGCAGCGGGCGGTGCCTCCAGGCGGCGCCGTCGAAGACGTAGAACGAGACCACGTTCGCCGCGGGTGCCCCGACGAGCTTCACCGCCGGCTGCTGCGTCTTCGTCGTCAGCTGGAGACGAGGGCGCCCGGCGACGACCGCGCCCGTCGGCGGTGGCGGCAGCATCGTCACCGTGTCGTCCGCGTCGACGCGCAAGAGCGTGCTCTCGCCACCCTCGAGGGTGACCTCGCCATGGAGGCGGTGGGCGCCGTGGCGGGCCAGCACATAGAAGGCCCCATCGTCGTCTGGGGCCGACAGGGACAGGCCGGAGATGCCGAAGTCCACGGCCTCGCCCGTCTGGGGCACCGAGCCCTCGACCCGCAGGAGGTGCACGCCGAGGGCCGGATCGGGGGAGAACGGCGCGCCGCCGCCGCACCCGGCGCACCCCGACACCGGCAGGAGCAGGACCATCGCGGACGCGACCAGGATGCGGCTCACGGCACGACCCCCTCGTCGTCGAGAGAATCGATCGAGAGCTCGCCCCGCAGGGTGCCCTCACCGTCGGTGGTCTGGAAGTTGGCGTTGGCGCGGCCGAAGACCCGGGCCTCCACGCGCCAGCCCGTCGAGATCTGGCGGATCCCCACGACCTCGACGTCGAGGCTCCCGAAGACCTGCGCCACGGTCGGGTCCACGCTGTCGAGCAGCGGTGATGTGAAGCGCTGGCCGACGAACAGCGGCAACGGCACCGACGGCGCCAGGTAGTCAAACAGCACATCGTCGAGCTCACCCTGGAGCATGATCTCGCTGCCGAGGAAGCCCGGGTTGCAGGTCTCACCGGCCAGCACCTCGAAGACGCCGTCGGCCTGCTCGAGCCGGCAGCGGTCGTCGAGGGGCGAGTCGCAGGCGGCGACGAGGGCGAGCAGGCCCGTGATGGAAAGAGCCCGGCTCATGGCGTCTCCGGGATGCTGTAGTCGATGAGCGTGGTCGCCGTGATGGCGCCGCCGGCCTCGGCGTCGGCGCCGACGCGGTGGACGAGCCCGACGTCTGCTGCGAACCAGCGGGCCACGTCGGTGTCGTCGCGGCGGTTGAGCTGGTCGACGCGCACGGCGTCGAAGAGGCCCGCCGGGGTCTCGATGACCTCGGGCCCGATCACGGTGTATTCGAAGAGGTCGGGGAACGAGGGCACGCCTGCCGTCCAGCGACGGCCCGCCTTCAACGGGAAGCTCAGGGTCACGACCCCCTCGTCGAGCAGGCCCTCCCGGCTCGTGCCGAAGAAGAGCTCGGCGTCGTCACGGTGGCCGACGTAGATGACCTCGTCCTCCGTCACCTTCCGAGACAAGAGCACGCCGCCGTGATCGACGACGCCCTCGAAGGATACCTGGGAGGTCTCGAAGCGGCTCTCGACGAAGAAGGTGAAGACCGCGCCATCTTGGGGCGGGGCGTTCTCCAGCAGGCCGTCGCCGTCACCCTCCTCGAGGAGCTCGAAGGGGCCGACCGGCGCTGGCACCGGCCCGGCCGGGCAGCCCCCGGCCACGGCAAGCACGACCATGGCGACGCCGACGAGTCTCATGGGGCCTCCTCGGCGCCTTGCTCAAGCGCGGCCCAGGTGTCTTTGTGCATCACCCGGAGCTGGAGGTGGCTCTGGTGGGTGGCGGTGTGACGGAAACCATGGACGAAGACGTGCTCGCCGACGATGCGGGCGCGACCGTACGACGAGGTGTCGATGCCGTCGGGGTCGGGGATGGCGAGCGCCGTGATCACACCGTCACGCAGGCGCAGCACCGGCGAGCCCAGCGAGAGGCGCACGAGGTAGAGCTCAAGGCCGCCGTCCTCGAGGCGGCTCCAGCCGCCGAACGTCAAGCCGGCAATGGCGACGGCGACGGCGCCCGTCGACGTATCGACGACCACGAGCCCGTCGCGATCGTCGACGGCGAAGAGCCGGCCTCCGCTGCGGGCCGCCCACAAGAAGCGTGATGGCCGCGTGAACCGCAGGAGCTCGACGCCATCGCCGTCGAGGAGGACGTGCTCCAGCGTGTTCTCGTTGACCCACAGGGCCTCGCCGGCGCCGTCGATGACCGGCGCCTCGAACGTCGGCGCGAGCGCTGACACGGGAAGCTGCGTCACCGTGCCGTCGACGGCGACGTGGACGGCGCCGCCGCTCACGCCGAACGCGATCGCGCCGCCCTCGAGGGGGTGCAGCCGGCCAATCGGGGTCGGGGTCGCGTGGCGGGTGACGTCGAGGCCATCGACCAGGGCGACGCCGTCGTCGACGATCACCCACAGCCCGGTGCGATCGGGCAACAACGTCGTCGGCAGCTCGGGTCGGAACGAGCCCTCGGGGAGGGCGCCCTCGTCGAGGATCTGGAGGAACGACGGGTCGAGCAGACTGCCGCCCACCACCCGCACCGTCCCATCACCCTGGGGCTCGAGGCTCGGGTCGACGCCGATGGCGACATCGAGGCCCGGGAACAGGCGCGTCACCGACTCGACGCGACGGGGTGGCGCCTGCACGCCCACCGTCGACGCATCGAGGACCTCGCCCGACGCGCTCGTGAGTGCGCCCGACGCCGTCACGGTGAGGCCAGCGAGGGGCGCCTGTGCCGTCGTTTGGATGAGGACGCACTGCCCGCCGATGAGCAAGGTCGCCGCGCCGCGTGTCTCGATCTCCGGCGACGTGACCGTGAGGGCCTCGAGGCTGTCCGGGTCGAGTCGGCGGTTGAAGCAGAGCCGCAGCGACGCTGGGGTCGGCGTCGACGCCCGCACGAGCCGGAAGGGCCGCAGCGGCGCCGGCGACGTCTCGGCGCCGGGCAGGAGCTCGAAGAAGAGGCGCATCGGCGTGCCGGGGATCGCGAGCTCGAGGGGATCGAATTGGTCGGTGGCCGTCATTCGCACCACCACCACCTCACGGCCGACTGGGGCGCCGGCGACGTTTCGGCCGCCCCAGGAGTCCAGGTAGACGTCGCCGACGGCAGCGCCGACGAGCCCGCCGGTCGTCGCCGTCGTCGCGGTGTCGAGGGCGACGAGCTGACCATCGCGGCGCACCAGCATGAGACCGGCGCCGTCGTCGGTGTCGAAGCCGCCGAGCGTCTCGGTTGGCGCCGCGCCCTCGGGCGCGACGTCGAGCGTGGCCGCGTCGCCCTCGCCAACGATCACGAGCTCGAGCCGCTCGTCGTCTCCCTCGCTCCCGGGCAGACCCTTGAAGCCCTCGTCGACCTCGCCATGCGCGGAGACCGCGCCGACGGCCAGACCGGGGACGGCAAAGCCAGGCCCGACCTCGAGACGGTGGTTGAAGCGACCGAAGAAGCTCACGGCGCCTGCGGGGACCTCGGCGGGCGTGTGAGGGACGACGCCGTGCTCGCATCTTTGCGCGCCGCGCAGGGCGACGCAGAGGGGCTCGGCCCGCTCGGCGACGACCTGCGTACAGCCCCACTCGTCGCAGATGGACTCGACGACGTAGAAGAACGCGGTGCCGGTGAGCGTGACGTCGTCGTCGCGAGCAACGATCACGGGCGAGGCGATGCGCGCGAGGGGGCGCCGACCGAGGTCGATCGGCACGCCCGGGGTGAAGAAGACGGGCGCGCCCGGGTCGGCGACGGGCGGGCACCCGGCGAGGCCGAGCAGCAGGAGCGAAGTGACGGCGCGATGCATCCGTCCGATTGGACGATGACGCTAGCCAGGGGGCAAGGGGGTGCGGCCGTCGGCACCGCGCTGCGGCCTCACGGACACGGCGCGCGCGTCGCTGGTGCCCACCACCACGCTCGAGGATCTCACCGCGCACCTGGCAGCCTTGTGTAGGATGGCAGGCCCTCGCCGACCGTCCACCCATGAAGCTCCTCTCCCCCGTCGATCTGCAAGCGCTCCTCACCGCCGACGTCGACATCGTCGACGTGCGCGAGCCCGCCGAGTGGCTCACGGGCCACGTCCCCGGCGCGCGCCTCGTGCCGCTGGCACAGCTGCGCGCCGATCCCACGGGTGCCTTGCCCCGCGACAACGTCGTCTTCGTGTGCGCCAAGGGCAAGCGCAGCGAGACCGCGGCGCTGGTGGCGCTGCAGGTGGGTCGCCTGCAGGTCTACAGCCTCTCCGGCGGCACCGACGCGTGGCGCGCCGCGGGCCTGCCCATCGTCATGCCCGACGCGGCGCGCGCGCCCACCGACGAGCCCTCCCCGCCCGCGGCGCCCGAGCCCGAGCTCGACGCGCTGGTGGGCGCCAACCTGCACGCCGAGCGCACGGCGCGCGGGCTGTCGCTCGACGACCTGGCGCGCGAGGCGGGCGTGAGCCGCACGCTGCTCGGGCAGATCGAGCTCGGCCGCACCGTGCCCTCCATCGGCGTCATCTGGAAGATCGCGCAGGCGCTGGGCGTGCCGTTCTCGACGCTGTTGGCGAGCGCCGCGCCGCGCGTGGGCACCACCACCACGCAGCGCGCCACGGCGAAGAAGCTCACCTCGGCCGACGGGCGCTTCTCGTCGCGCGCGCTCTACCCGCTCGGCGACGCGCACGCCGCGGAGTTCTACGAGCTGTGGATGGCGCCCCACAGCCGCGAGGACGCGGAGCCGCACCGACCGGGGACGCGCGAGAACCTGATCGTCGTCTCGGGCAAGCTCGAGCTCACGGTGGGCCGGGAGAGCTTTCACCTCGAGGCGGGCGACGCCGTGAACTTCTCGGCCGACCAAGCGCACAGCTACGTGAACCGCTCCGCGGAGGAGTGCTGGATGTATCTGGTGATGAACTACGCGGGGCGGCGGTAGCGCGGAGCTCACCGCGCGCGCGCGTAGAACGGCGCGAAGTACTGCTCCGCGTCCTTCGGCTCGATGCGCAAGACATCGGGCGCGCGCTGCAGGGGCTCGCCGGCGTCGGTGACCAGGCGCGCCAAGCGAAACCACACGTTGCGCGGCGAGAACAACGCCGACGTCACCGACCCCACGAGGCCTCCCGACAGCCCGAGCATGCTGGCCAGGCCGGTGTAGGGCTCGGCGCAGCTCGGGCACCAGGGACGCGTGTTGATGAGCCAGTTGGTGCGGGACAGGTCCAGCGTGTCGTCGCAATTGATGCAGCGGACCTCGAAGCGGATCTGCTCGCGCGCCACGGGCCGCGATAGGTCGAGCTCGAGCCCCGAGCCGTCGGGCGCGGCCTCGCCCACGCGGATCTCCTCCACTACGTCGCGCGCCAGGCGCGCCAGCTCCCCGCCGTCGAGCCACGCGCTGCCGCACCCCGGGCACAGGTCGACGAGCACGCCGCGCGCGCGCACCTCGGCGATGCGGGCGCCGCACCCCGGGCAGGCGAAGCGCGGCGTGCCCGCGCGCGCCAGCTCGAGCAGGAGCTCGGCGCGGATGCCCAGGATGTCGACGAACAGCCGCTGGGTGGCGGCGGTGTCGAGGAGGCGGCCGTGGCAGCGCGCGCACACGTCCTCGGCGAGCGCGCCCGCGCCCGGGCGCAGCGGCGTTCCATCGCGGGGACACACGTGGGTCACGCGCCGATGCTACGGCAGCGCGCGGCCGGCCGTCTCGGCGGGCGCAGGGCTCAGAAGAACCAGCGGAAGCCGAGCGACGCGCCGATACCGAAGTCGAGGCCTGGGAACACCAGCAGCATGGGGTCGAGCTCGAGGTAGAGCTCGATGGGCGCGGCCGCGAAGCGCAGGTTGACACCCAACGGGACGCGAGCGCCGAAGCCGAACAGCGCGTAGTTGCCCACGTAGTAGTAGCCGAAGCCGAAGCCGTAGGCGTTGGCGTTGAACAGCGTGATGAACAGGCCGGGGCCCACGTAGGCCGACAGGTGCAGGTCGGCGTTGTTGATGAGGCTGGCGATGGTGAACAGGTAGTCGCCGTGGAGGTGCAGGCCGAAGAAGTTGCCGCGATACCCGATGCCCGCGCCCACGCCGAGCACGATGTTCGCGTTGTTCTGCGCGCCGAACTTGAAGGTCAGCGCCGTGGGCGTGCCCACCTGCAGCCCGATGCCCATGCCGCTCAGCGCCGACCCCGACGAGCCGGAGGACGTGGAGGAGGAGCTCTTGCCGGCGGCGGTCAGCGCCTCGGCCAAATCGAGGATGAGCGGCAGCTCGCTCGAGGCCTCGGTCTCGGCCGCCAGCAGCGCGGCGGCGCCCGCGAGGAGGTCGCCGTCGACGCGCACGCTCTCGGCGCGCGCGCTGAAGGGCGAGAGGAGCAGGGCGAGGAGGATGGCGCTGCGCATGGCGTCACAATGTAGCCAAAGCGCTGCCGCTCACAAAGCCCCTTGTGCTAGACGCTTGCCCGTCTCAGAAGCCCAAGGAGCAGGAGCACTTCGATGGCCAAGAAGCAGGACGAGAGCAAGTCGATGGAGGGCGCCGCCGCGCCGGCCACGAGCAATTCCTTCCACACGCGCGCCAACCTGTTCGACGTCGTGACCGCGCAGCTGCAGCGCGGCTTCGAGGCCATCAAGCTCGACGCCGACATCGCGGCGATCCTGAGCCAGCCGAAGAACGAGCTGATCATTCACTTCCCCGTGAAGCTGAAGTCGGGCGCGGTGCGCATGTTCAAGGGCTACCGCGTGCAGCACAGCAACACGCTCGGGCCCTTCAAGGGCGGCATGCGCTACCACCAAGACGTGTACCTCGACGAGTGCAAGGCGCTGGCCTCGTGGATGACCTGGAAGTGCGCGCTCGCGCGCCTGCCGTACGGCGGCGCCAAGGGCGGCGTGAAGTTCAACCCGTCCGAGTTCGACGCCGAGGACCTCGAGCGCATCACGCGCCGGTTCACGCACGCGCTCGGCGGCAACATCGGGCCCGAGTGGGACATCCCGGCGCCCGACGTGGGCACCAACAGCCAGACCATGGACTGGATGATGGACACCTACGTGAACATCATGAGCCAGCTCGACCGGCAGGCGGTCAAGCGCGTGGTCACGGGCAAGTCCATCGTGTGCGGCGGCTCGCAGGGCCGCGAGCAGGCCACGGGTCAGGGTGTGGTGTACTGCATCCAGGAGTGGGCGCACGCCAAGCGCTTCAGCCTCGACGGCTCTACCCTGGCCGTGCAGGGCTTCGGCAACGTGGGCAGCAACACCGCGCGCATCCTGTCGCGCCTGGGCGTCACGCTCACGACGGTGGGCGACCACACCGGCTACTTCAAGAACCCCGAGGGCTTCAACCCGCACAAGCTCTCGGACCACGTGAAGAAGAAGCGCGGGCTCGCCGGCTACCCGGGGGCCAAGCCGATCTCGCGCGAGGAGTTCTTCGCCACCGAGGTCGACATCTTCGTGCCGGCCGCGCTGGAGCTGCAGATCGGCCGCGACGAGGCCAAGGAGATGAACTGCAAGGTCGTCGTCGAGGGCGCCAACGGCCCCACTGACCTCGAGGGCGAGAAGACGCTGCTCGACAAGGGCATCGACCTCATCCCCGACATCCTCGCCAATTCCGGCGGCGTCATCGTGTCGTACTACGAGTGGCTGCAGAACAAGCGCAGCGAGAGCTGGGAGCTCGAGGAGGTGCAGATGCGCCTCGAGCGTCGCATGCGGCGCAGCTACCAGGCCGTGGCCGACCGCGCGCGCGATCTGAAGACCGACATGCGCACCACGTGCTACGCCATCGCGCTCGAGCGCCTGCGCGACACGTACCGCGCGCGCGGCATCTGGCCGTAACCGCGCCCTACTCGATGGCCCAGAGCAGGTCGTCGCTGCGCGCCGAGGATTGGGCGGGCAGGGTGCCGTCGAGGTGCGTGGTGGCAGCGCCCGACACCTCGATGCGGAAGGCGCCGCCCGAGCGGCCGTCGAAGTTGATGGCGAAGGCCTGGTACAGCCCAGGCTCGACGCCGTCGTTGAAGAAGATGTTCTCCACGTGCGTGCCGGGGCCGCAGTCGATGATGCATTGGTCGACGTCGAGCAGGCCGCCGCCGGCCTCGGTGTTGCCGAAGTAGATCTCCTCGAGGCTCGGCGTGATGACGTGCAGGTCGTAGTCGGCGTCGGCGTCGAAGGTGAGCGTCACCTGCAGCACGCCGATGCCGACGCAGGTGCCGGCCTCGCACTCGGCGTTCGGCCCGCAGTCGTCGTCGGCCTGGCACTCGTCGCCCGACGTGGTGGGCGGCGCCGGGTTGGTGGGCTCCGGGTCGTCCTGCACCTCGTCGTCCACGGGCTCGCGCTCGCGCTCGCGCGGCGGGTCGGGGACTTCGATCAAGGTCTCGTCGGCGCAGGCCAAGGCCGCGAGCGGCACGACGGCGAGGAGGGCTCGGAGGCGCATACCTGAGTGTCGGATGTGCGGGCGTGTGGTTGCGCCGGGCGCTTGACCGAGGCCACGCGGATCAGGCCACGGTGCCGCACCGCGTCGAGGGCGTGCGGCGGCCGCGGACGCCCGCCGCGTGGGCCTCGGGCGGGACGCCCCCGCGCACGGCCTGGTCTGGCAGCGCGCCGCGCAGCCACAGGGTGCGGTCGACGAAGCAGCCGAAGGCCTCAAGCAGGGGGGCCGAGAGCGCGTCGCCCTCGAGCACGGCCAGGGCGCCCGCGATGGCCTC
>CAZONM010000040.1:0-22763 GCA_964580865.1 uncultured Myxococcales bacterium | reverse complement strand
CGCAGGTCGAGGTCACCTTCGACATCGACGCCAACGGCATCGTCAACGTGTCGGCCAAGGACCGCGCCACCAACAAGGTCCAGCACATCACCATCACGGCGAGCTCCGGGCTGTCCGAGGCCGAGATCCAGAAGATGGTGAAGGACGCCGAGGCGCACGCGGCCGAGGACAAGGCCAAGCGCGAGCTCATCGAGGAGCGGAACAAGCTCGACTCGATGATCTACAACCTCGAGAAGATGCTCAAGGAGAACGGCGAGAAGATCTCGGCTGGCGCCAAGGAGCCGGTGGAGGCCGCGCTCAAGAACGCCAAGGAGAAGCTCGACAGCCAAGACGTGGCCGTGGTGAAGACCGCCCTCGAGGAGCTCACCAAGGCGAGCCACAAGATGGCCGAGGAGCTCTACAAGGCCGGCACGCCGAACGACCCCACGCAGGCCGCGCAGTCGGCGCCGCCGCCCCCGGGGGCTCCTGGCGAGGAGAAGAAGCCCGGCGACGACGTGGTCGACGCGGAGTACGAGGAAGCGCCGCGCAACTGAGCGGGCATCGTACCCCGGACCTGCGTCCGCACACGGGGGCCGCGAGAGCGGCCCCCGTTCTTTGTTTCACTCGCCGACGATGAACGACGGCATGGCGAGCTTGGCCTTGGCGCCCTCGGCCTTGTCGCGCTCGGCGAACGAGCCCACGCGCACGCGGTACACCGACCGGCCACCCACCTCGCCGACGACCACGCGGGCGTTGAGCCCCTGGCCCGCCAGCTTGCCCGCGAGCGCGTCGGCGGCGGGGCGCTCGGGGAGCGACGCCACCTGCAGCGCGAAGGTCTTCGCCTTCGGCGCGGGCTGTGCGTGCGCGGTCGGCGGCGCGCCGCCGAGCACCTTGGCGAGGGTCTCTTGGATGCTCGGGCGATCGCGCGGCTCCGCGGGCGCCGGCGTGGCGTCGGGGTCCGGCTTGGTGTCGAGCCTGGCGCCCGCGTCTGGACCATCCTGGACGTGCGCGGCGCGCTCGGGCGCCGGGGCGCTCATGGGCTTGTCGTCGGCGCTCGCGTCGGCCGTGGGCTTGTCGGCGGCCGGCGCGGTGGCGGCGGGCTTGTTCGCGACCGCGTGCTCGGCTGCGGCTGTGTGCGCGGGCGCGGCGATGGGCTTGGTGCTGGGGGCGGTCTCCGGTGCCAGGAGCTCGGCCGGATAGGCGAGCTTGATCTCGCCCTGCTTGTGCGCGAGCAAGTCGGTGCGCGCGCGCGCAGCGGCGAGCGCGTCGTCGACCACGGGGGCGTTGCCGCGCGCCTCGCCCACGCCGCCCGCCAAGATGCCGAGCCCGAACGCCCCGCCGATCGCGACGGCGGCGAGCAGCGATCGCGGCGTGGCGGACGTGGTGCTGATGAGCGTGCGGCGGGCGCGGTCGAGCTCGTCTCTCACGCGGGGGTCTCCTTCATTCGTCGTCGTCGCTGGCGCGGCTCATGGCCTCGGGCGCGTCGATGCCCAAGATCGCGAAGGCGCTCTTGAGGGTCTGCTTGATGGCCGCGATCAGCGACAGGCGCGCCTGGGTCTTCTCGCGATCATCGGACACCACGGGGTCGCTGCGGTACTTCGTGTAGTACGAGTGCAGCTCCGCGATCAGCTCTTGGCAGTAGTAGAGCACGCGGTGCGGTTCGAGCGCCTCGGCGGCGCCGGCCACCACGTCGGGCAGCGCGCTCACGCGCTTGAGGATCGACTTCTCCTCGGGGAGCGACAGGCGGGCCAAGTGCGCGTCGGTGATGGCCGCTGGGCCCACGAACGGCTGCCCCTTGTCGGCGGCATAGCGCAGGATCGACGCGCAACGCGCGTGGCCGTATTGGAAGTAGAAGACCGGGTTGTCCTTCGACTGCTTCTCGACCAGCGCCAGGTCGAAGTCGAGGTGCGCGTTGGCCGTCTTCGCCAGGAAGATGAAGCGACACGGGTCGGCGCCCGCCTCCTCGATGAGGTCGTCGAGCTCGAACACCGTTCCCTTGCGCTTGCTGACCTTGACCTCTTGACCGTCGCGCGTGATGCGCACCATCTGCACGAGCAGGAACTCGAGCTTCTTGGCGTCGACGCCCAAGAGCTCAACGCCGGCCTTGATGCGCGGCACGTGCCCCGAGTGGTCGGCGCCGAATACGTCGATGATGCGATCGAAGCCTCGATCGAACTTGTCCTTGTGATAGGCGAGGTCGGCCGTGAGATACACGGGAGTGCCATCACGCCGCAGGATGATGCGGTCCTCGTCGTCGCCGTGGCGCGAGGTGATGAGGAACGTGCCGCCGTGCTGGCGATCGGCGAAGTGCGCGGCCTTGCTGTCGTCGCGGCGCACCTTGTCCTCGGTGCCCTGGGCGCGGTCGGCGTCGTAGGTGACGCCGCGCCCGCGGTAGTGCTCCACCACGCCGAGCACCTTGCCACCGTGGTGCAGGGCCGCCTCCGACGAGAACACGTCGTGACGAATGTGCGCGCTCTCGAGCGTGCGCCGGATGGCCGCCATGTTCTCGTCGATGGCGATGCGCATGCACGGTGGTAGCCACTCGTCGGCGGGCGCGCGCAGCCAGCGATCGCCGTCCCGCTCCTTGAGCTTGCGCGCGATGTCGACGACGTACTGCGCCGGGTATTCGCCCTCGGCCAGCGGCGCCTCGATGCCGTAGAGCTGCTGATAGCGCTTGTGGACCGTGCGGCCGAGGGTCTCCACCTGCTTGCCGAAGTCGTTGATGTAGAACTCGCGCGTGACGTCGTGACCGGCGGCTTCGAGCAGCCGCGCCACGGCGTCGCCGAGGAAGGCGCCGCGCGCGTGCCCGATGTGGATGGGGCCCGTGGGGTTGGCCGACACGAACTCCACCAAGACGCGCTTGCCGGTGGAGGCGCGCGGGCGGCGACCCCAGCCGTCGCCCGCGTGCAGGGCGCGCAGGCCCAGGCGCTGCACGACGATGTCCTTGAGCGTGACGTTGAGGAAGCCGGGCCCCGCCACCTCCACCTTCGCCACCGCGCCGTGCTCGTCGACCAGGCCGGCCACGATGGCCTCGGCGATCTTGCGCGGCGGCAGCCCCTCGGCCTTGGCCATCACCATCGCGACGTTGCAGGACAGATCACCGTGCGCGGCGTTCTTGGGCGGCTCCACGACGTACTCGGGGCGCGCCGTGAGCCTGAGCGTGCCCTGCTCCTTGAGGGCGGCGAGCGTCGCGTCGACGATGGCAACAACGAGGGTCCGCATGGCTCCGGCTGGCTCCTTGGTGCGCCAGCGGTCCCAGCATGGAGGCGGCGCGCCGACCTTTCCAGTTTTTCGTCCGAATCGTCTGGCGCCGCGCTCGACGAGCGCTCGTCGGCCGCGGCCACAGGGATGGGCGGTACCGGCTGGAACGGCCGGGGGCAACGTGGCATCGCGCGCGCACCCTTGGAGGTCACGATGCCGAGCCGCAGCCTTCACGACGACGTCGCGTACGTCACCGGGTCCTCGTCGGGCATTGGCCTGGCGGT
The DNA here is from genome assembly GCA_964580865.1 of uncultured Myxococcales bacterium. Classification (GTDB taxonomy): domain Bacteria; phylum Myxococcota; class UBA727; order UBA727; family VGSZ01; genus JACOUT01. The sequence goes on along the minus strand of CAZONM010000040.1, from coordinate 19,299 downwards.
GGCGCTGGAGCTGGCCCGCGCGGGCGCCGTGGTGGCGCTCGGTGCCCGTCGCCACGACCGGCTCGCGCAGGCGGCCGAGGGCATCCGCGCGGCGGTGCCCGGGGCCCGCGTGTTCGGCCACGCCCTCGACGTGAACGACGCGGTGAGCCGCGCCGCGTGGATGGCGGCCGCCGAGGCCGCCGTGGGCCCCTGCACCATCCTCGTGCACAACGCCGGGCTCGCGCTTGGCAGACGCGCGGTCGTCGACGAGGACCTGGGCGACGCCGACACCATGCTCGACACGAATGTGCGCAGCGTGATCGCGCTGTCGCGCGCGCTGCTGCCCGGCATGGTCGCGCGCGACCGGGGCGACGTGGTGCTCATCGCTTCGGTGGCGGGCAGCGAGCCGTACGCGCTCGGCGCCGCCTACTGCGCGTCGAAGGCCGCCGTGCAGGCCTTCGGGCGCGCGCTGCGCGCGGAGCTGCTCGGCAAGGACATCCGCGTGCTCACCTTCGACCCGGGCCTCGTCGACACCGAGTTCTCGCTGGTGCGCTTCTCTGGCGATCGCACGGCCGCCGAGCGGGTGTACGCGGGGATGCGGCCCCTCGCGCCCGGCGACGTGGCCGAGTGCGTGGCGTTCGCGCTCACGCGCCCACGGCACGTGAGCATCGATCGGATGCTGGTCCTCGCCACCGATCAGCTCGGCACCCAGGCCGTCCACCGGCGCTGACGCGACCGTCGCGGGCGCTCACTGGCGCTTGAGCAGCTTTATGTCGATCTCGGCCAGGCGCGCTCGGTCGTACGGGTCCGCCAGCCGGGGGATCCACGACGCCAACGCCGAGCGCGGCAGCACCTCGTCGCCACCAACGAGGATCTCGTTGAGGCCGCGCGGCGGGGTCACCACGCGCGACACCGGGAACGCGTCGGCGAACGCCTTGCGCGACGCCACGCGCACACTCTTGTGCTCGCCCGCATCGGTGATGAGGTTGGCGACGAACAACCCACCGGGGGCCACGCGCGCTCGCAAGAGCTTGAGCGTCTCGCCCTGGGGAACGCGCGTGCGCACGACGTCGTCGGGGCCGGTGAGGAACAGGTCGTCGAGCACCACGTCGAACCGCTCGGTGGTGCGCGCCAAGAACGCGTAGGCGTCGTCGATGTGCACCTCGACCTGCTGCTCGTCGAGCGTCATGTACGTGCGCGCCAGCTCGATGACACCGGCGTCGATCTCCACGCCGACCAGGCGCACCTCGGGCAAGAGTGCGCGCAGCTGCCGCGTCACGGTGCCGCCGCCGAGCCCCAAGAGCAGCACCGAGGCGGGCGGGCCGCCCGGCCGCAAGAGCGCCGCGGCCGCGAGCGCGTCCCACGAATAGCCCGTGAACGCGTGGCGCGGGTGCCAGGTGGCGAAGGTGGCGCCCTCGACCTCGAGATCCACGCGCTCGCCGGCGCGACGCACGGCGACGGTGTTGAACTGCGTGGTCAACGATGTCACGGGGACGCTGTCGCGTGCGCCGCGCAAGGGACCGGTGGGGCTCGTCTCGGGGAGGTCGGGCACGGGGCTTTCCAGGATCGCGCCGCAGTGTACTCGAGGGGACGAAGCCATGGCAGCCAATCGATCGACCCTGCAGGACGCCCTCCCCCACACGCTCGTCGGCGTCGACGATCCCGCCCCGGGCTACCGCGGCAAGGTGCGCGACGTGTTCAGCCGCGGCGACGAGCTCTTGCTCGTGGCCACCGATCGCGTGAGCGCGTTCGACGTGGTCCTCGGCACCATCCCCTTCAAGGGGCAGCTGCTCACCGAGCAGGCGACGTTCTGGCTGCACCAGGCCCGCGACGTCATCGAGACCCACTTCCTCGACCGCCCCGATCCTCAGGCCATGCGCGTCAGGACGAGCCAGGCGATCCCCGTGGAGCTGGTGGTGCGCGGCTACCTGGCCGGGTCGCTCCTGCGCGAGCCGCGCGAGGCGCGCGGCCAGGCCTACGGGCTGCGCCTCGATCCCTCGTTGGCCGACTACGCGCCCTTCCCCACGCCGATCATCACGCCCACCACGAAGGAGGCGGTGGGCGTGCACGATCAGCCCTGCTCGCTCGCGGAGCTGGTGTCGTCGGGCCGCGTGGAGCAACGCCACCTCGACCGCTGCGTGGAGGCGGCGCTGGCGCTGTTCCGGCTCGGACAGGCCCACGCCGCGGACCACGGCCTCCTGCTCGTCGACACCAAGTACGAGATGGGCCTGGTGGGCGACCGCGTGGTGCTCATCGACGAGCTGCACACGGCCGACTCGTCGCGCTTCTGGCTCGCCAGCACCTACGCCGAGCGCCTCGCGGCGGGCCAGGCGCCCGACATGCTCGACAAGGAGCGCCTGCGCCGCTGGCTCATCGGCCAGGGGTTCTCGGGGCACGGCACGCCGCCACCCCTGAGTGACGACATGCGCGTGGACCTCGCGTACCACTACTGGGAGCTCACCGAGCAGGTGATGGGACGACCGTTCTCACCAGTCACGGGCGCGGCGCTCGCGCGGGTAAGCGCCGCGGTGCGCGCCTTCCTCGGCGATGCTCGCCGCGGCAGCTGACAACCCGAGACACGCCGCGCCGATCTTTTGAGTTCCCGCGGCCGGTGCGGGAAGGTGGGTGCGTGGCGCTGCCCACCCTCCTCGTCGATCGCTCCGGCGCCATCGTGCGCGTGGAGGCGGAGGCGCGCGAGCTCCTCAAGGCGCTGCCCGGTCGCTACCGGCTCCACCGCGCCGGCGGCGTGGTCTTGTTGGTGGCCGACGACAACGTGGGCACCGCGGCCCAGCCGGGCGAGACGGTCGCCCTGGCCGGTGACGTGGGGGCCATGCCGCTCCTCGGGCTCATGAACCTCCTGGGGCAAAGCCGCGAGACCGGGCGCGTGGTGGTCAAGAACGACGACGTGGAGCGCGTCATCCTGCTCAAGACGGGCGACGTGGCCAGCGTGGGCTCGAACCTGCCCCGCGATCGCATGGGTGAGTTCCTCATCCGCTTGGGCAAGATCGACGAGCGCCAACTCACCGCCGCCATGGACCTGGCGCAGCGCTCGGGGCAGCGCATCGGCCAATGCCTGGTGCAGCTCAAGCTCTTGCAGCCGCACGAGCTGTGGACGTGCATCCAAGAGCAGATGACCGAGATCTTCGCCGAGCTGTGCTCATGGCAGGCGGGGTCGTTTGTCCTCTATCGCGTGCCCGCCGAGCATCCCTTCCCGCAGACCCCAGCCCTGTCGATGCAGCACCTGCTCTTGGAGGCCGTGCGCCGCGCCGACGAGATGAGCGTGTTTCGCGAGCGCATCCCCAACGTGCAGGCGCGCTTGCGACGCACGGCCAAGGAGGCGGGCGAGCTCGAGGACGAGGACCGCGCGACCTTCGACCGCTTCGAGGCGCTCGGCCAGGTCGGCGCCACCGTGGCCGAGGTGGCGACGTCCCTGCAGGTGGCGGAGTTCAACGCCACCCGCCTGTGCTACCAGCTCTTGCGCGCCGGGCTCATCGAGCTCGTCAAAGAGACCCGCCCGCCGGGCCCGCCCTTCAAGCTCGCGCCGGCCGATCGCGAGCGCATCGACATCTTCAACCTCGCGTTCCGCGAGATCCGCGACGAGATGGTGCGCGCCGGGCACGGTGAGGTGCTCGCCGACGGCGTGCGCAAATACCTGGCCGACCCGAACGGCGCCTTCGCCGACCTGTTCCGCTACGTCGACCTCGACGAGTCGGGAGCGCTCTTGACGGAGCCGCTGGTGAACAACCTGGCGCTGTTGCACGGCATGGGCATCGACCCCACCACGGCGCTCACCGACGCCCTCAACGAGCTCACCTTCTTCATGCTCTTTCAGTGCGGCGAGCTGTTGGCGCCCAAGGCCGACGAGAACCTCGGCCGCCGCGTGCGGCTCATCCACGCGTCCCTGCCGTCGGCGGCGAGGTAGCGGCCCGCTGCTGGCGCACGGCGTCGAACACCACCACGGCGGCCACCTGCGCGAGGTTGAGCGAGCGACCGGCCACCATGGGCAAGGTCAGCACCCGATCGTCGGCGCGCGCGGGCCCGAGCACCGCGTCGTCGACGCTGCCGTTTTCGGGGCCGAGCACCACCACGGCGCCGCGCGCGAGGGGCGCGTCCCAGGGGGCGCGCGCCGCCCCCACCTCGACGACGAAGGGGGCCGGCGACAACAGCGCCAGGCAGCGCGCCAGCGACCGGTGGAAGTGCACGCGCGCATGCGCCCAGTAGTCGAGCCCCGCGCGCCACAGCTCGCGATCGCCGGGATCGAGCGCGCTGCCGCACACGTGCAGCGCAGCGCCGCTGCCGGCGGCAAGGCGCGCGCACGCGCCAATGTTGCCCGCGATGGCCGGGCGGTCGAGCACCACGTGCAGGAGCGGCTCGTCGTTCACGGTAGAGTCACTCGCATGCGCGCCCCACGTCTCGCCCTCGCCGTCGTCCTCGCCATGGCCATGCTCGCCGTCGCGTGCAGCAAGGACAAGCAGGAGGGCGGCGAGACCCCGAGCAGCCTGGTGCCTCGGCGCGTCCCCGACAGCAACCTCGTGGTGCCCCTGCCCCAGGGCTGGCTGGCCGACATGCCCGACCCCGGACCCGTGCCGCCCGCGCCGCCCGAGGGCACCAGGCTCACGCTCTCGGGCCGCAAGCTCCTCGAGGCGCGCCCGGGCACGCCCGCGCCCGGCATGATGATCACCCCCGTGCTGCACGTCTTCGAGGACCCGTGGCTGCCGCTTGGCACCACCGGGGTCGACTACCTGGTGGCGCAGCGCACGGCGAACCAGGCGGCGCTCGGCGCCAACATCCGCCACGTCGAGGCCGAGCCCGGGCGGCGCGCCGGACGGCCGAGCTACCACGTGCGCGACGAGTGGACGGTGCTCGGCCCGGACGGCCAGAGCCGCGACGTCAGCCAGGAGGCGCTCTTGATCCTCGAGAGCGTGCGCGCGCCCGACCAGCGCCAGATGCTCACCGGCTACACCCTGGTGGTCACGCTCGAGAAGGCCGAGTTCAAGACGCTCCAGCCCGTGGTGCGCGAGATCCTCGCGGGCGTGCGCTTCGAGGAGCGCGCCAAGTAGGCCCCACCAACGACGAGGGCCGGCGTGCTGCCGGCCCTCGCACGGTCACGGGTGGCGCGCCGTCAGTACGCCTGCGCGACCTTCGCGCCCTGCTCGCCGGGCGCCGCCGCCGACTTGGCGGGCTTGCCGGGCACGGGCGGCACCTTGATGCGCACGAGGTCGCCCGTGAGCTTGTACGAGCGCGGCGTGATGATGTCGAACGTGCAGTAGCTGATGGCGAAGTCGAGGCAACCGGTCTGCGCCTCATAGGTGAGGTTGGCGACCCCGTCGGCGCCCTTGGCCTGGCATTGCTTCTTGATCTCGCTGGCGAACACGTCCTCGGGGGGCGCGCCCAACAGTCCGCAGATGTAGAACCAGTGCGTGTATTCGTAGTTGAGCGTGCCGACCTTCTCGGTCTGCGCGGCACCGACGTCGGTGCGCAAGGTACCCGGCATGGCCGCGTTCATCGTGAAGCAGCCGGCCGAGGCTACCAGGGTGATGGCGAGGGTCAGAATACGCAGCATGGCTCAGGTCCCGGAAGGAGGAGTGGGGGTGGCGTCGGCCGGCGGCACGTCGCTAGTCGGGGGCGCCGTCTCGAGGGCTGCGCCTGCGCCGCCTTGGACTCGAGTGCCGGAGACGTTGAGCGTCATGCGCGGGGCAAGATTGATGAGGCCCACCAGGTTCACGATGGGGATCCACGACACCAAGCTCGGCGCAATCGCCAAGATCACGTCCGTGCCTACCAGGCCGTCGCCGACCTTCACGCTGCGCATGGTCGTGCCCTTCGGCAGCGCCGCGTACTCGGCGGCGCCCATGTCGTTGAAGGCCGGGAAGAGACCGATGATGTGCCATTGGCGGTCTTCGATGACCACCTTGTCACCGGTGACCTTGAGGCCCTCACCCGTGAGCCAGCCGCCCAAGCCGTCGCGCGTGACCTCGGGCGTGGTCTTCACGGCGTCGTTCTCGGGCGCTGCGCCGGAGCCGTCGGAGCGCAGGTCGAGCACGCCGGGGAGCTTGCTGGTGGTGTGCATGCAGCCGCTGCTGAGCGCGGCGGCGAGCACGAGGGGGATCGCGAGGTGTTTCATGGCGCCAAGGTCTAGAACGGCCGCCGCCTCAGACGCAAGCGCGCGCGGCGAGAGCGACCCGCCGCGCGCGCCGTGCCGTCGCCCACGGCGGGCTCAGGAGATGATCTCGTTCTCCGCGAAGAACCAGCCGATCTCGAACTTTGCCGTCTCGGGCGCGTCCGAGCCGTGCACGGTGTTCTCGCCGATGGACGAGGCGTAGAGCTTGCGGATGGTGCCGGGCGCGGCCTTGGCCGGGTCGGTGGCGCCCATGATCTCGCGGTTCTTGGCGATGGCGTCCTCGCCCTCGAGCACCATGAGCATCACCGGACCCGACATCATGAAGGTCACGAGCTCGCCGAAGAACGGACGCTGCCGGTGCACGGCGTAGAAGCCCTCGGCCTCGGTCTTGGTAAGCTGCACGCGCTTGGCGGCCACCACGCGCAGGCCCTTCTCCTCGAACATCGCGATGATCTTGCCCGCCACGTTCTTCTTGATGCCGTCGGGCTTGATGATCGAGAGAGTGCGTTGAACGGTCATGGTGTTCTCCTTGGTTGTTCAGGTGGTTGGCTGCGGTTTCTCGGGTAGTGCTTGAAGCGCGGTCAGGGCCGCGCGGATGCGCGTGCGCACGCGCTCGCGGCCAATGACGGCCATGGTGTCGTGCAAGGGCGGCGTGGCCTTCTTGCCGGTGACCATGATGCGCAGCGGCATGAACAGCTCCTTGGCGCTGAGCCCCCGCTCGGCGAGGAACGCGTTCAACAGCTCCTCCACCCGCGGCGCGCTGAAGTCCTGCTGCGTGTCGACCTTCTCGGCCAAGGCCTCCCAGGTGGCCATGGACTCCTTCTTCGACTTGCCCCTGACGAGCAGGTCCTCGGGCGCCGGGCTCACGGACCCCGTGAAGAAGTAGGGCGCGTACTCGATGAGGTCCTCGGCCTTCTCGAAGCGCTCCTTCACCACCGCCACCACGCGCTTGAGATAGTCGGCCGAGAACAGGCGCTCTTGCAGGTAGCCCACGAGCTCGTCGTCGGTGCGCTTCTCGCGCAGGTAACGGCCGTTCAGCCACAGGAGCTTCTTCAGGTCGAAGACCGGGCCGCCGAGCACCACGCGCTCGAGCTTGAAGCCCTGCACGAAGTCGGCGAGGGAGAAGATCTCGCGGCCGTCCTCGAAGGTGAAGGCCATCATGCCGAGGAAGTTGATCAATGCGTCGGGGAAGTAGCCGGCCTCTCTGAAGAAGGAGAGCGACACCGGGTTCTTGCGCTTGCTCACCTTCGACTTGTCGGCGTTACGCAACAGCGGCAGGTGGGCGAACGCGGGCGCCTGCCAGCCGTAGGCCTGGTAGAGCAGCACGTGCTTGGGCGTGGAGCTGATCCACTCCTCGCCGCGCATGACGTGCGTGACCCCCATGAGGTGGTCGTCGACGATGTTGGCCAGGTGGTAGGTGGGGAAGCCGTCGCTCTTCTGCAGCACCTGGTCGTCGATCTCGCGCGTGTCGAACTCGAGCTCGCCGCGCAGGAGGTCGGTGAAGCGCACCTTGACCGGCTCGGCTCGGCCGTCCTTGCCCTTCTTCGGATCGTCGCCGCCGCGGGGCACCTTGAGGCGCACCACCGCGGCCACGCCGCGCGCGCGCTCGGCCTTGACCTCGGCGGGGTCGCGAAAGCGGCAGCGCCCGTCGTAACCGGGGTTCTCCTTGCGCGCCATCTGCTCCTTGCGCACGCCCTCGAGGCGCTCGGCGGCGCACGTGCACCAGTAGGCCTCGCCCTTCGCCACCAGGTCGTCGACGTGGCGGCGGTAGATGTCCAGGCGCTCGCTCTGGCGGTAGGGCGCGTTGGGCCCGCCCACGTCGGGCCCCTCGTCCCATGAGAAGCCGAGCCACCGGAGCGAGGCCAGGATCATGTCCTCGCTCGCCTTGGTGGAGCGCGTGCGATCCGTGTCTTCGATGCGCAGGATGAACGTGCCGCCGCGCTGCTTGGCGAAGGCGTAGTTGAAGAGCGCGATGTACGCGGTGCCGACGTGCGGGTCGCCGGTGGGCGACGGCGCGATGCGGACTACGACGGGGCGGTCGGCCATGCGCGGCGCTTACGGGCCTTTTGCGCCCGCCACAAGGCCCCGGGGTGCGGGCCACGTGGTCAGGGAGCGTCAGTAGCCGTAGGACGAGGGCGGCGTGCCGCCCTCGGGCCCCGGTGGCGGGGCGTTCGTGCCCTTGTCGAGGACCACCACCACGCGATCGGGGAGCTGGCGCGCCCAGAAGAGGCCGACGAGCGGCACGGCGCCTACCAGCGTGGCGGGGGTGCCGAGCAGCAGGCTGCACACGCCCGCGCTGATGGTGACGGGCATGTTCCACTCGGTCTGCTTGACCTGCTTGCGCGTGGTCTTGTAGCCGGCCTTGGTGGCCTCGATGTCGTAGACCTTCTCCCAGCCGGTGGTCTCGCTGTACGTGACGGGCCCGGGGCCCACCGTCTCGCCGTTGATCTTGATGTCGGCGCCGCTCGGGTCGCTGTCGACGATGACGGCGTGGCCGCAGGCCGTCGACAACATGAGGGCGGTGGTGACGAGCGCGAGCGCGCGACGCATCGGGGACTCCTCGCTTGAGCGCGCCATCATTAGTGGCGTTCCTCATCGACGGCAAGCCCTCGCGCGCGCGCAGCGTCGGCGAAGGCGCCGGGCAGCGGCGCCACCACGGCGGCGTGCCCGGGCAACGTGAGCGCGCGCGCATGCAAGAGTGGCCACGAGATCCCGGCGCGCGCGGGCGCGCCATACAGCTCGTCGCCCACGATGGGGTGTCCGAGCGACGCCAGGTGCACGCGCAGCTGGTGGCGACGCCCGCCGATGAGTACGAGCTCCACCAGCGTGGCGTCGGCCCCCTGCGCCAGCGGCCGCACCTCGCTGTGTGCCGGCCGACCCGCGGGGTCGACCCGCATGCGCCGCACGTCGCTCGGGTCGTGCGCGATGGGCGCGGTGACCGTGCGCGCGCCCGTCAGCACCCCCTCGACCAGCGCGAGGTAGCGCTTGTGGACGTCGCTGGAGGCGAGCGCCACGCGCAGCGCACGCCACGCGTCGGCGGTGCGCGCGACCGCCAGGCACCCGCTGGTGCCCGTGTCGAGCCGATGCACGAGCCCGGCCTCGCGCGGCGCCTCGGGCGAGGCGAGCTCGATCTCGGGGAACGCGGCGGCGAGCCCGTCGACGGCCGTGCCGCCCTCACCGGGCGCCAGCGGGTGGCATGGCATGCCCGCGGGCTTGTCCACGATCACCACCTCATCATCGACGTACAGCACCGCGAGGCGCGCATCGGCCCGGGGCGCGAGCCACCGGACGCCGCCGTGCACGTCGATGACCTGCCCTGCCCGCACCTGGTCGCCCTTGGCGCCGCGCCGCCCATCGAGCCCCACGCGCTCCTGCGCGATGAGCCGCCGCGCGGTGGCGACCGGCAGCGCGAACAGCTGCGCAGTCGCGCGATCGAGCCGCGCGCCATCGAGCGCCGGTGGCACGGTGAGCGCGCCGACGGCGCCGTGGGCGGGCTCGCTCATGGCAGGAACACCTCTCCGGCCCGGCGGTGCACGGCCTCGGTGAGCGCGAGCTCGGGGTCCGGCTCGCGCGCCACCCGCCGCAAGAGCGCGATCAGGCAGCGCATGTCCTCCCGGCAGGCCAGGAACGCCTCCTGGTACACGCGGCGGCGCATCGTGTAGATGCCGAACGACGACAGCTCAGCGTTGTTGTCGGGAAGGTGCGCGCGCCGGTAGCGCAGGCTCGTGAGCGTGGGCGCGACCTCCTCGTCCCAATGGCGCTGGTGCTCGACGAAGATGCGGTCCTTGCGCGCCAACAGCTCCGCCTCGCGCAACGTGGAGCCTTGGGCGAACAGCACGCGCAGGTCGAAGGCCAGCGCCCCCACGCCGCGCAAGTAGGCCTCGTCGTCGCGGTCGCGGCTGTCCATGCGGGCGCGGATCGCCGAGCCCGCGCCCCAGTGCTTGAGCACGAAGCGGCGCCGCCCCTCGCGTCCGATGAAGCTGGCGAGCCCTTCGTTGAACGCCGCCTTTCCCGGCACGAACAGCGTCGCGTGCGCGAGCTCGTGGATGACGGTCTCCACCAGCGAGAGCTCGTCGCTGCTGAAGAGCATCGTCGACAACACAGGGTCGGGCGCCGCGCCGAGCAGCGAGAACGTGGTCACCGGACGCACGTCCACATCGAGCCCGCTGCCAGCGAGCTGACGTGCCGCCTCCTCGGCGTCGTCGATGGAGAAGAACCCGCGGTACGGTAGCTCGCCCAGCACCGGGTAGCGCCAGCTGTAGGGCTCGAGGGACGTGCGCGGCGCCGCCGACACCACGTACACCACCGCCGGCGCGTCGAGGAACACGGCGGTGCGGTACTGGAACCCCACGTCGAGCCCGAGCTCGTGCTTGGCGAAGGCGCGCGCCGCCACCGCGAGCGCCAGGCGCCGGCGCACCTTCGCGGGCACGCGCGGGTCGCGCACCAACGGGCCGATGGGGCGCGCGCTCAGGAGCACCTCTGCTTGGCCGACGCCCTGCTCCACCAGCCACGCCGTGTCGGTGCTGCACGCGCCGACGGCCGCGATCGGCGCGATCAGCGCGACCGCGGCCCACCGTCGCATCGTCACGGGGCCGGCAGCGCCACCGTGGCGATCGGCAGCGCCGGCGCGTCGTGCCGCGCGGTGGGCGCGGGCACGGGCGACGGCACGGGCTTTCGCCAGGCGGGGTCGATGGCGTAGCCCTGCTTCGCGGTGGCCGACGCCGCCAGCGCCCAGGCGCCGAACACCGCGGGCACGCCCACGAGCGCGATGCCGCCGATGACCACGGCGGGCAGCGCTCCGAGCAGCGAGAACACGCCGACACCCGAGATCCCCGCGGAGCCGGTGAACTCGGCGATCAGGTTGAGTCCGCCGAACAACAGGCCGCCGAGCCCGAACGTGAGACCCGAGACGCCCGCGCCCAGAACGACGCCACCAACGTGTCCGGCTACGGCCGCGAGGTAGTTGCCCTCGTAGATGTCGCTGGTGCTGCCAAAGGCGAACACGGCGGCGCCGGCTGCCAAGGCGGACTGCGCCAGCAGGTACACGCCCCCAGCGCCAAGCAAGATAGGCAGGTACGCGGCGGGGGCCGAGAACGCGATGGGGCCGAGCACCACGCTCGAGAAGACCAACGCCGGCAGCACGACCAGCACGTGGGTGCCGAGGGCCACCACGGCGGAGGCGCCGGCGGCGTACCAGAAGGGCCGCGCGTCATCGAGCACCCAGGAGTAGCGCGACGGTACGGACACCGTCGTGGTGCTCAGGAAAAGGTCCCTCGGGGTGCCGTCGAGGAGAGCGTCGGCGACCGCCCCGGACGGTGGCTCCAGCGACGGCACCTGCAGGCGCGGCACGTCGAGCGAGAAGGCGTGGGCGGCGTCCGCGAACGACGAAGATCCGGCGACAGCCGCGGCGAGCACGATCGCGAAGCGCATGGGCCCCACGCTATCACCAGCGCCACCGCCGCGCCGCGCTGGCACGCGGCCCCGCTACCGAGGGGCTACCCGCGATAGACCGACGCGAGGGTCTTGCCGATATCGGCCGGCGTGGGGGCGACCTTGATGCCGCAGGCCTCGAGCGCCTTGACCTTCTCGGCCGCGGTGCCTTTGCCGCCCGAGATGATGGCACCCGCGTGGCCCATGCGGCGACCCGGCGGCGCCGTGCGCCCGGCGATGAAGCCGACCACGGGCTTCTTCATGTTCGCCTTCACCCAGGCGGCGGCCTCTTCCTCGGCGCTGCCGCCGATCTCGCCGATCATGACCACGGCGTGCGTGTCGGGGTCCTGGTTGAAGAGCTTGAGCACGTCGATGAAGTTGGTGCCCGCCACGGGATCGCCGCCGATACCGACGCATGTGGACTGCCCGATGCCGAGCGCCGACAGCTGGCCCACGGCCTCGTAGGTGAGCGTGCCCGACTTCGACACCACGCCCACGTGCCCGGGCTTGTGGATGTGCCCGGGCATGATGCCAAGCTTGCAGCCGGCCCCGGCCGCGCCCGGAGTGATCACGCCCGGGCAGTTCGGGCCCACCAAGCGCGTCGTCGACTGGCTCTCGAGCACGCGCCGGACCTTCACCATGTCGAGCACCGGGATGCCCTCGGTGATGGTGATGACCAGCTCGAGCCCGGCGGCGATGCCCTCGAGGATCGCGTCGGCGGCGAACGGCGGCGGCACGTAGATGATCGACACGGTGGCGCCGGTGGCACGCACCGCCCCCTGCACGGTGTCGAAGATGGGCACGCGCTTGTCGCCGTGCTCGAAGGTCTGACCGCCCTTGCCCGGGGTGACGCCGCCGACGATGCGCGTGCCGTAGTCGAGCATCTGGCGCGCGTGGAAGGCGCCCGCCTCGCCGGTGATGCCTTGCACGATGGCCTTGCTGTTGCCGTTGATGAGGATGCTCATGGCTCGCCTTTGGGGCCCCGCTTGGTGGGCTCGGTGGTGCGATCGGCCGGCACCACCTGATCGGCGGTGGGCTCGTCGAAAAGCAGCGCGTCGTCGTGGTCGCTGAGCTCGTAGGGCGCGCGCTCCTCCGACGACAGGCGCTCGCCCAGGCGCGCGATGACGCCGAGCTTGGTCTTGGTCTTGGTGCCGGATCGGGGGCGGTCGGCCATGGGCTCAGGCCCCCCGCGCGGCGGCGACGACCTTGGTGGCGCCGTCGAGCATGTCGTCGGCGGCGGTGATGGCCAGCCCCGATTCGCGCAGGATCCTCTTGCCCTGATCGACGTTGGTGCCCTCGAGGCGCACCACCAACGGCATCGTGAGCCCCACCTGCTTGGCCGCCGCCACCACGCCGTTGGCGATGACGTCGCACTTGGCGATGCCGCCGAAGATGTTGACGAACACCGCCTTCACCGCCGGGTCCTTGAGGATGATCTTGAAGGCCGCCGTCACCTTGGGCTCGTCGGCGCCGCCGCCCACGTCGAGGAAGTTGGCCGGCTCGCCGCCCACGTGCTTGATGATGTCCATGGTGGCCATGGCCAGGCCGGCGCCGTTCACCATGCAGCCGATGTTGCCCGAGAGCGCGATGTACGACAGGTCGAAGGCCTTGGCCTCTTGCTCGCGCGGGTCCTCCTCGTGGGGATCGCGCAGCGCGTGCAGCTCGGGGTGGCGAAAGAGCGCGTTGTCGTCGAAGTTGAACTTGGCGTCGAGGGCCAGCACGTCGCCGTCGTTGGTGACGATGAGCGGGTTGATCTCGGCCAGGCTCGCGTCGGTGCCCACGAAGGCCTGGTAGAGGCCCGTCAAGAAGGCCACGCCCTTGCCCACCTGCTTGCCCGTGAGCCCGAGGCCAAAGGCGAGGTTGCGCGCCTGGTACGCCGAGAGCCCCACCACGGGGTCGACCCACTCCTTGAGGATCTTCTCGGGGCGCTCCTCGGCGACCTTCTCGATCTCCACGCCGCCCTCGGTGGAGGCCATCACGCACACGCGTGAGCAGGCGCGGTCGATGACCATGCCGACGTAGAGCTCGCGCGCGATGGCGCAGCCCTGCTCCACCAGGACCTTGCGCACCTTCTGGCCCTCGGGCCCGGTCTGGTGGGTCACGAGCTGCATGCCGATGATGCGCTCGGCGGTCTCGCGCGCCTCGGCCTTGCTCTTGACCAGCTTGACGCCGCCGCCCTTGCCGCGGCCTCCGGCGTGGATCTGCGCCTTGACCACGCACGGGTAGCCCATCTGCTCGGCCGCCGTCTCCACCTCGTGGACGCTCTCGCACACCACGCCCTTGAGCGTGGCCACGCCGAACTTCCGCAGGATGTCCTTGCCCTGATACTCGTGGATCTTCACGGCTGCTCCTCGGAAGAGCGGCCGAATACCACCCGAATCAATGGCCCTCAAGGCAGGATGTCCGAGCGGTCGGCCGTCGCCGGCGACCCTCAGGACTGCAGGCGACCTTTTCCTTGGCTCTTGGCCTTGGCGAGGCGCTGGCGCGTGAGCGACATGAGCGACTCGCACAGCGCATGGAAGCGGTCGTGGATCTCACCCGAGCCCGTGCGCGAGCCCGCGTCCACGCCCGACTCGGTGCCGCCGTTAGTGCCCGTCTGCGAGGCGAACGCGTCGCCGCCCGGCGACGTGCCCGGCGGCACGGCGCGCACGCCCGGCGCGGTGGTGGGATCGCCTTCCGCGTCGACGACCTCGTCGAGCGAGGCGGCGCCGAGCGAGAGCGTCACCGGGATCTGCACCTCGTCGAAGCCGAAGGCGGTCTCGCCGATGATGCGCAGGAGCCGCTGGCCGAGGTGGACGGCCCCCGCCTTGTCGACCTCGGGGGCGAGGATGGCGAACTCGCCGCCGCCGGTGCGCGCGAAGATGTCCTCGCGCCGGATGCGTCGGGCCAGGCGCTTGCCGAGCTGCGCCAGCACCGCGTCGCCCGCCAGGTGGCCGAACTCCTCGTTGATGCGCGCGAAGTCGTCGACGTCGAACATGAGCAGCGACAAGGGCCGCTTGTAGCGCGACGCACGGCTCACCTCGCGCACTAGCGCCTCGCGCGCGTAGCGCCCGTTGAAGCAGCGCGTGAGGCCGTCGATGGTGGTGAGCCGGTAGATCTCTTCGTAGTACGCGGCCTCGATGTTGTCGGTCGACAGGTACTTGAGGATGGTGCGGCCGACCTTGATCAGGTCGCCGTTGCCCAGGCCTCGCTCGGTGATCGCCTCGTCGTTGACGTAGGTGCCGTTGGTGCTGCCGAGATCCGAGAGCACCACGCCGTTGTCGGACAACACGATGCGCGCGTGACGCCGAGAAACGCTCTCGTGATCGATCTGGATCTGCGCTTGGCTCGAGCGCCCGATCAGGATCTCGCCGGGCTTGAGCAGGTGTTTGTGGCCGATGGCCTGGCCGTAGATGACCACCAGGCACGCGTCGGCCTTCGGCTTGCGGTCGCCGATCTTGGAGATGACGGTAACGACGGTCTTCCGCCGGATGTTCACGCCCGCTCCGCTCCCCCCAACCGCCCCGTCGACCCTAGCACGCCACGTCACGCGCGGGCCAAGTTGGCGACCGCGCGACTTGCCCGTCCCCACGTCGACGATCCGGAACCGAATCGGCTCAAGATCTCACGCCGCCCGGCCGAGGTTCCCGGGGGCGACGTGCGCGCGGCGGTGCCCTCGACGTCGGGGACCGTCAGATGCCGACCAGGAGGCGCGCGCCGAAGTTGTAGGCGAGGCCCGCGGCGATGATCTTCTTCATCTGCGCTTCAATGTTGTAGTCGCTGCGCAGGTAGCGGAACTGGCACGTGTCGGTGTCGAACACGGCGCAGCACGAGCGCGGGTCGTAGTCGCGCGGCTGACCCACGCTGCCGACGGTGATGATGTACTTGAAGTCCTTGCGCACGACGAACTCGGGGCCCTTGACGTTGTAGGCCTCGTCGGCGCCGATGGCGAAGCTGCGGGTCAGGTGCGAGTGCCCGATGAAGGTCACCCAGGCGAGCTGGTCGCGGAACTTCAAGAGCTCCTTGGCCTTCTCCTTGGTGAAGATGTACTCGAACTCCTCGGGCTGCACGGGGCTGCCATGGCAGAACTCGATGTCGCCCTCGCGCTTCGAGTACGGCAGGCCCTTGAGCCAGTCGAGGGTCTCGGGGCTCACCTGCTTCCGGCACCAGTCGAGGGCATGGCGCGCGGCGTCGTAGTAGTAGCTGTAGTCCATGCGGCCCGACACGGCGGCGTCGTGGTTGCCCACGATGCACACCTGGACGAGCTTCCTGACGATCTGGGCGCACTCCTCGGGGTTGGCGCCATACCCGACCACATCGCCGAGGCAGATGTAGCGGTCGATTCGCTCCTTGGACAACGCCTTGACGCTCTCTTGGAGCGCCTCCAGGTTGCCGTGGATGTCGGAGATGATGCCGTACCGCACGCGCGCTTCTACCCTCGCCGCCGCTTTGCCCCTGCCCGATGGAAGGGGACCAGCAGGATGGCAAGGGTGAGGCCCGCAAGCAAGCGCCGAGCGCCGGCGGGTGCGGCGTGCCGGCAGGCGCAGGCCTCCGCTGCCACGGTCACCGGCGCAGGTGCGTAGGCGACCACGCGGCCGCCGGTCCAGTCGAGCACGGCATAGGGATGCGCCGGGCCGGGCGCGGTTTCGGTGAGGATCGGGTCCCACAAGAGGGCGCGGGGGCCGTCCGGGCCGGCAGACAAGCCGCCCATGAGGGGGTCGCCGTCGGCGCCCTCGTTGTCGTCATCGACGAAGAGGCTGACGGTGCCGGCAGCTCCCGCGGGCAGCTCGACGCGCCACTGCAGGGTGAAGGTGCCGTCGTCTTGGACGTCGTCGACGCCGTCGGGCTCGGTGAGCTCAAAGAGCGGCTCCACCAGGCCGCTCTCGCCCACCTCGACGGCGCCGGGGGCGTAGGCGAAGGCCATGGCGCCGCGGGTGTCACGCGCGCGCCCGAAGACGTGCCAGGTGCCGACCGGCATGGTCGCCGTGTCGAGCGTCGCGCTCAGCGCCGTGCCGCCGGGGAGCCCGCGGGCGAAGCGCACCCCGTCCTGCCCCGTGGTGTCGGCCGACCAATAGAGGTCCACGGTGACCGCGTCGCCCGGGTCGTCGTCGGAGGCGCTGTAGGTCACCTGCACGACGGCGCCGCTGACGGTGCTCGACGGCTCGGTGACGACGATGGACGGCTCGTCGTTGGGGCCGGCGTCGGGCTCGGTGGTGCCCGCGTCGGGCGGCGGCCCGGCGTCGGGCGGCGGCCCCGCGTCGACGGGCGCGCACGCGTCGAGGTTGCCCGGCGTGCCGCCGAACGGTGCGGTGAGCGGCGAGGCCGGCGCGCCGTCGGCCCACGAGGCGTCGAGCGCGCCGTCGTTGGTGGGGTCGAGGCGCTCCATGGTCTTGCGCGAGCCCGAGGTCGACGAGCCCGCGAACCAGGCGCCTGCGGGGTTGGCGATGTCGCAGGTGGCGTCGCACGCCGCGGTGCCCGCGGGGCACAGGCAGAGCGCCTCACCGGAGTCGGCCAACGAGATCGACGACGCCACGTGCCGATGGGCCGCGTCCACCGGCGGCACATTCGCGGTGTTCTGCACCACGAAGAAGTCGTTGGCGGCCACCCCCGCGACCGGCATTGCCAGCACCGCCGCGCCCGTGCCGCCGCCGATCAGGAGGTACTGCGACAGGTCGCAAATGGCGCTGGCGTCGGGGTTGTAGATCTCAATCCACTCGTCGGTGCTGCTGTTGGAGGTCGGGTCGCCGCTCCAGGCGACCTCGGTGATGACCGGCCGGGCGGACGCCGGCGCCGCCAGGATGGCCGCGGTCCAGGCCGCCAGCGTGAGGAGGGATCGCAGCATGCCCCGGGGACTCTATCAGCGACCGGACGCCGGTGGCGCGGGCGCCGGGGCGGCGCCGTCGGCCGGCACGCCCGCGTCGACGGCGACCGTGGCGTTCAAGGGCTTGCCGCTCTCGTCGAGCAGCGTGGCGAAGGTGCCCTCGTAGATCATGCCCTCGCCCACGCCCATGGCGAGCGCGCGCAGGTCCTTGACCAGGAACGCGCCGCTCTCGCACGCGAAGGCCTTGAGCGTGGCGATGGCGCCCTCGGGCCCCTGCTCCTCGATCTTCTTCTGCGGCCAGTCGAGCACCACGGTGCCGAGGTCGGCGTGGGCGCGGGGCACGGTCTCGCCGTCTTGGTAGATGTCGACGTGGCAGCCGTCGGCGCGCTTGTCCACGGCGGGCGCGTCCTCTTTGAGCGTGAGCTTCGGCTTGTTGTACGTGGTGATGCACGACAGCGCGGCCATCGTGACGGCGACGACGGTGAGGCGACGAGGTGAACAGGTCATGACAGCACCCGGAGCGGTGTGGTCGCCGCGGAAGCACGGTGCGCGCGGTGCGCCTCGTGCGCGTGGTACGACGAGCGGACGAACGGCCCCGCGAACACGTGCGACAGGCCGACGGCGCGCCCGTGGGCCGCGAAGCGCTCAAAGCTCGGCTCGTCGACGTAGCGGTCGACGGGCCAGTGCGCGCGCGTGGGACGCAGGTACTGGCCGACGGTGGCGATGTGCACGCCGAGCTCGCGCATGAGCTCGAGCGTGCCGAGCACCTCGTCGTCGGTCTCGCCGAGCCCCACCATGATGCCGCTCTTGACCGCGCCGTGGCCGGCGCGGGCCGCGTGCGCCAAGACGCCGGTGGTGTGCCGCCACGTCGACTGCGGGCGCACCCGCTGGTAGAGGCGCGCCACGGTCTCGAGGTTGTGGTTGAACACGTCGGGCGCGGCGGCCAGCACGACGTCGACCAGGGCGGGATCGCCGCCGAAGTCGGGCGTGAGCACCTCGATGGTGGCGGCAGGGAGCCGCGCGCGCACGGCGCCGATGCACGCGGCAAAGTGCCGGGCGCCGCGATCTTCCAGGTCGTCGCGATCGACGCTGGTGATGACGACGTGCGCGAGGCCGAGGCCGGCGGCCGCCTCCGCGAGGCGGGCCGGCTCGCCCGCGTCGGGCGAGACGCCTCGGCCCGTGCGCACGTTGCAGAAGTGGCAGCGGCGCGTGCAGCGGTCACCGAGGATCATGAAGGTCGCCGTGGCCGCACTGAAGCACTCGCCCTGGTTGGGGCAGCGCGCCTCTTCGCACACGGTGCTCAAGCCCTGCGCACGCATGAGGGCGCGCACCGGGTCGGTGTGCTGGGCGAGGCCGCGCTGTTTGCGCAGGGCGGGCGGCAAGCGCAGCGGTGCGTTCTCGGTGGCGGGCACGGGTCCCTCGGCGCGCCGCTCAGTCGTCGGCGCCGCGATGTCGTGTGCCGCAGCTGGGGCAGCGCGGCAAGCGGTGGCTGGTGCCGCACGGGCACGCGATGACCGGCAGCTCCTGGTCGCCCTTGCGCTTGGCCTTCGGCGAAGCGCTCGCGGGCGGCCGCGACGCGCGGGGGCTGACCTCGAGGCCCTCGATGTGCTCGCGCGGCAGCGCCAGATCGGGGGCACGAAGGAAGTCGGAGTGGAAGATGCCGGGGACGTCCTCGACGGGGACCGCGCCCACCTGATCGCGCCCCGTGGCCTCGAGGCCGGGCACCACCGCGGCCCGCACGTCGCCCACCTCATCGGCGCGGCCGGTGTCGAGGCCGCTCACCAGTGCCACGTCGACGTGCTTGGGCGTGAACGCGGCGTACAGGCTCGAGTCCACGAACCCCGGGATGTCGTCGACATGGACCTCGCCCACGGGGCTGAAGCGCCCGGTCTCGAGCCCCACCAGCGCGGGCGCGTCGAGCACCGGCGCGCCCGACGCGATCGAGCGGGGGTGCGGCGCGGGCGTCGCC
>CAZONM010000039.1:2137-22811 GCA_964580865.1 uncultured Myxococcales bacterium | reverse complement strand
CTCCGGTGGCCGCAGCCGTGGACGCCCGCCAGGGGCAACGACAGACGCGACGGCAACCGCGGATCGAAGTCAGGCGGCGGCTTGGTGTCGAACGCAGAGGACAAGTTCCTGCACAACTGCCCGCACGTTGCGTGCGGTGATGGTCACGCGGATCTGGAACTCTCGCTCCGGTACGCCGTCCTCCCCATGATCGATGGCGAAAGGCTCAAGGAGAATGTGCTCCCCCGCGTGCAGCGGATCCATCCGACTGTACGTCGCGGTAACTGCGCCGTCCTGCTGCTTGATATCCGCGGCTCCGCCGGTCACTTCTGCGGCGTCGGAGAGACCCATGGAGGCGCCGAACAGGCGTGTATAGCCGTTGTACGATGGGATGATGCGCAGGGCGCGCTCGACGTGCAAGACGACGACGACGACGCGGACGTCGTCTGCGGTCACCGTCTCTGATCCGTTTGTGATTCGAAGTAGAACGGGAACGAGCCCAGCCTCGCGCTGACGCTGCATGAGAGCGTGCTTCGCAACATTCTCGATGTCGCGGTTGAGCGCCGCGACCTGCTCGGAGCTGAAAACGTTGCCGTGCCGCCGCGCCAGCTCTCGTTCTGCGTTACGACGAATCTCTTGATGTTCCGCCGTAGTTAGCGGGCGCAGCGGAGGACAAACGACGACACCATCGCGTGTGCCGTTCTGGAAGGTAGCGGTGAGCAGAGGGCCGCGTGCGCTCGCTTCCTCAAGTCGCACCAGCCTGTTCTGAAGCTCGTCGACGCGAGCAGCCATGCTCTCCAAGACTCCGCGCGTCGTCACCGGAGCGCGCTCCGGCAATCCCACCGTTTCGATGCCCGCGGCGCTTGCGCGCGCGGCGAGGTAGATGTCATTTGTCGCGATTACGGCCGGAGAACGCTTCCAGCACTCGACGCTCCGAAGTACGTCGCTGTCGCGGTCGCCGGCGGCACTGAGGCTCGCCAGCTCGAGAATGACCCCCTTTGGCAGATTCCCTGGATCGCGCCATGCGTTTCGTATGACGCGCCGACGACGACGCGCACGCTCCTGCAACTCTGCCGCGCGCCGTTCGTCGGTTGCGAGATCGTCCACCTCTTTCAAAACGCTACCGCAGATGACGAGGACGATCTTGCTCGCTCGCCTCCCAGTGAGCTGGTGCCAGTCTTGGTTCTCAAACGGCTCAGCGTGTACAGCGATGTTCGCGTCGATGAACACTGCCAACTCGTCAGCCTTCTTCCTCTTGCTGCTCGCCATGCTGCATCGTTGTTCAGTGTCGCCCCGCCGGCAACCGGCAACCGCCCGGCGTGGAATCGACGCGATCGGCGCACTCTCGACGAATCGTCTGCTGCGTTCAGTGAGCGACCTCGCTGCCTCGCTCCGATACTCTCGTCACTCTTGCTCGAACTCAGCCGTCTTGAACTTGAGCGTCGTGGCGTTCTCTTTCACCACGCGCACGAGCTTGGCGTCGAAGCCGTCCGGGCTGCGCGCTTCGACGTCGACCGTGATCGTGACGGTGGTCCCGTACTTCGCGGTGAAGTGCTGGATGACGTTCTCGACGATCTCCGTGAACGAGCCGATCGGATCCTTGTCGGTGACCTCGACGGTCGCGTGGAACCGCTGGGGCAGCGCCTCCTTCGTCGGTGCACCGCCAACGCCGGCAATGCCCGTGGAGCTGGACGTGCGCTTCGTCGTGGATTCGCCAGTCGCCGCGCCCGTCGCCACTGCGGGCGGCTCTGCGTCGGCTACGGCCTGTGCGGCGATATCAGGACGCACGAGCAACGCGCTCTCGTCGAGGTACACGCCGCCGCTCTTGCCGAAAAGCAAGCCGGCGTAGCGCTTCGCATCCTTCTCGGTGCCGACCGCGTACGCAAAGAAGTCCTTGTGCGCGACGCCGTCGCGGATGGTCTGGATGAAGACCTCCTGCGTCGCGATGCGCGGCATGTAGAGGTACTTGCAGCTGTTCAACCAGACCTTCAGCGCGCCGGCAGCGGGCGCGTCGTCTTTCCAGAACCAGCGCGTGAGCAAGCTCGCGAGGTGCGTCGGCGCCCACGCCGAGATGACCCACTCCTTCTCCTTCACCGCCGATGTGATGGCCTTGTCGTAGTTGGCGCCGGCCAGGTTCAGGGCCTCGTCCTCCCAGCTGATCTTCGTCAACCCGCCGGGTGCATCGGCCTCCTGCATGGGTGCGAGCAGCAGGCGGTACGCCTCCTTGATGCTGCCGTCGACGCGGTCGGCGGCCTCGGCGCGACTCTTGTCGACCTCCTTCTCGTGGTGCTTGTCGAGGTTCAGCTCGTCGCGCGCCTCCCAGATCGCCTCCCACGCGAGGTAGCGGCGAACATGATCGCGCAAGGTCTGCGTCGCGTTGGCGTCGGGCACGAGGAACAGCACGCGGTTCTGGTGCTCACGCGGCTTGTCGCCGTGCTTGGTGAGGATGGCCTCGGCCGCCTTGACAGCCTTGCTCTCGGGGTCCTTGCGCTTGTGGCTGCAGTCGGGGTCGAGGACGACGAGGCGCAGGTCGACCTTGTCTGGGATGTCCCTGCTGTCAGCGAACACGTGGACGGCCTGGATGACGCTCGCCTTCACGAGCTTCTGCAGCCGCTTCTGCACCTCGGGGTACAGGTCCGCCTTCACGTCGTAGCGCTGCGCGCGGTCTTCCATCTCCCGACGGAGGTTGGTGCGCTGGTCGAACCAGTAGTTCTCCTTGCCGGTGTAGAGGTAGTGCAGCCGATCCGAGAGGCGACGGAGCGCGTCGTCGTAGCGACCCGGCGGTTGTCCCGGCTGGGCACAACCGAGACGCACGCGTTCCACGCCGATGCCGCGGCCGTTCTCGCCCGACGTTGACGGCGCCGACCCCAGGAAGATGGTCCGCGCTGCTCGCCGACACGCTTGCAGGCTGCCGAGCGCGGGCGTGTCGCCGTCGATCTTGCGCGGCTCAGAGTGATCGCCGTCGATGTCCTTGTCGACGATGGGCTCCCACCCGGCCGGCAGGTACTTGATGAGCTCGCTGCGGACGCCGCTGTCGTAGAGGGGGATCGAGCCCGGCATCACCATCAGGTCGCGATCATTGTCGCGCCACAGCGTGTGGACCATGCGCGCCATCAAGCGGAGAACACCGCGCGTGCGCTGGAACTTCGGCAGCGATGACCAGTCCTCGTAGAGACGCTCGAAGACCTCGGGGTGGATGGGGTAGCTGGCCTTCAGCCGTCTGAGATACCCGCCCTCTTTCGTGTCGGCTGGAAACTTGTCGCCGTGCTCGATGTAGAGGTCGGCGAATGCCTGACAAACCTCGTCGCACGCGCTGTCGCTCTGCACGTTCTTGAACAGCCGGCGGCGCACGATCTCGAACGCCTCGTCGGTGGCGACGGGCTTCCACACGGCCTCGATGCGACCGAAGATCTTCTGACACGCGTCGAGGGTCTGCTGCCCGTGGGCGTCGCCGACCTCCATCATGCTCTCGGGCAACGACGCCAACAGCATCGCGTTCGGCACGCGCGATACGGCCTCGGTCAGCGCCTGCAGAAAGGAGAGGTTCGAGTTGTAGCTGCCGCCCGTGTGGCTCTTGCCCGTCTCGAACTGCCGCAGATACGCGACTGTCTCGTCCATCAAGATGACGGCCGGGCCGAACCGCTCCAGCAGCTGCCCGAGCACGTCCTTGCCCGGCGACGTGCCGTCCTTGTCGGCGCCGGCCACGAGGGCGTAGCCGTCTTCTTTGCCGAGCTGCCAGGCGAGCTCGCCCCACAGCGTGTTCGCTGTGATCTTGCCGTGCTTCTTCGGCTCCGAGGGCGCGAAGTGGTTGCCGTCGAGGACGGCGACGTGGGCCTTGATGAGCTCACCCACCTTGGCCTTGTCGAGGATCTCCGACACGCCCTGCATCTTCTTCGCGGGCACAGCACCCGTGGCCACGTGCATCACGGCCATCATCGTGTGCGTCTTGCCGCCACCGAAGGCGGTCTGCAGTTGCACGACCGGGTCGCCGCCCTTGCCGCCGAGGCGCTTGACGACGGACTGCAGCAGCAAGCCCATGCCCTCGGTGATGACGGTGCGCTCGAAGAAGAGCGTCGGGTCCTGATACTCGGGCTTGGCGACACCCCCGACGACCTTCATCAGGTCGGCGGCGAACTCGGACTCGTCGAAGTTGCCTTCGAGCACGTCCTTGTGGGGCTCGATCACTTCACGCCAGGGCTTGAGGGTCATGCGCGCTCCAGGATTGCGGGCGGTTGCGTCAGGAATTGCGGGCGATTGCGCCAGCGCCTCGGCAGGAAAGCGTTACAAAACAGATAGTTACAGAGGCGAGATTGCGCATGATTGCTCACGATTGCTGACCGCCGGGCAACCAGCGCCCGCCGCGGGTCTTCCCACGGAGCGTGATGTCGCCAGCGTCGCGCATCTCACGGAGGAGCCGCTGCACCCGTCCCCGCGTTGGCGACGCAGCTTTGAGTACGCTCAGCAGCTCGTCGAGGCTCGCTCCATCGTCCTGCGAGACCTCGCGCAGATGCTTCTGGATGAGCGCCTTCATCGTTGGGTCATCTAGCCCCTTCGCGCGCGTGTACCGACCGCGCTCACCGAGGAAGGCGTAGAGCGCTTTCGACAGGATGAGCTTCTTGCCCGCGCGCTCGATGACGCCGAGGTCAAGCAGCGCGGCGACGCGGGCCTTGCACGAATCGGGGATCGGCACGTCGCGGTGGACATGGTCGAGGACGATGAAGTCGAGCGGGTGAAACCGCTTCAGTTTCTCGGCGCCGATCTTCTCCAGATAGCGGATGAAGCGCGAGTCCTTCACCTCGCCGTGCAGCGTGACGACGACGTTGTGCGCGTCGGTGAACGTGAAGTCTGGCGGCTGCTTCCCGTCGGAGATCGAGCGGCGGACCATCTTGTCCATGCCCTGGCCTGAGCGCTCGACGAGCCCGATGGTCTGCAGCGTGTCGGCGATGAGCCGGTTGCGTGGCATCTGCTGCACCACGATGTTGTCGACGGTAATGCCGGGCGGAAGCCCGCCGGGGCTCATCACGGTCAGGCCATGCGGCCACTGCTTCAAGAAGATCGATCCAGCGCTGCGGTAGTCGCGGTGGCTGATGGCGTTGAGCAGCGCCTCGCGCACGACGTCTTCGCGCAACACCGGCACGTCGCGCATGAACAAGTCTTCCTGAAAGTGCATGACGTCGTTGCGGGAGGCGACCGCGGTCCAGACCTCGTCCATGACGTCGAGGAAACCTGCCCGCCACTCGTGGCGATGCTGGAACTCGATGTTGTTCTCGACGGAGCGGTACTCGTAGATGATCTCCGCCGCAGCAAGGTGACGACGGACCGCCGCCGCTGTGCCGAGCAACACGAGCGCGGCCAAGCGCAGGTGCCCGCCGCTGATGAGCCCGAGGTCGCCGAGGACGTGGGCGACGTCGAGGGCGCGCTTGTCTTCGTCGCCGGTCTTCTTGACCCAAAGATCCACGAGCGCCTTGAACGCGGTCGCGCTGACGTCGTCGAGCGTCGCCTTGGTCTTCTCGTTGCTGAAGTCGGGGACGGCCTCGTCGAAGATCGCCTTCAGACGATCCGCGGTCATCGGCACGACGCTCTCGCCGGCGCGCACGAGGTACGAGCCCTCCACCTGCAACGGCGTCCCCGCCGGTCGTGACGGGATGTGGATCACGACGACGCGGCCGCCCGGGTGCTGGACCTCTTCGACGTCGAAGGCACGGCGGAAGACATCAAAGAGGCGCTTCTTGAGCTCACCGACATCGCGCCACGCAAGCGAGCCGATCACGCTGCGGGGGATCCTCGGCGTGATGCCGAGGACGAGCTCGCCACCGCCCTCATTGCCGAGTGCGACGACGTAGCGCTTGACCTCGTCGAAGGAGAACGACGCCTTCGCCTCCTTGAACTCCAGGTGCTCCGTCTCCTTCGAGACGAGCCACTGCTCCAGGTCAGCGCGGGTCACAGCCATGAGTCAGACGAGCTCCATCTGGGTGCGCACGTGGCCGACGCCGTGACTGGCCTCGACGATGGCCGGCCACGATGTGATGAGTTCGTTGTAGGCGCCAGCCTGCTCCGCCCATTTCTTGCGCTCGCAGATTGTGTACAGCCGGTAGGCAAGCAACCGGATGGCCTCCTGCTTCTCCGGCATCTTCGCCAAAAGCGCACCGGCGTCGCCTTCGCTATCACCGAGCGCGCGGCACATGTGGTGGCATGCTTCCCAGACCGGCACGCGATCGTCCTTGGTTGGATCCCACCCCTTCGGCAACTCGTTCACCTTGTAGAGCCGCACATCGCCCTTGCCGGCCTTCACGAC
Organism: uncultured Myxococcales bacterium; assembly: GCA_964580865.1. Lineage (GTDB taxonomy): Bacteria > Myxococcota > UBA727 > UBA727 > VGSZ01 > JACOUT01. The sequence continues at coordinate 16,537 of CAZONM010000039.1, read as the reverse complement.
GCCCGCCTCTTTGACTCCATCAACGGACGTGCCTTTGGCGCGTGCAAGCACATCTGCCATCCCGAACGCTCCGGTCTCGAAGCCGAACTGCTCGAACCAGCCGATACAAAAGCGGGTATCAGCATCGAGGTCACCCTCCGCGTGCGCGAAGTAGTCGTCGATGGCCTTGTTGATGTGCACCAACGCGTTGTGGATCGTCATCGAGGAGCCGTCGGCTTCCAGAACGGCATCGTACTTCGAGAAAATGCCCATGCCCGGACCGATCGCCGCTTGTGCAAGATCGACCGGTGCGATTGAAGCGATCGGATCGGCCGTCATCTCGGTGAGCGCGGCCGGCATCGTCGCCTCAAGCTCGCGAACAAAATCCCGCCGGCTGCAGGTCGACGCCAGGGATCTCGGGCGGCAGACTAGGACGATCGAGGAAGCGAGAGCGTTGGTCCCCGACGCCACGGTCCGCGATTCGCGCTCCGTGCGAATCGGCCACGTCCCGACGACCGCTAGCCCCGCTTGCCGGACTGCCTCCAGGAACGTTTCCCAACCTGACGACGCTGTGCCGTCCTCTTCTGTCTCAGACTGCTTGAAGGCATAGTAGATCGTCACCGGGACGGCGCAGTCGTGTGCCTCCTCGCGGACCGCGCTCAGCGCCTCGCCCATGCCTCGAACAAAGAACTCGTCGGCCTCCTTCTTGCCGCCGTGGCGAAACGGAGCTGCGATCAGCTCTTCACGTTTCGGCGTTAAGATGGTCTCAAAGAGCTTCGGGTATCGAGTCCTTAGGCATCTCCTGAGCCAGGCGTAAAAATAGTCCGATAACTCGGAATAGCTGATGTTATCATAGTATGGTGGATCGGTCGATACAAGTGCTCTACCAGGTCTTCGATATTGCGCAACATGCTGTTCTGCGGTTCCGGATGGACCGGCTGGAACACTCTCAAGAGCGCGCGCGATTCCGGCAAGCGAGACCTGCAGGTTGCCAGCTGCGTCGGCGAAGGGATTAACCTCGGTGAAGTCCCAAGTCATCGGCAGCGCTTGCCGCCCAAACGTGTTCCGAGCTTGATCGCGACTCACGGACCAGGTTACGAGCGAACTGTTGTAGTCGGTCATCTTGCTTGTGCCTAACGCGAGGTAGCACGCGATCGCATCTGCATAGGCAACCGCCCCAGATCCACCATCTTCAAGTCCCAAAGTGTCATCTGGTATACCGCTAGACACAGCATCTTCTTTGGCCCGTTTCCATACCGTTTCGATAAGATCTGAAATCGTTGTTAAACAGACGATCTGGCGATCCGTGAAGAGGCTTCCCCACGTCGTAAGTCCATATGCCGAACAGACACCACCGGTGATCATCGCGCGCGTCGGCGTAGCGCCGTTCAACATGGTCTTCCTGGCGGAGACTGCGCGCTCGGCATCCGCCGCCAAAAGGTCAGCAACCCCAACTGTTGGCGGCAGATAGGTCCGACTGCCGCCAACCTCGACGACGATGGCCATCAGCCGTTGGCCTAGCCGTCCCGCCTTGCCTTCGTCCCGTACATATTCGCGCGTGATCGGCGTGCCAGTGATGAGACACGTGAAGTCTTGGGCCTTGCCCGCCCGACTTCCGTGTTCGAGTGCGGCGCGACGCGCGCCTGGTTTCCCCAGCCGCAGCTCGAACCGAAATGAGATGCCATCGACGACGGGCTCGACCCACACCGCTTGGTCGTGTTTTGTCGACAGCATGTAGTTCGACACGAGAGGCACGAGCGCCCCTCTTGCCGCCGGATTCGGGCTGGCAACTGTTCTCGCCCATAGCCAGGCGATGGGCTGGAGCTCTTGGCCCTCGTAGATCTTGAGATCCGGCCGGCCTGCCACCAGGTCCTTGGTGATCTTGGCCTTCGGATAGAGGCGACCGATCCGCGCCGCTGCCTCCTCCTGGACCCATTCGCCGTAGCGACGCACATCCTCGGCGAGACCCCTCGCCCCCGACCAATCCTCAGTTGCCTTCGCCTTCGTCTGCTTCTCAGTCTTCTGCACCGGACCAACCGGCGCTCGACCGGCGAACTTCGGCGGGATCTCGATCATTGCCTTGTTGATGATGACGGCGACGGGATTCAGATCGGTAGCGTGCGATTCAAGTCCGAGGCGTTGCGCTTCGAGCGGGATTGCGCCGCCGCCGGCGAACGGATCGTGAAACGCGGGCAGCCTTCTCGGATCGAACAGGCTCTTCGCGCCCGGATGATCCTTGTTGGCATCGCAGGTCTCTCGCCACGACGCGCGAATCTCCGCGCGGGCACGTTCAAGAACGCGCTCGTTCGTCGTGTTCTCCCAGAGCACGAGCTCGCTGATGAGCTTGAACAGCTCGCTACGTCTCTTCGTGATGACGCCCTTGATCGCTGGCTTCTTGAGATCCTCATTGCTGTACTTCCACGACGGATCATTCACGAGCTGCGCGAACAGCACCGCGCGCGCAGCAGCAAGGGGACGGCGCGCCCACCAAAGGTGCAGCGTCGACGGATGCCCATGACGAATCGACTTCTCCCGGGCGCACGCCCTGTTGATGTCGTCGAGCGGGAGCGCGACTTCGATCAGCTTCTTGGGCGCGACGATCTTCGGCGTGGTCATGGATACCTTCGTGTTCACGCCTGATGCGCCGGCTTCGCCCGGCCCCGGAGCTCTTTGAGCGTGTAGTTCACCGACGCCGCGCCGACGTCGGGCTCCTTGGCGAACGGCGAGCGGATGTAATGCGGGCCGTCGACGACGACGCCGTTCACGAGCACCATCGCGAGGAAGAAGCGATCGCCCTTGTTCATGCCCATGAGCACCTCGTTCGTGGTCACAGTGAGGGTCTCGGCATCGTGGCGACGACCCTTCACCTCGATGAAGCGGTCGACGCCGGCTTTCGTGACGGCCCAGACGTCCCAACCGCACTTCTCGGCGCTGACGTCCTTCACCGTGTGACCGAGCTTCGCCTCGGCCTCCATCACGGCCTTCATGGCGATGATTTCCACCTGCCGACGCACTTCTGGGTCGTCGGTGAACACCGGCTTCTTGTCGTGCCCCTCTTCAAAGTGGGCAGCGTCAACGAGACCCTGGGGCAGGACCAGCGCGCACCCGGCGATGACCGGCGGGTTGCTGGCGACGTTGAGCATCGCCTCCAGCTCCTGCGTGCGCGCTTGCAGGCGGGCCTTGAGCTCCTCGACACGCTTCCTCGCATTGTCGGGCTGCAGCTTCGGCTGTTTGCCAGCCCTGACGTCGGCGTTCAGCTCGTTCGCGCGCTTCGACCAGTGATTGATCTCTTTGGTCAGGCGCTCGTGCACGGCAGCGAGGGTCTTCTTCACCATCTGCTCGCGCGCGCTCTTCACCTCGACCAGGTGGTCGCCCACCAGGTGCTGCGTCGCCCAGCTGAGTGCGAGCTGCGACAGGTCCTGCTGCAACCATGCATCGGCGAGCGCCTTGTCGGTGAGCTTCTTCTCTCCTGACGTCGGTGCGTAGTAGCTGAGATAGGGAGCGGGCCCCGCGTTGCGCACCTGCCCGGCGGGATCGATCTCGATGAAGCTCATGCGCCGCGACGCCAAGCGCGTCATGGCCGTGCCCTCACGGATGCCGTGGTCGATCAGGAACATCAGCCTCGGCGTTGTCCCAGGATCGATTGGGTCGATGAGCACGGTGCCGCCGTGCAGCGCGGACTCCTTCTCCTTCAGCGTCAGGCCAATCAACGACGACATGAGCGGGTGCGCCGGGTGCACGAGGTCCGCTGCGGGCTTTCCCAGCGGCGTGCGCACGCGCGCGCGGTCGAAGGTGATGCGCTCGTACCGTTCGAGCACCGGCTTGCGGTTGCCCTGCGCGCGGTTGTGGTTGCGCACGATGGCGGGGACGTGCTTCACCTCGTAGCGACCGGTCTCACGCTCGGTGAGCCCGCCGCCCTGCGACTCCAGGGCCTCGACGAGGAAGCGGCGCAAGAAGAACGGCTGCAGCTTCTTCGCCTCGGCCTTCTCCATCTGGTCCTTCACGGCCGCGAGGCGTTCGGCGTTGAACGCGTCGGCAGTGAGGGCGTTGCGCTTGTAGAGGCCCTCGATGTGCTTGAGGTCCATGGCGCCGTCGACGACCTGAAACAGCTTCGCGCGCGTCTTGGGGTCCTCGCCGTGGAGGATGGCATCCATCAGCAGGTCCTTGAGCGGCTTGTCCTCGAAGGTCTGGCCGAGGACGTCGAAGACCTTACCCTTCAGCGTGGCGCGGGCCTCTTCCAGCTTGAGGAACAGGCGCGCGAAGACCTCGCCCTCGCGCGTATCCTTGGCGACGAGGTTCCACAGGCGACAGACCTCGGTCTGGCCGATGCGGTGGATGCGGCCGAAGCGCTGCTCGATGCGATTCGGGTTCCACGGCAAGTCGTAGTTCACCATCAGGTTGGCGACCTGCAGGTTCACGCCTTCGCCGGCGGCGTCGGTGGCGACGAGGATCGTGACGTCGGGGTTCTGCCGGAACTCCTCCTGCGCCCTGATGCGATCTTCGCGACGCGTGCCGCCGTGGATCTCGATGACGGCGTTCGGGTTGCCGAGCACGCCGCTGATCTTCTTCCGCAGGTAGTCGAGCGTGTCCTTGTGCTCGGTGAAGATGAGCATCTTCCTGCGCTTGCCATCGGGGCGCAGCATGATCGGCTCGTCGCTCTGTAGGATCGCCGAGAGCTCGTCCCATTTCTTGTCGACACCGCCCTTCAGCACGTCGGCCGCTTGCTTCTCCAGCAGCTTCAGCTCCTCGATCTCCTTGTGCAGCTCGGGGATCGTCTTTGCGACCGTCGCCTCGTCGACGGCGACCTCCTCGATCTCTTCCAGCTCCTCCGCGGACATCTGCTCGTCGATGTCATCGATGTTGAAGTCGAGCGCGTCGTCCCAGCTGGCCTTCTGCGATGGCGGCTTCGGGTTCTTCAGCTCGTGCAGCTTCTCTTCCATACGGATGCGGCGGCGCTTCAGCGACTGCGCAATGGCGTAGGGTGATGAGGCCAGCCGGCGCTGCAGAATGGTGAGCGCGAAGCCGACCACGGCCTTCTTCTTCCCGTCGGCGATGGCGTCGGCGCGGCCCATCTGCTCGCGCACGTACGACGTCACGTCCTCGTACAGCTGCATCTCCGCGGGCGACAGCTGGTACTGCGCAGTCTCGGCGATGCGTTCGGGGAACAACGGCGTGCCGTCAAACTTGACCAGCTCCTCTTTCACCATGCGCCGCATCAGGTCCGAAACGTCGGCCCGTTCGGCGCCCTCGCGGGGCTTGCCGAAGAAGCGGTCCTCGTCGATGAGCGCCATCCACGCTTGGAAGTCGTCCTCTTTGCCGTTGTGCGGCGTTGCCGTCATCAACAGGAAGTTGCGCGTGAGATCGTGACGGCCGAGCAGCTGCCCGAGCTTGTAGCGGCCGGTCGGCTTCAGCTCGTTGCCGAAATAGTGCGCAGCCAACTTGTGCGCCTCGTCGACGATGACGAGGTCCCAGAGCGCACCGTCGGCCTTGAGCTTCTCCTGCCACTCCTCTTTGCGCGAGAGCTGATCGAGGCGAGCGATGAGCAGGTCCCGTTCACGAAACGGGTTCCCGGTCTGCGTCGACTCCACCATCGCGTTCGTGAGGATCTCGAACGGCAACCCGAACTTTTCGGTGAGCTCTCCCTGCCACTGCTCAACGAGGCTGCCGGGCGCGACGATGAGGCACCGCTGGAGATCGCCGCGCAGCATGAGCTCGCGGATGAGGAGGCCGGCCATGATCGTCTTGCCCGCGCCGGGGTCGTCGGCGAGGACGAAGCGCAGCGGCTGCTTCGGGAGCATGGTCTCGTAGACGGCGGCGATCTGGTGGGGCAGCGGGTCCACGTTCGAGGTGTGGATCGCCATCATCGGGTCGAAGAGGTACGCGAGCTTGATGCGGGTGGCCTCGGCCGCGAGCTTGAAGTCCTCGGCCTTGGCGTGGAACGAGAACTGCGACGAAGTCGCTGACACCGACAGCCGGGGCTCGTCGGCGCGGAACAGGGTCTTCTGCAGCAGCTGGCCGCTTGGGAGCTTGTAGCTGACGTTGACGGCGTCGGGGCCGGCTGGCTCGACGTCGAGGACGCGCACCGCGATGTCGGGCTCGATGCCGCGGACGTGCGTCTTGGTCTCGATGTCTTCCAGCTTCATCATCCACCCCGTCCGTAGGGCGGCGGTGCGCTCCCGTGAGCGCGCGCTTCGACGGCCGGCTGGCTCGCCCCTTCGCACCCGGTCGGCCGATTGGCCGCGCTTGGCTTATGCCACGGAGCGGCATCCTGGCGGAACCCAACTTGGTCAGGAGCTTTTGCCTTCATGATCAGGATCTCCGCGAGCAGACGAGGTTTTTGCGCGCCCGCGCAAAGATCCGCTTGGCCAAACGGAGATCCGATCGAGGGCCTTGCCTGAGCGCGGCCGGGGGCTATCGTGCGTGACATCTGTTCAGGGGAGATATGTACCCACATCGACCGAAAGTGCTGCTCATGAACCCGGTTCGCGCCGAGCTCCCATCGACACGCACGACAACCGCGCCCCGCGCGCACTGAAGGAGCCCCATGCCCGAAACCGCCAGCGCCATTCTCGATGCTCTCCCGACGGATTCGATGCGCGCGATCTTCCTCTACGTCGGGCAGGGAGAGTCAACGCTTTTCTTAGTGCCCAACGGCGGCGACGTGCACCTGTCGATGCTCGTCGACTGCAACCGCGGTGTCGGTCTGAACGGAATCGACATCCCGCGCTTGCTCGCCGACGTGCTCCCCAAGAAGGAGAAGCGCGGCGACACCGAGCTGCCGGTCCTCGATGTCTTCGTGAACACGCATCCGCACAGCGATCACATCGGCGGCCTCAAGGAGCTCCGCGAGAGCGTCATCGTCAAGAACGTCTGGCACAGCGGACACAAGCCCGGGCCCGACCACGATGGCCCGTACTCCGAACTCGAAGCGCTGATGAAGGAGGTCGAGAAGGCCAAGGGCAACGTCGTCCAGATGAAGGGCAGTAGATCATCCATGCCGTTTGGGCGGGCAGAGATCCACGTGGTCTCGCCGGCCAAATACGTCGTGGATGACGTCGAGGGCGAGAAGCCCGAGGACCGTTACAAGCGCATCCATGAGCAGTGCGCGGTCATGCGGGTTGCGTACGGCGACGACAAGCAGAAGGCGCGCATCCTGATCACGGGCGACTCGGACAAGACCGCGTGGAAGGAGCACATCACCGAGTACCACTCGGGTGGCGACGACCAGAAGGACACCGCGAGCCGCATCGCCGCTGAAATCTTCAGCGCTCCACATCACGGTTCGTACACCTTCTTCAAGGACCACAAAGACGACGAGAGCCCCTACGAGGAGCATCTCCCTCAGATCGCCCCGAAGCAGGTGATCATCTCGGCACCCGATCAGGATGACAGCAAGCACGGACATCCCGACGACTGGGCTTTGGGAAAGTACAAGGATGCGGTCGGGGACGACGGCATCTGCCACATGGGGTCCGAGGGGAACTCGTTCGTCGTCGACGTCGCAGCCAACGGGACCTACGACATCGGCTCTGACGACGGCGCGCTCGCGAACGCATACGGGCTCGGGAAGGATGACGACGACGGAGGCAACGGTGGCGGTGGGAGCAAGCAGGCGAAGAGCGCGTCGATCATCACAAGCCGCATCGAGAAGAGTCGCCCCATGGGCAAGCGGTGATCCCCTGGTTTGTGCGCCTGAAGGCGCTCTACCACTCGGAGACCGCGTACCTTGCGAAGCAAGGCTTCGAGCGCATTGACGACGAGCTCCGGGTGGTTTTTCGCGGGGAGATCGTGGTCGCGACGGAGGCGGGCAACGCGCGCGTCCCCGTGCAGATCGCGTACCCCGAGGACTTCCCGTTCGCACCGCCCGAGCTCGTTCCGCTCCGCGCGCTCACCGATCCTGAACCTCGAATGTTCTCGATGCGGCACCAGATGAGCGGCGGCGCTCTTTGCCTGTATGAGCTGCATCGGGGCGCCGGTCGCGCGGAAGCCGTCCTTGCCGCCGACGCGATCCGCCGAGCCAGGCGTTGGCTTGCCGGTGCTCTTCGCGGGACGTTCTCCACGGCACTGGATTCGCGCGAAGCCGATCTCGAAAATCACTACTCGCGCTCGGGCAACATCTTCCTCGGGCCCGCCCTTCTGGACTCGCCACCGAAGCGCAACGGCCGCTTCATCGCGCGCAAGCTGAGTCGGCCCGAGGGGCATCCGACCTTCTTCGTTACGCATGTGGAACGCGACGTCGGGTGGGCCGACGAGAGGGCCCTTGCGAGACGGTTGGCCCTTCCGGGGCTCACAGACGTCGCCAAGGGGTGGTGGGACGAGGTCACGTCGACCTCCTCGCTGGAGGCTGCTTACCAAGATGACACGATGCTCGTTGGACGCTGGTATGACGTCGACAGCGAGCCGCCACCAATCAGGACGGTGACCGAGCTGGCGGCTCTGCTTCACCCCCACGAGTCAACTCCGCTCTCTGCCTTTGCGAGGGCATTCGCCGTCGAGCGTGCGAGGTCGGCCAACATCGTTGTCGCCCTGCGGTTTCCTGCTCGCGGTCACAGGCACGAAGAACGCGACCTCCTCTTTCTGATCCTGCAGCCCCGGGAGAAGACGCGAGAGCTGGTGCCCGCGCCGGGCATGAAGGCGAAGGGTGTCGTGCTCGGAGATCCCGTGCAGGACCGCTGGACCGAGCGCGAAATCAAGAGTCTGCGCTCACAGGACTTGCGGAGGCGCTCGCTGGAAGTGCGCAACACCGGCCGCGTGCCGGCAACGACCGAGCAGATGACTTTGTCGGTGCTCGGCGTCGGCGCGCTCGGCTCCGCATGCACTGAACTCCTCGTGAAAGCCGGCTGCGGGCTCGTTCGGATTTGGGACCACGGGTGTCTCGACGCAGGGAACGTTGTTCGGCACGTGGCATGTCTAGGGTGGGTCGGCCTGCCGAAGACGCACGCGACGCTCTTTTCTCTCGTCAACATCAATCCTCACGTCGAGCTCACGACCGAGCCTCGTCGCGCACACACATGGCAGGCCGGGGGCGTGGCGCCGCCTTGGAGCGAGCAGCACATCCTGAGCACGATTGCCGACGACGCTGAGGAGCTCGCGTTCAACGTGCAGGCGGTCGATGCGGGCGCCACCGTCTACTATCTGCGAGGCCTCCGGCGCGGCACGGCTGCACGGCTGATTCGCGTGCGACCAGGACACGACGCCTGCCTGGAGTGCTGCGCCCTTCACGCGAGAGATGGGGATCAGGAGTTCATCGAGGTGGACGCTGCCGAGGACGAGGTCGTGGCCCATGAGTGCGGGCAGCCAGTGCTCGCGGCGAGCGCTGCTGATCTCGCCGTCATGAGCGGCATGGGTGTGCGCTTCTTCCTTGACGACGTGGCGAGTGGAGGCGCATTGAACCAGTGGGTGTGGACGACGACTGGCATTTCAGGTGCCGCCGGGCTCGAATCTCCATTTTCGCTGAAAACGACGACGGTCAGGCCCCATCCGGGATGTACGACCTGCGGTGAACGGAGCGTCGTTGAAGTCATCGTGCCCCACGGGATTCGCGCCGATCTCGTCGATCAAGCCACCACTGCGGCGCCCAACGAGACCGGCGGCATTCTGGTCGGACGACGCACAGGTGCTTCTGTCGAGGTCATCGCTGCATCGGGTCCTGGCCCCAACGCCGTGCGTTCACCGACGGGTTTCACGCGCGACGGCGCGTTCTGCCAAGCCTTCCTTGACGACGCCGTGCGCCGGAATGCTGGCGTCGACTACGTCGGCGAATGGCACAGCCACCCGGGCGCCGACTCGGAGCCGAGCCCCCGCGACACGAAGTCTCTCGACGAGATCGCGCTCGATCCGAACTTCATCACCTCGTGTCCGATCAGCCTCATCGTGGGCCTGCCCGACGGCACGAGCACCGGAGCGCAACTCGGGTGCACTAGCCAACCCGTCGTCGGGCGTGGTGGCCTCGTCAACGTGAACGTGCGCTGAGCTCGGCGTCAGTACACGGACACCGGCGACGGGCTCGCGCGTCCGGTCGCGTCGACGGCGTACGCATATTCCTCGCGTCCCTCACGTCGGGCACCGAAGCGCACGACGAGGATTCGCTGGCCATCGGTACGGAGATGAACGGCGCCATAGCGCGTGCGCTCTCGGGCATAGAACGGCTTCGCGTTGGTGTCAGGCACCCACGTCCCCGAAGCGTCCTGCTTGGCCGGAAACGCCTTGCCGACCCAGCGATCAAAGGCAGCGAGGTTGGTCACGAAGATGACCGGGTCGACGTCGCCGTCCCCGGTGCGGCCGAGACGGGAAACGATGTTCGCGCGCGGATGCAAGTAGTCTCGGCGCGCGTCCTCGTCGCCGGCCGAGATGACGGACACGATCGGCTTCACAAGCTCAAGGAAGCGCAGCGCGACGCCGTCGCCGCCGTGGTGTGGAACCTTCAGCACGTGTGCTCGCAAGTCGATCGCCCCAGACTCATGATCGTGGACAAGCATCGCCTGCGTGGCCTCGGTGGCGTCGCCTGTCAGCAGGATCGCGACGTTCCCGATCATGACCTTGAGGACGATGGAGTTCCCGTTGATCGTGCCCGACGCCGTCGGCGCCGCACTGGGGGTGTCGCCGAGGAGCTCAAGCCCAACCTGACCCGCCGCGCTCTGCGGTCGCGGCGCGAGTACCTGGATCGTCGCTCCCTCCACGAAATCGAACGGGCCGGTGTGGCTCGCGTCGATCCGTCGGACGTTGACGGTGCCGCGACGACCGAGTTCGTCGAGCGCGCCACGAAACCGAGTGAACGGACCGTTCATCTCTGCATCCGGGACGTCACGCACGTCGTCGACGAGGTCGACGGCGACCTGCGTCCCATCTGCCGATACCGACGTGCTGCCGAACATTTCCGCCTCGCTGCGGTCGGTCCCGTCTGCCCGGCGGACGCCACGTTTCACCAGACCGTTGTGCAGCACGCGACGAACGACAGCACGAATCCCCTTGCGCTCGCGCGCTTCCGACGCCGCATCCACCAGCTCGGCTACCCCCTCAAAATGGTCAGCGTCCCCGTGGGAAATCACGAGAGCGTCGAGCACAACGTCATGGCCAGCCTTGATATCTGCGGAGAACCGGCTCGCGAGATACCGCGCGACCATCTGCTGTTCGCCAGCGTCGACGAGGATCCGCTGCCCACCAGGTGTTGTCATGAAGCACGAGTCGCCTTGACCCACGTCGAGAAACACGAGCGCCAACGGCGCCGTTGCCGTCGTAGGAAGGTCGCCTTTCACCCAGCCAACGCGATCGCCGCTCAACTCGACCCGGGTGAAGCCGTTGTCGGGGGTACTCGAGAGGAGGTCATCCCCCCACAGCAGCTGCAGGAGCAGGTTGTCCCCTCGGAGCGGCTTGTCGCGTTCCTTCCAGACGCGGGCGCAGTCGATATTCACGTAGGTCATCGGTCCGGGATCTCCAGCGACAACGGTAGACACAACCCCTGCGTGCCACCAAGGCGTAGCCCCCCGCCTGGCGCCTGCCCGGCACGTTCAGCGAGTGGCGCGCTCATCTGCGCGCCTGGAATCCGCCTTTGCCCAGGCGCCGTCGGAAGCCTCCATGAATCTCGCGGCACGGAGCAACTCGTGAGCCTGTTGGAACCTCCACGGTCCCGGTAGCTCTCTGCTCGTGCACTCCGGCCTCCCATGCGCCTGCTTAGGGGTGGATCCCTTTTGGTGACGGAACAGGGGTCTATTTCCCGGCGGCCTACACGGCTTGTCCGCCAAGGAACCCGTGGCCTGCCGCAATCACGGCAAAGGCGGGCACCGGCTCCGACCCGCCCCCTCCGAGCCCTTCATCTCCGCCAGCGCGCTCTGTGCGCCCCATGCGCGCCTTCCCCGCCCAACCCGTCCGCGTTGCTACACGCGTTGCTACACGGCCGAAAAAAAGCGAGCCATGCCAGCCCGCCTTCCCCTGTAAGTACCTGTCTCTACTTGTGCCGGAGGGGGGACTCGAACCCCCACGAAGCTCGCGCTTCCGCGGATTTTAAGTCCGCTGCGGCTGCCATTTCGCCACTCCGGCCCGCTTGGAGCATCGGCGAGAGTTTTCGCACACGCAAGGCGAGGATGCCGGACGGCGCCCCCTGGTTACGTGGCAACTGCCCAGTTGTTTGTAGCCCGGCCGGGGTTATCTCTCCCCCATGGCTGCCGACCACGTGCATACCCGCCCCGCCGACCAGGCGGCCGCCCTCCTCGAGGCGGCGCTGCGCAAGAGCGTGCGCAAGGGCAGTCGGCTGACCATCGCCGACGCCGCCACCGCCGCGGGCCTCCCCCTGCGCGAGGCCGAGGCCGGACTCCACGCCTTGGTGGCCAAGTACCGCGGCACGCTGTCGGCCACCGACAAGGGCGAGCTGCTCTTTCACTTCCCCTACGGCCTGTCGCTGCCCCTCACCAAGCAGCCGTGGCTCACCCGCGCCGTCGACCGCGTGAAGCGCGCGGTGCTCGGCGTCGGCAAGTTCGTGGTGCGCGCGTGGATCTCGGTGGTCATGGTCAGCTACGCGCTGGTGTTCCTGGCGGTGGGCATCGCGCTCGCCACGCGCGACGAGCGCGGCGGCGTCTTCGTGGGCGCCGTGCTGCGCGTGATCTTCGAGGCCCTGTGGTGGACGTTCCACCCGTTCTCGCCGTTCGCGGCCACCAACGTCTGGGACGACCGCTCCTGGGGCAAGCCGCGCGAGAAGAAGGCGCCGTTCTACGAGCGTGTGAACCGCTTCGTGTTCGGACCCGAGGAGAAGAAGCCCGACGCGGCGGAGATGGAGCGCCGCATCCTCTTGCAGATGCGCGCGCGTCAGGGCCGCATCGGCATCGGCGACGTCATGCGCATCACGGGCCTGCCGCGCGAAGAGGCCGACCCGCTGATGGCGCGGCTGATGCTCGACTACCAAGGCGAGGTCAAGGTCAACGACGACGGCGCCATCTTCTACGAGTTCCCCGACGTGCGCCGCACCGTGCAGGCCGGGCACGTGGTGGCGCCGCCGCCCGTGTGGCGCGAGCGGGTGCAGGCGCGCGCCATCACCGGCAACGACGGCGGCAGCAACTGGACCATCACGCTGCTGAACGGCTTCAACCTGGTCATGAGCCTGGTGGCGCTCAAGGCCAACCTCACGCTCGATCGTCTGCTGCACATCATCGAGCACTGGAAGAGCGTGGTGCCGGTGGCGCCGCTGCCCTACGACGGCACGCCGCTCATCTTCGGCCTCATCCCGTTCGCGTTCTCGGCGCTGATCTTCGCGCTGCCCGTGTACCGCTGGGCGACCGACGCCGCGCGCAAGAGGCAGGCGGCCGCGGAGAACGGGCGCCGCGCCGTGCTCAAGACCGTGCTCGAGGCCACCGCCGCCGGCGAGGGCGTCTCGGAGGGCAAGCTCAAGGGCGCTTGGCAGCAGGCCACCGGCGAGGAGCCCGACCTCGCCACCTTGCGCCGCCAGGTGGTCGAGCTCGGCGGCGACATCGACCTCAAGGAGGCCGAGGACACGGGGCGCGCGCCCTACCGCTTCCGCGACCTCGAGGCCGAGGTCAAGGCGCTCAACGCCGAGCGCGCCCGCGCCTCCGACGAGGAGCGCGAGGTGGGCAAGGTGGTGTTCGTCGCGAGCTGACCGCGCTACCGATCGCGCCGCGCGTGCACCACGTAGTTGGCCGGGTACACGGCGCGTCGATCGCGCACGTAGCGCGCGCCGAGCTCGGCGGCGTCGGCTAGGTCGACGAGCGTGAAGCCCGCGCGCGCCAAGAACGCGCCCGCGTCCTCGGGGTGCACGCCGAACAGCACGGGCTCGCCGAGCAGGTGCAGCAGGTTCGCCGAGAAGCGGTGCGCGGCGGCGCGGTGATCGGGCGCGTCGAGCAGGAACCAGAAGTCGAGCACCAGCTCGCTGCCTTCCGCGCACAGCTGGTGCACCAACGCCAGCGTCGCCTTGACGGCGGCGCGCGTCAGGTACATCGACACGCCCTCCCAGATGACGAAGGTGCGCGCACCGCGCCTGTAGCCGGCGCGCACCAGCGGCCCGTCGAAGGTCTCGCTCATGAAGTCGACCTGCACGCGGTGCACGCTGGTGGCCGGCAGCTCGGCCGAAGCGCGGCGCGCGATCTGCTCTTTGCGCTTGCTCGTCGACGGAAAATCGACCTCGAAGAGCGGGCGGCCCGCCAGGGCCTCGGCGAAGCGCCACGCGCGCGTGTCGTAGCCGGCGCCGAGCACCACTACCTGCTCCACGCGCTCGCGCCCGCCGCGCGAAAGCGCGCCCACCAGCGCGTCGTCCATGAAGCGGTGGCGCGCGAGCACGTAGGTCGCGAGGCCCGGCGACAAGAGCGCCGGCAGCTGCGCCACGCGGCCGGCCGCGCGCGAGGCGCGCAGGGCTGTCGAGGTGGCGCGGCCGAGGAAGCGCTGCGCGAACGGATCGTCGAGCACGCGGCCGGCGGCGCG
>CAZONM010000039.1:0-2037 GCA_964580865.1 uncultured Myxococcales bacterium | reverse complement strand
CGCGGCCGAGGAAGCGCTGCGCGAACGGATCGTCGAGCACGCGGCCGGCGGCGCGGCGCTGGTGCTCGAGCGCGCGAAACAGACACACCCACTCCGCGGTGCGCGACGGCGACGACTGCTGCATGCGGGCGAGCCTACCCGAGCGCACGCAGTGCTAGAACACGCCTCGCGGAGGCACGGTGGCCGAGGGCGAGAGCACGTTCGACGTCTGGCGCACGCGCGTGGGCCTGGTGGCCGCGCCGGCGGCGGCCGTGCTCGTGTGGGTCGGCTCCGACGGCGGGCCCGCGGGCAAGCTGGCGGCGCTGTTCGCCGCCACTGCGATCCTGTGGATCACCGAGGCCATCCCCGCGGCCGTGACCGCGCTCGTGGCCGTGGCGCTCAGCGTGGTGCTCGGCATCGCCAGCGCAAAGGAGGCGTTCTCGGCGCTCGGCAACCCCATCCTGTTCCTCTTCGTGGGCTCCTTCATGGTGGCCGAGGCCATGAGCGTGCACGGCCTGGGCGCGCGCTTCGCCCGCGCCACCGCGCGCCACGCCCGCGGGCGCCTGGGCTCCTTGTGCGCCACCTCGGGCACGGCGTTCCTGATGTCGATGTGGATGTCGAACGCGGCCGCCACCGCGGTGGTGCTGCCCATCGCGCTGCAGATCGCGCGCGCCACCAAGGACCGGCGCTACGCGGCCGCCATGGTGCTCGCCATCGCCTGGGGCGCGTCCATGGGCGGGCTATGCACGCCCGTGGGCACGCCGCCCAACCTCATCGGCATGCGCGCGGCGCACGAGCTGCCAGAGAGCGCGGGCATGGTGGCGTTCGGCTTCCTCGACTGGATGAAGATCGCCACGCCGCCGGCGCTCCTGATGCTCGTCGCCATGTGGATCGTGCTGGCGCTGGTGTTCCGCATCCGGCCCGGCGACGCGCCGCCGCCCGTCGACGTCGCCGCGCGCCCATGGACGCGCGGCGAGGTGGCGGCGCTCGCGGCCTTCGTGCTCGCGGCCACGCTGTGGATCGTGCCCGGCGTGCTCGACGTCGTTGGGGTCGCCGCCGCCAAGGAGCTCAAGCAGCGTTTGCCCGAGGAGGTGGTGGCGCTGCTCGCGGCGGCCTTGTTGTTCGTGTGGCCCATTCACCGCCCGGGCGAACCGCCGCGCCGCGCGCTGTCGTGGGCGCAGGCGGCCGACATCGACTGGGGCACGGTGTTGCTGTTTGGCGGCGGCATCCTGCTCGGCGACCTGGCCAACAAGACCGGCCTGGCGGCATCGTGGGGCGAGGCGCTGATGTCGGTCACGGGCGCGTCGTCGACGTGGGCGGTGGTGGCGCTGGTGACGGGCGCCGCGCTCCTGTTGAGCGAGCTCGCCAGCAACACCGCGTCGGCCACGCTCATGGTGCCCGTGGCCATCTCGCTGGCGCAGGCCACCGGCACACCGGTGCTGCCGGCGCTGCTCGGCGCCACGCTCGGCGCGTCGTTCGGCTTCATGATGCCCATCAGCACGGCGCCGAACGCCATGGCCTACGCCACCGGCGAGGTCTCGGTGCGCCAGATGGTAGTGACCGGCGTGCTCTTCGACGTCGTGGGCTTCGTGGTGGTGCTGGTCTCGGTGCTGACCCTGTGTCCGCTCCTCGCCCCGGGCCCGTGAGCGCGCCTCGACGTCAGCGCGGGCGCAACACGGCCTTGCACAAGGAGTGCGTGGCGGCGTTCACGGCGAAGCACGCCACCGCCACCGGTGCGCCGTCGAGGTAGCTCAAGCCCGCGGCCGCGCCGCCGTGGTCTTCGCACTGGCCCGGTTCGCTGGCCACCGTGCACGCGTACGGCGCGCCCTCGGTGAAGTCGAGCGCGGCCAGCGTGGCCACCAGGGTCTCGCTGGCCTCGTCCATGGTGGCGAGCCTGCGCCACGACAGGGACGCGCCGTCGGTGCACGACGCGTCGCCGCCGTCGGGCCGCGGCGTGGCCGTGCACGAGGTGGGCAGCGAGAGCGCGCGTCCAAAGAGCGTCGCGGGCGCGCCCGCGCGCCGCGGCGGCGGGTCGCCATCGCCCGTGCGCTCGCGATC
>CAZONM010000038.1:0-22852 GCA_964580865.1 uncultured Myxococcales bacterium | reverse complement strand
CACGAGCCGCTCCTGTGGGAGCGCGCGGTCAAGCGCGCCTTGGTGCTCGACATCCGCGTGGCGCGCGATCCCCAGGGCGCGCTCGAGCTGGTGGAGCGCGTGCTAGCGACGCCCGCGGGCCAGCCGCTGTGGCAAGACGCCGTGGGCTGGCGCGGCAGCCTGCGCCGCTGGGCCGCCGAGAAGCCAAAGCCCGACTCGCTCGCCGAGCTCGAGGCGCACGCGCAGCGCCTGCTCGACGAGGCCGCCGGGCTCGAGCGCACGCCCGACGGCAGCGGCGCCGACGTGCTCTTCCTGCGCGCCACCGCCGCGCTCCACGAGCTGCTGGCGCGCGAGCCGCCGCCGCCCGTGCGCGCCATGGCGCTGGCGGGCCTCGGGCTCGCCTACGAGAAGCTCAAGGACGTCGACATCTGGGCGCTGTACGCCACGTACGACGAGGCCTGCATCGAGGCCACGCCGCACTCGCTGTTGGCGGGCGAGTGCTTCGAGCGCCTCGAGCGAGCGCTGCAAGAGGACCTGCTCGGCAACGCGGGCGGCGCCCTGCCCGCCGACGTCGCCGACAAGCTCAAGCGCCTGCGCGCGCTGGCCGCGCCGCTGCCCGTGCCGCCCAAAGGGATCTGATCGGATCTGATCTGATCTGCCGCGCGCGCGCGCGGGCCGAGCCAGCCGCCGTCAGCCGCGCACCTCGATGCGCGTCTCGCCGATGCGCACCAGATCGCCCAGCGTGAGCTCCGCCGAGCTGGTCCGCTTGCCATTCAGGAACGTGCCGTTGGTGGAGGCCATGTCGAGCAGCGACGCGCCGGCCTCGTCGACGAAGATCATGGTGTGCCGCTGGCTGACGGCGTCGTCTTGCAGGCCCACGTCCATGTCGCGCTCGAAGCTGGTGAGCAGGGCGCGCGCGCCCTGCTTCTGCGGCGACGCGCGGATCTTGAGGTGGCGCGCCACCGTCTTCTCGTCTTCGTCGGTGAGCTTGTGCGCCGAGTGCTGCGTGATCATGCCGGTTGCGCCCACCAGCGTCTGGCTGCGACCGATCATCACGCAGTGGCCGACGTTGACCACGATCGAGCGACCGAAGTCCTTGCCCTTGACCACCACGAGCACCGCGCGCTTCATGGGGTCGATCTACCACGGCCGTGGCGCTGCTCGCAGCCCGGAAATGCGCGCACCAACGCCTACTTGCGCTCGGGGACGAAGTCCGGCGGCGCGTTCGAGCCCTGGCCCCAGAAGAACTGCTCGCACTGCTGCTTGAGGATCTGGCGCGACGACTTGTCGGCGAGGTCGATGCGGTACTCGTTCATGAGCATCTTCTGGTGTTCGAGCCACATCTCCCAGGCCTCGGCCGACACCTGGTCGAAGATCCGGCGCCCGAGGTCGCCGGGGAACGGGGCCTTGTCGAGCCCCGGGGCCTGCTTGCCGAGCTTCACGCACGTCACGGTCCGCATGTCACCACCTCGCCCCCCTGCACCTCATACCGTATACCGCGACGAATGAAGAAGAAGATCCTGATTGCCCTCGGGGCGGTGGTCGGCATCCTCGTGCTCCTCGTCGTCGGCGCCGCGGTGCTCATCGACCCCGAGCAGCTCGTCAACGAGAAGAAGGACCAGGTCCTCAAGGACGTGTCGGCGAAGATCGGCCGCGAGGTCACCGCGGGAAAGGTGAGCGCGTCCTTGGGCGCGCAGCTCACGGCGCGCGTGGAGCAGGTGCAGGTGGCCGGCGCGCCGGGCAAAGAGCCCGCGCTGTACCTCGGCGCCGTCGACGTACGCTTCTCACTGGCGCGCGCGCTGCTCACGTTCGGCACCGACCTGCACGTCGAGCGCTTCGGCGTCGCGGGCCTGGTGGTGCGCGCCGCGCGCGACGCCGACGGGCGCTGGGACTTCCAGGACGTGCTCGACCGGCTGGCGACCGACGACGACGCGCCAAAGGAGAAGTCCGACACCTCGTTTCTGAGCGGGGCGCGCATCGCCGAGGTGAGGGTCACCGACGGCGTGCTCGAGCTCGACGACAAGGTGGTGGGCCGGCCGTTGCAGGCCTACGACATCGACATCGAGACCAGCGACGTGGTGCTGGGCGATCCGTTGATGGTGTCGCTGCACGCCATGCTGAGAGACGGCCAACAGCAGAGCCCCATCGACGTCAAAGTGCGCTTGGCCGTGCTCCCGAAGGACCTGTCGTTCGATCCTCTGCCCGACGTCGAAGCCGAGGCCAAGCTCTTGGACGTCGACCTGGGCTCCTGGGGCGCGCTGGTGCCCGCCGACGTGCCGGCGCCCGTGCGCGGCACGCTGCGTACGGCGCTCACCGCCACGCTCAAGGACGACGCCCGGCGCATCACCGTCGACGGGACCGTCAACGCGCGCGAGCTGGTGCTGCGCGACGCGCTCTCCCCCATGGCCACGGCGGCGGAGCGCGCGTCGGCGCCGCGCGGCCGGCCCCTGTCCGCCGACGTGGAGCTCGCGCTCGAGCGCGACGCCGGCGACCAACGCACCGTCGTCAAGAAGCTCACGCTCAAGGGCAGCGGCCTCGACGTCACCGCCAGCCTCGCGGCCAAGGGCAGCGGCCTCGCCGGCCTCGAGCAGGCCGACATCAAGGCGAGCGCGCAAGACCTGGCCGCGCTCCTGCAAGCGTTGCCGCCGTCGCTGCGCGGGCTGCCCGACGAAGTGAAGATCGAGGGGCCGCTGCAGGCGCACCTGAGCACCGCCGGTGACGCCATCGATCTCCGCGTCAACCTCGACGCCGCGCGCGTGCGCTACCTCGACGTCCCCGAAGGCAAGACGGCGGCCGAGGCTACGGCATCGCTGGTGGACAAGCCCGCGGGCCGGCCGCTCAACCTCGCGCTCCACGGCACGCGCAAGTCCAGCGTCCTCGACGTCGACAAGCTCGAGCTGGTGGTGGACACGGCCAAGATCGGCGGCACGCTGTCGTTGCCCACGGCCAAGGGCGCGCCCATGGTCGCCGACGTCGCCAGCGGGCCGGTACAGCTCGCCTCGCTCAAGAGCCTGGCGCCGCCGTTCGCCGAGGCGCTCGGCAAGGGCCAGCGCGTCGACGGCACGGTGGAGCTCAAGGTCAAGGCGCAGGCAGACGGCGGCAAGCAGATCGCCGACGCCGTGCTCGACCTGCGCGCCCTCGACGTCAACCTGGCGGCTACCACGGTGCGCGGCGCGGGGTCGGTGGCCATCAAGGCGCAGCCCCAAGGCAGCGACGTCGACCTGAGCGTGGTCGCCAACCTCGACGGCTTGAGCGTGGCGGCGCGCGGCGCCGACGGCAGCACCACGCTGTCGAAGCCCGCCGGCCTGCCGCTGCGGCTCGACGCCGTGGCCAAGCGCACCAAGGAGCGCGCCGACTTCTCCAAGCTCGTGCTCGCCATCGGGCGCAGCACCGTGAACGGGCGCGGCAGCATCGCCGATCTCGACAAGGACTCGCCCCGCCTCGACGTCGACCTCGGCCAGGTGCAGCTCGGCTTCGACGACCTGCGCCAGACCATCCCGGGCGCCGCCAAGCTCCCCGCCGGCGGTCGCTTGTCGGGCACCGTCAAGCTCAGCGGCGGTACCTCGAGCGAGACCCTGACCGTCGACGCGCGCGGCCTCAACATCGCGTTCGGCAGCTCGCGCATCGCCGGCGATCTCAACGTGAAGAACCTGTCGGCGCCCACGCTCGACGTGAAGCTCGCGCAGGTCGATCTGGCGTTTGACGACGTGCGCACGCTATCGGCCAGCGCCGCAGACCTTCCCGCGGGTGGGCGCTTCAAGGGCTCGCTGACGATGGCGGGCGACACCAAGAAGAGCGCGTCGGTCAAGGCCGGCGTCAAGATCGACAGCCTCACGGCCGCCGACAGCGCGCTGCGGGGTCAGATCGACATCGAGAACCTCGACAAGCCGCGCTTCAACCTCAACCTCAGCGCCGACAAGCTCAACGTCGACAAGCTGCGCGAGGCGTTCTCCTCCGACACCGACGAGAAGACCAAGAAGAAGAAGAGCGACAACCCGCACGGCCTCTCGAAGGAGACGCGCGCCCTGCTCGCTGACGTCAACGGCAAGGGCTCGCTCAACGCCGCGCGCGCCATCGTCAAGGGCATCCCGGTCACCAACTTCAAGGGCGCGCTCACCATGACGCGCGGCAAGCTCACGTTCGACACGCTCGAGTTCAACATCTACGGCGGCACCATGACGGCCACGGGCAGCGCCATCGATCTGCCCGCCGAGCGCACCGCCTACGGCCTGAAGCTCGCCGGCAAGGACATCGACTTCGGCGCCGCCATGGCCGACCAAACGGGGCTCGGCCGCATCTTCTCGGGCTCAATCTCGCCCAAGCTCGAGGTCAAGGGGCGCGGGCTCGCGGCCGGTGACTTCGCGGTCTCGGCCGAGGGACCCGCCGAGATGAAGTTCAAGAGCTTCTCGGTCAGCACCATCGATCTGTTGGGGCCCATCGGCGAGGCGGTCAACAAGACCGGCAAGCTCCCCGGCATGAAGCTCGGCGCGGCGTCGGCCGAGAAGGGCTTGAGCCTGCAGGGCTTCACGGCGCTCACCAAGTTCTTCGGCGGCCGGCTGCGCCTCGAGAAGCCCATCGACGCCGACACGCCGCTCGGCAAGATCAACATCACGGGGTCGGCGGGCATGGACGCCGGCATGGACTTCACCTCCACCCTGCAGCTGTCGCCAGCCACGGTCGCCAAGCTCACCGGCAACAAGGTCAAGGTGAAGGAGGCGGTGCCGGTGCCGCTCAAGATCGGCGGCACCTGGGACAAGCCCAAGGTGTCGGGCGTCGACGTCGCCAAGCTCGTGACAGCGCTGGTGGCCGCCGCCGGCAAGGACGCGCTCGCCGGCGCCGTCGACGACCTCTTCGGCGGCGACGACAAGAAGGACGGCAAGGGCGACAAGAAGAAGGACAAGAAGAAGGGCAAGAAGTCCAACGAGGAGAAGGCGATGGACGCGGCCAAGGGCCTGCTCGGCAAGTAGCGCACGTGCGCGCGGCGACGTTCAGGTCACCGCGAGGATCTCGCGCACGTCGGTGTGCCCGGCGAACGCCTTGGCCAGCCCGTCCTCGCGCATGCCGATGCCGGCGCCCGCCAGCGCGCGCCGCAGCTCGTCGCCGGGCGCGCGGTGCGCGATCAAGGGGCGCAGCGCGTCGGTGACGGTGAGGGTCTCGTGGATGGCGATGCGCCCCGCGTAGCCGCTGCGGCCGCAGGCGTCGCAGCCGGGCGCGCGCCAGGTGCGCGCCTCGCCTCCGGCGCTCGCACGCGCCCGCGCCAACACGTCGGCGCCCATGAGCCGCTCGAGCGAGGCGAGCTCCTCGTCGGACGGCGCCTCCGCCGTGCGACAGGCCGTGCAGAGCTTGCGCACCAGCCGCTGCGAGACCACGCCCGAGAGCGCGTCGGCCACCGTGAAAGGCTCGAGGCCCATCTCGAGGAGCCGCGCCACCGTGTCGACGGCGCTCTTGGTGTGCAGCGTCGACAGCACCAGGTGGCCCGTGAGCGCCGCCTCCACGGCGAGGGCCGCGGTCTCGACGTCGCGCATCTCGCCGATCATGATGACGTCGGGGTCGGCGCGCAGGAAGCTGCGCAGCGCCGCCGCGAACGTGAGGTCGATCTTCGGCTGGACGTGCACCTGCCGCATGCCGGGCGCCACGATCTCCACCGGGTCCTCGGCGGTCCACACCTTGAGCTCGGTGGTGTCGAGGGTGGACAGCATGCCGTGCACGGTGGTGGTCTTGCCCACGCCCGTGGGGCCCACGCACAGCACCAACCCATGATCGAGCGCGAGCCACCCACGCACGGCCTCGGCGTTGGCGGGCGACAGCAGAAGATCGTCGAAGCCCACGGCGCGCGAGCCCAACAGGATGCGCAAGACGAAGTCTTCGTTGTCGTCGACGGTGGGGATGGTGGTGACGCGTAGGTCGACGGCGCGCCCATCGGTGGTCACCACGCGCGCCTTGCCGTCCTGGGGCCGGCGCCGCTCGGCGATGTCGAGGTTGGCCATCACCTTCAGGCGCACGGCCAGCGCGCTTCGGTGCTTCCCCGAGATCTCCTGGGCGTCCACGCAGCGGCCATCGATCCGATAGCGCACCTTGATGGGCCGGTCGTCGCCGTTTGGCTCCACGTGCACGTCGGAGGCGCCGCGCTGCCACGCGCTCAGGATGAGCTGGTTCACCATCCGCACCACGCCATCGGGGTCCCGCGCGCCGTCGCCGGCCGCGTCGGCGCCCGCCGCGCGCGCGACGGCGGTCATCGGCAGCGACGTGGTGCGCTGCGCCGGCGGCTTGGCGGGCGCGCTCGTCGCCGCGTCGCGCAGAGACTCCGCGATCACGCGGCGCAGCTGGCTCTCGGTCACCAGCACCACCCGGATGCGCAGGCGGCTCTGGAAGCGCAGCATGTCGATGGCGTCGGTCACCAGCGGGTCGGCGATGGCGACCGTCAGCACGTTGGCGTCGATGTCGACGGGCAAGACGCCGTACTTCGACATGATCTCGCGGGGCACGGCCCGGCGCGCGGCGGCGTTGAGCTCCACTAGGTCGAGGTCGACGAGCGGGATCTGGAACTTGGTCGAGAGCGCGCGCGCGAGATCGAGCTCCGACAGGATGCCCACCTCGACGAGCACCTCGCCGAGGCGCTTGCCGGGGCGCCGTTTTTGCTCGGCGAGCGCCAGGTCGATCTCCGCCTGCGTGACGTAGGCCGACTCCACCAGCACGTCGCCCAGCCGCATCTTCTTGCGCCGCTGCGCGAGCACCGCCTCGTCGATGGCAGGCCGATCGGTGCGCCGCAGCTCCGAGAGCGCCACGGCGATGGGCACGCGCTTGACGTCGGCGGCCGGTCGCGACGGGGCGTCACTGTCGAGCAGGCCCTCGGCAGCGAGCGACGCGCCGAGCGCGCCATCGCGCTCGATGCCGTTGACGGCGTGCCCGAACACGAACAGCTCGGCGGCAGGCGGGTTCGCGTCGGCGAGCGTGGCGAAGAAGCCGGCCTCCGACGTCACCTCGGCGGGCTGCGCACGCACCAGCAACGATCCCCCGCCGGCCACCTGCACGCGGAACACCTCGGCGCCGTCCTGCGCGCGCGGCGCCGCAGCAGGGTCCAGCGCCAGCGACAGCCACGCGACGTTGTCGGCGGGCTCGGGCCGGCTCACGCCGTCCACCACCAGGGCGAGCCGCTCGTCGCCGGGCGCGAACCCGTCGATGAGGCCATCGATGACGGCGCCGGTGACCAGGTGCACCTCGGCGCGGGTGGGCTGGGGGTGGCGCTTGACGCTGGTCACGGCGTCGCCAGCATACAGCGCCGGTTGGGCGCGGTGCTCGTGGGAGGCGACGGTCCCCTGGCCCGCGCGACGAGTCGACCGACCGCCGGCCGGCGCCGCGTCGTCATTGCTGTCGCTTGCGAGCGCTCAGCACGTAGAACAGGCTGCCACCGTTTTGCGAGAGGGCGGCGTGCGCCAACGCGTCGATGCGCCTGGACCACGCCCGACGCGCACGCGCGAGTAGCGGCTCGAGCTCGTCGTCGCGCCCGCCGCCCGCGCGGAAGTACCGCAGCGTCTCCGCGTGTGGCCACGGGAAGCCGTCCGCCAAGAGGCGCTGTTCGTCGACGATCTCGGGTCGCGCCGCGCGCGCCACGGCGTCCTCGCCGGGCGGGAACACCGTACACTTGTCGTTGTTCCACACGTCCACGTCGTCGACCAGCTCGGGATCGAGCAGCGCAACCAGGCCCTCACCCAAGGAGTTGTAGCCGAGGCCCAGCGCATGCTTGCCCTTCTCGCAGGTCGCCTCCAGCCGCAGCCACGCCACCACGTCGTCGAGGTCGAAGGTGGGCTCCACGCACAGGCGCGCGACGCCCTCTGCGAGGTTGTTCGGCTCGCACGCCACCACGCGCCCGCCGGGCCGCAGCACACGCACCATCTCGCGCAGCGCGGCGCGCGGGTCCGCCAGGTGAATGAGCAGGGTCTGGCACGTGACGACGTCGAACGACCCGTCGGGGAACGGCAGCGCCAGCACGTCGCCCTGCACGAACGAAACGCGCGGCGGCGCCTGGCTTCGCGCCCGCTCCACCCACTGCGGCTCGCGCTCGAGGCCCACGACCTCGGCGTTCGGCGCCAGGCCGGCCACCGTGCGCGTCCAGTGGCCCAGGCCAGCGCCGCAGTCGAGCACGCGCGCGGCGCGCGCGAGCCCGGTGCGCGTCGCGAGCAGCTCGAGGAAGTCGCGGTTCCACCAGAGGTCGCGCGTGTCGTTGAGGTAGCGGGCGGAGTGCGGCTCCTGGTCCATGGCGAGCCGAGCGTAGCCGCGCACGTCAGGGCGCGCACACCGTCCAAGCCCCCGACACCCAGCCCGTGAGCCCGGGCTTTTCGATGCGGTGCCACTGAGCGTTGCCTTGCACCACCTCGCCGCTCGCGCTCTCCAGGCGGGTCACGACCTCGTCGGCGCGCAGCGTACCGAGCGCGCCCTGCGACGTGGAGGGCTGCGGACGCACGTTCAACGTCGACGACGCGGTCACCCGCACGCGCGGGCACGGCGGCGGCGGCGGTGGCTCCACGGCGATGGGCTCGACGCGCAGCGCGTCGACCACCAGGGCCGCGCCCGCCTCGCCCGTGACGGCGTCGACCCGCACGCGCGCTCCGTGAGACGCATCGAGCGCAAACTGGCCGAGCACGACGAAGCCGGCGTCGGCCACGGCCGCCTGGTCCACCTCGACCACGTCGGTCTGCGTCCCCCGCGTGACCCGGTAGCGCGCGTGGCGCGTGGTGGGGATGGCGCCGTCGACGAACACCGACAGGCGGTACTGACCCGGCTGCACGGGGCGCACGCGCCACTCGGCGCCCGGTGCGGCGGCCGCGGATGCGTCCACGAGGGTGGCGAACCGCACCAGATCGCCGCCGTACCCCGACCCCTCCACGGCCACCACGCCCGCGCCGCCGTCGAGCGTGACGCACGGGTGGTCCTCGTCGAGCACGGCGTCGGTGGGCGGCAGCGCGCCGCACGCGGGCAGCACGTCGGGGAAGTGGGCGCGCAGGTGCGGCGCGATGGCGCTCATGGGCGTGCCCCAGTTGGCACCGCGGTAGCCAGTCGTCGGATCGGGCACCGAGTGCGCCTTGTTGATGGCGACGACGTGCGTGGTGCCCGCGCGCACGATGGCGCCGCCGCTGCTGCCGCCCAGGCTGTCGGCGTCATGGGCCACGTCGTCGGTGCCCACGGCGGTGATGGTGCCCGGCGAGAGCTTCTTGGTGGGCTCGCAGTCGGGCGTGGTGGTCCAATCGCACTGCTGGTGCAGCATGGTGACGGTGGTACCCACGGTGAGCACGGCGTCGTCGAGCTCGAGGGTGCCGAAGCGATCGCCCGGGCGCCCCTCACAACCGACGAGCGCGTAGTCGAGGCTCGCGTCGGCGCCGATGAAGCGCTCACAGCGCACCACGCCCTCGCGCCGCCACTGGGTCTCGAACAGGAAGTTGACCACCACACCGGCGGCGTGGGCCGCGTCGGGCACGCAGTGGTGGTTCGTCATCACCACGTCTGGAGCGATGAGGAAGCCGCTGCAGCGCGACGAGCTGGCCGGGATGAAGACGTAGCCAGCCGCGTCGGCGGCGCGGCGCTCGGTCGAGCCCGCCGCCAAGGACGCGGCGTCGCGCCAGTCCACCGGCCCAAGGATGAGCCCGTCATCGAGCACCGCCGGCGCCCGGGGATCGAAGGCCTGATCCCCCTCGGCCACGTCGTGCAGACACGCCGTGGCCGTGACCACCGCCGCCGCGACACCAACTACCGCCTTCGCCCATCCCGGTCGTCGTCTCATCGCCTGACCCCACGCCCGAGCGCGGTGGTAGCGGGTCGGACAGGGGTCGTAGGTCGCGCGATCGTCGTATGCCGGGGGTGGGGCGTGGTTCCGCGTGATCACGGCAATGTGGGTTCTGAGGGCACGCACCAGCAGGACGACGCCTCGGGCTTGTGCCTTGTTGGTGACCTCTGCGAGGAAGAGCGAGGCGGCGGCGGCGGTGACGGCGGAAGCGGCGGCGGCGGCGGCGACGGCGGCGGCGGCGGCGGCGGCGAAGAAGAAGAAGAAGAAGAAGCAGGGCTTGTCGCGATTCCGCCAGCGACGATTGCTGCTCTCGCGAGAGCAGACCGTGGTGCCTTCATGGAGCGTGGCAGTGGCGGGTTCGTGACGTCGGGGGGCGGGTGGCGCGGTCCCCCTCCTAGATCCTCCCCCGTAAACGGGGGAGGCCGTGCAGGGTCGATGACGACCGCGCACGGGTCGATCGAGACGGGCAACTCGCCGTGCACTCCGTCGCTGACAGGAGCGCAGCGCGCACCTCACGGCCCGCGCCCGAGGCTATGGCGGCGCCGAGGGCACCTCGTTGTTGCCGGCGCAAGGCGTCGACTCCACGTACTACCCGCCACCGTCACAGCACGGCCTCCCCCGTTTACGGGGGAGGATCTAGGAGGGGGACCGCGCCACCCGCCCCCCGACGTCACATACCCGCCACAGGCCCAATCCTTCATCAAGGCACCGCCGTCTGCTCTCGCGAGAGCAGCGATCGACCATGGAGGCGCGATGACAAAGCCCCCGTCTCCCTTCGCCCGGGACCTCACGTTTCGATCAACGCCCACCGCAAAAGACGCTTGCCGTGCGCGCCGAAGAACGCAGATTGTCGTGGCGCAGTCCGGCGAGGAGCACCGTTGTGAAGCAGATCACGATCTACACCACCGCCACCTGCCCGTACTGCGTGAAGGCCAAGCAGCTGCTCACGCGCCAGGGCTTCACGTACCACGAGGTCGACGTCACGGGTGACGACGCGAAGCGTGCCTGGCTCCTCGAGGCCACCGGCCGGCGCACCGTGCCGCAGCTCTTCGTGGAGCGGGAGAGCATCGGCGGCTGCGACGACCTCGAGGCGCTCATCAAGCAGGGGGCGCACGAGGCGTGGCGCTGACTGCCACAGTGCGGCGGCGCCTCACCGCCGCATGCGATCGGGCCGCCGCGCCGCAGCCAACGGCGCGCGCGTGACGTCGTGGATGGCGCCCACGAACGCGTCGCGCGCGGCCTCGAGCGCCGGCAGCGCGCCCGTGAGGAACGCGCCGCCGAAGTTGGTCTCCGACGGTGGCGCGATCCACTTCGCGAGCCTCACCGGCGCGGCCTTGAGCGCGGCGTCGACCGCGAGCACGCTCTCGAGCGGCGGCGCGATGAGGTACGCCATGGGCTCACCGGGGTCGAGGCCCGCCTGGGGTGCGAGGTAGCGCCCGGTCTCGGCGATGACGTGCGCCAAGAACGCCGGCTGGCCCTGGCCGCCCACGACGTCACCAGCGAAGGTCTGAAAGCGCACCACGCGCAGGTGCTCGCGCAGCGCGAACAGCGCCTCGTCCACCTCGGCCGGGTGCTCACCGGCGACCACGCCGAGGATCTCGCCCGACAGCGGCCCCGAGGCGTGCTTGCTGCCCGCGTAGAAGCTCTTGGCGAACGCCACGTCGACGCGCGCGTGCTTGGTGCAGTGGTCGAGGGCCACGTAGAGCGAGTCGTCCTGATCGCAGGTGACGAGGCCGGCGCTGGTGTGCCGCGCCGGATCGAGGCCCAGCGCCGACGCGAGCTGCGACTCCACGCGGTCGAGCCGGCGACACGAGAGCAGCACGGGCCAGCAGTCGACGAGCTCGATCATGCGCTACCCGTGGTGCGCGACGACGTCGCGCCGGGGCCGCACCAGGTGCAGCCCGCCGCCGCCGGCGTCGAAGGTGCGCCGCATGAGCCGCGCGCACTCGCGCGCGGCGAGCGCCGGCGGCAGGCCGAGGGGGCGGATGTTGGAGATGCAGTTCTTCTCGGAGTTGTCCTGCCCGAGGCGCGGCTTGAACGCGGTGTAGATCGAGAGCGAGTCGCCGGTGCCGAGGCCGGGCCGCTCGCCCACGATGATGACGGTGCTCTTGGCCCCCGTGAGCGCGCCGATCTCGTCTTGCACGCCGATGCGCGCGTGGCGCACGAACAGGGGCCTGCCAACGGTGAGTCCCACCTGGCGCAGCTCGGCGACCAGCGCGGGGATGAGCTCCGTGCCCTGCAAGAGCAGCGCATGCGCGGCCAAGCCGTCGCCGGCGATGACCTGCACGTCCACGCCCCGATCCGCGTGCTGCTGCAAGCGTGCACGGCTGTCGTCGTCGAGGCGCCGGCCGTGATCGGGGGTTCGCAGGTGCTCCGCGAGATCCGCGCAGCGGCTCTTGAGCCCTACCAACCCATGCTTGTCGGGCCAGTCGGCGGGGATCTGGGAGTGCACGGCGTCGAGCGCGATGGCGTGCTCGGCGCGCAACTGCAGGTAGGTGGGCGTGAGGTAGCGCGTGCCGGTGCGGCCCTGCACCACGCGCGCGGGTGTGGCGTCGACGACGCGACGGGCCTCGTGCGGATCCACCGGCACCTGGCGCGCGGCGTTGCGCGGGGCGCAGCGATCGTCGGCGCACGGCTCGGCGGGCGCGGTGCGCTCGCCAATCTCGCTCACCGTGAGCGTGTCCCGCACCACCTCGCGCACCAGGCGCTCGAGCGCGTCGCGATCGATGCTCATCGCTGGGCCCCCGAGGTCTTCTCGCGGATCGACCGGCGCGGCGACGTCGAGAACACGCTGGCGTCGCCGGCGCGCGCCGTCAGGCGACCGTGCTTCCACAGGCCCATGGACTCGAGCCAGCTCTCGAATTCGGGCGCGGGCTTGAGCGCGAGCAGCTCGCGCAGCGCCGCGTTGTTGTGGAATGACGTGGTCTGGTAGTTGAGCATGACGTCGTCGCCCATGGGAATGCCCATGAGGTAGTTCACGCCCGCCATGGCGAGCAGCATCTCCAGGTTCTCTTGGTCGTTCTGGTCCGCCTCGGCGTGGTTCGTGTAACAGGCGTCGCACCCCATGGGGATACCCATGAGCTTGCCCATGAAGTGATCCTCGAGCCCCGCGCGCGTGATCTGCTTGCCGTCTTGCAGGTACTCGGGGCCGATGAAGCCCACGACGGAGTTGAGCAGAAACGGCTGGTAGCGGCGCGCCAGGCCGTAGGCGCGCGCCTCCATGGTGACCTGATCGGTGTCATGGTGAGCGTTGGCCGACAGCGCCGTGCCCTGCCCCGTCTCGAAGTACATGACGTTCGGGCCCTGGGCCGTGCCCTCGCGCTTGGTTTGGTCCCACGCCTCGTCGAGGAGCTTGACGCTCACGCCGAAATTCTTGTTGGCGCCCTCGCTGCCGGCGATGGACTGGAACATCAGGTCGAGCGGCGCGCCGCGCTTCATGGCCTCCATCTGCACCGTCAGGTGCGCGAGCACGCAGTTCTGCGTGGGCACGCGGAAGCGGCGCATCAGGTCCTTGGTGGCCTTGAGGATGTCGGCGCACTTGTCGATGTCGTCGGTGCTGGGGTTGACGCCGATGACGGCGTCGCCGTTGCCGAACGACAGGCCGTCCTTGACGGCGGCGAGCACGCCGTCGACGTCGTCGAGGGGGTGGTTCGGCTGCAGGCGCGACGAGATGCGCCCGGCCAAGCCCAGCGTGTTGTTGCAGCGGACCACCACGCGGATCTTCTTGCCCGCCATGACGAGGTCCATGTTGGACATCAGCTTGGCCACGGCGGCGGCCATCTCGGGCGTGAGGCCGGGCGTGACCTCGCGGACCTCGTCGCCCGTCGTCTTGTGGTCGAGCAGCCACTCGCGGAACTCACCGACGCTCCAGCCGCACACTCGCCGGTAGGCGCGCTCGGCCGCCGGGTGCGCGAGCCCGTCCTCGACGACCCGCGTGACCTCGTCGTCCTCGTAGGGCACCGCGGGGTGCTCGCGCAGATCCTTGAGGGTCAGCTCCGACACCACGCGCTTGGCCGCGGCCATCTCGCGCATCGACGTGGCGGCCACGCCCGCTTGGATATCGCCCGAGCGCGGCTCGTTGGCGCGCGCCAGCGCCTCCTTCACGCTCGAGAACGTGAAGGTCTCCCCAAAGAGCGTCGTCGACAGGCGCACCGGCGGGTTTTCCTCCACGGCGGGTCACGGTTCAAGGGGTCGGTGCTATACGGGTATCCCCTTTCGACCCGGAGGACCCATGTCGGACGACGAGATGAAGGCGGAGCTCGAGCGCCTGCGCAAGGAGAACGAGGCGCTCAAGGCCGGCAAGGCCAAGGCCGGGCAGTTCTCGCTCAAGGTGAGCGAGAAGGGCGCGGTCAGCGTGTATGGCATGGGTCGCTTCCCCGTCACGCTCTACCAAGAGCAGTGGCTCAAGCTCCTCGAGCACGGCGACGAGATTCGGCAGTTCATCAAGGACAACGGCGATCGCCTGAAGAAGAAGGACTGACCGCACGCGCGGGCGCGTCTCCGCCGCGCCGCTGCGCTACCATGGTGGGATGCGCCTCGGCGTGCCGCCCTCCCCGAGCATCGACGCCGCGCGCGCCCGTGCCGCGCCGTTCGTGGCCGCGCTGGCCGCCCGCGCCATCGATGTGGAGCTCGTGTTCGCCGCGAGCTACGACGAGCTCGGCGACGGCGTGCTCACGGGCGCGCTCGACGCCGCGTGGGCGCCGCCCATCGTGTGCGCCCGCGTCGAAGCTGCCGGCGGCGTGACCGTGCTGCGCGCCGTGCGCGGCGGCGCCACCAGCTATCGCGCGGCGCTGGTGTGCCGCGCCGGGCCGCCCATCGAGCTCGCGCGCCACGCCGAGCTGGTGGCCGCGTGGACCGACGAGAACTCCGCGGCCGGCTACCTGCTGGCGCGCTCGTGGCTCGCCGGCCGCGGCATCGACGCCATCAGGGGCTTTCGCCGCGCGCTGTTCGTGGGCAGCTACGAGGCAGCCCTGTGCGCGGTCGCCGACGGCCGCGCCGATCTCTCCTCGATGTTCGCGTCGGTGCCCGCCGCGCCGCCGCACTGCACCCTCGACGAGGTGGATGACGGCCTGCGCGCGCGCCTGCAGGTGTTCGCGCACACCGCCGAGACGCAGACCGACGGCGTGGTCCTGCCGCCCGGTGCGCCGCCTGACACGCTCGAGCGTTTGCTGTCGGGCCTGCAGGCGCTCACGGCCGACGCGCAGGGCGCCAGCGCGCTGCGCGCGCTCGTGGGCTGCGAGGAGCTCCAGGCGGTGCCGCCGCGCCCCACGTCGGCGGCGCTGCAGGCCATGGCACCCAGCAAGCGCTGACCCGCTAGGGCGGGTTGCGGCTATTCCTTGGGCAGCTTGTTGTACAGCGCGTCGACGTCCTTGCGCGTCTTCTGGAACAGCACACCCTCGGTGTACCGCTCGACGACGAGCTTGTCCGGGAGGCTCGACAGGTCGGCCCGACCGCGCTTCTTCTCCGCGAGATCCTCCATGGCCTCACGGCGCGCCTCCTTCTCGGCCTGCAGGAGCTTCATGTACGCGATGCCGATGGTCGAGAGCTCGGCCTTGTCCTTGGCCTTCACGAGCAAGGGGTTCTCGGTGAGGCGACGCTCGATCTCGGTCCGCTTGCGCTTGTACGAGCCGTAATCGCCGCTGCTGGCGTCGGAGATCACAGCGGCCTTGCCGTCGTCGCCCTTGGGGTGATCGGCGCCCTTCTCCGCGCCCTTGTCGTCGCCCTTCGGCGGGTCGGCCTTGTCGCCCTTGTCGTCGCCCTTCGGGTGGTCGGCCTTGTCGCCCTTGTCATCGCCCTTCGGGGGGTCGGCCTTGTCACCCTTGTCGGCCTTGTCGCCCTTGTCATCGCCCTTAGGGTGGTCGGCCTTGTCGCCCTTGTCGTCGCCCTTGGGGTGATCGGCCTTGTCACCCTTGTCGTCGCCCTTGTCGCCCTTGTCGCTCTTGTCGTCGCTCTTGTCGCCCTTGTCGTCCCCTTTGTCCCCGTCGGGCGGCGTGGGGATGTCGACGCTGACGGCGCCGCCGCCGGCGCGGAACGCCTGGATGGTGCCCCACACGGCGCCACCGATCTGAGCGACACCGCCGAGGATGCTGAGCACGACGAGGACCTTGCAGACGATGATCACCCAATTGGCGCAGCGCCAATACTTGGCCCACGCGAGCGCCAGGTACACGAAGATGATCCCGGCCACGGCCATGACCGCGGCTGGCAGCACGTTCAGGATGAGGAAGCCGCGACCCACGCTCGACACCAAGCGCGCCACCACGCCGCCGAACAGCACGGTCAGCGCGCCGGCCCCCTGAAACAGGATGAGCGCCACCAGCGACATCACCGCGTAGTTGGAGCGAGACTTCTCGTCGGTCTCGCCCTTGCCGATCTTCTCGACGACGAACTTCGTCACCGGGTGCATGATCAGCCCGAAGATCACGCCGGCGACCACGGCGATGGCCGCGGAGATCGCGCTGGCGACGATGAACGAGACGACGGCGATGTTGCCAGCCACGGCGGTGGCGATGAACGAGGCGACGTTGCCCGCCACCATGGCGGCCAGGTACGCGGGGATGGCGAAGGCGACGAGCTCAATGGGCCGCATCGCCTTGACCTTCTGGTCCGCCACGCCCTTGTTGATGGTGCCGATGGGGTTCACCAGCATCAGCGGCACGTTCGCGAGGTAGTAGCCGATGGCCTTCGGGATCGCGGCCATCACCTCGGCGGCACCGCCGCCGCCGCCACCGCCCATGGCCTCTTGCAGGTACGGGTCCTCAGCCACGGGCTCGTCTTGCGGCATCTGCCGCGACGTGCCCGCCACCGGTTGCGACACCTGCGCCGAGCGAGAGCGCGACTGCTCCGCCGGCAACAGCGGCTCCATGTCACCGGGGTCGGGCTGCGGCGGTCGCTTCTGCGGCTGGGGCGACTGCGACGATCGCGTGCGGCGCGGATCGGACTCGCGCTGCCGTGGCGCGCTGGCGCCGTCCACCGACACCACCTCGAACTGGTGCTTCGAGAGCGAGAACGTGAAGCCCTGCGCGATGGGCACCGGCTCCGTAATGCGCCGGTTGTTGACGACGGTGCCGTTGACGCTCTTGAGATCCTCGAGGAACCACTGCCCGTCCTTCATGAAGACGCGCGCGTGTCGCTTCGACACGGACTGATCCGAGATCGGCACGTTGGCCGGTCCACCGGTGCGTCCGAAGACGAACCCCTCGGGAGGGATGGAGTAGGTCTCCGACGAGGAGCAGTTGCGGATCTCGCACTTCATCGTTTTGGGGTCTCGCCTTCGACGTTAGGTGCCCAGGGTGGGACGTGGCAATTTCTCATACGCGAACGGGACGCACCTACATCACCCGACATCCACGGTAATGAAGGTCACGTGGCGAGGGTTGCCACCAGGGTGACAAACACGCGATGCACGCCCCTCTCGGGGTGATCGATGAGCTTCTCCCTGCGCGAACGCGCCCGCTACGCCTTCGACAACACGCTCGCCAAGGGGACCGTCGCGCTCATCGCGTGGCTCGCCGTGGTGTCGCTGCTCGGCATCCTGCTCATCGCCGGGCTCGTGGTGCTCCTGGGCGTGCACCCCGCCGGCGGCGAGGAGCTGAGCTTCGCCGAGGCCGCCTGGGGCAACCTCATGCGCACGCTCGACGCCGGCACCATGGGCGGCGACGAGGGCTGGGGCTTCCGTATCTGGATGTTCCTGGTCACGCTGCTCGGCATCTTCATCCTGAGCACGTTGATCGGCGTCTTGTCGAGCGGCCTCGAGGGCCAGCTCGACGCCCTGCGCAAAGGGCGCTCGCGCGTGGTCGAGCGCGACCACACGATCATCCTCGGCTGGTCCGAGCAGGTCTTCCCCATCATCTCCGAGCTCATCGAGGCCAACGCCAGTCGCCGGCGCGCCTGCATCGTCGTCCTCGGCGAGAAGGACAAGGTGGAGATGGAGGAGGCCATCGGCGACGCCATCGACGATCGCCGCAACACCCGGATCGTGTGCCGGAATGGATCGCCGCGCTCGCTGCACGACCTGCGCATCGCGGGCATCGACAGCGCGCGCTCCATCATCATCGTGGCGCCCGAGAACGAGGAGGGCGAGAAGAGCGCCGACCCCGACGTCGACGTCATCAAGGCGCTCTTGGCCATCACCAACAACCCCGACCGCAAAGCCGCGCCCTATCACATCGTCGCCGAGATCCGTGACCCGAAGAACTTCGCCGTGGCCCAGATGGTGGGCAAGGACGAGGTGGAGCTCGTGCTGGTGGGCGATCTGGTGGCGCGGGTGATGGCGCAGACCTGCCGGCAATCGGGCTTGAGCGTGGTGTACACCGAGCTGCTCGACTTCGGCGGCGACGAGATCTACTTCGCGGAGGAGCCCTCGCTCGTCGGCAAGACCTACGGCGAGTCCTTGTTGGCCTACGAGGACTGCGCCGTCATCGGCATGCGCAAGCGGGGCGGCGCGCCCGTGCTCAACCCGCCGCCCGATACGCCCATCGTCGCCGGCGACAAGCTGATCGTCGTGGCCGAGGACGACGACGCCATCAAGCTCGGCAAGCCGCCGGCGCCGGCCAACGCCGCGGCCATCGTGGCGCCCACCGAGGCGGCACCGCAGCCCGAGCGCAGCCTGGTCCTCGGCTGGAACTGGCGCGCGCCCAGCGTCATCAACGAGCTCGACAACTACGTGCCGCCCGGCTCCACCATCCACGTGGTCGCCGACTCCGACGCCGCGGAAGAGTCCATCCGCCTCGAGTGCGGCGGCCTCAAGCGCCAGAAGCTGCAGTTCCGCAAGGCCGACACCACCGATCGGCGCGTGCTCGATGCGCTCAAGGTCACCAGCTACGATCACGTGATCGTGCTCTGCTACTCCGACGCGCTCGACGTGCAGAAGGCCGACGCCACCACGCTCATCACGCTGCTGCACCTGCGCGACATCGCCGACAAGGCCAACCACCGCATCCCGGTGGTGAGCGAGATGCTCGACATCAAGAACCGCGCGCTGGCCGAGGTGACGCGCGCCGACGACTTCATCGTCAGCGACAAGCTGGTGAGCCTGATGCTGTCGCAGATCTCGGAGAACAAGGAGCTGAACCTGGTGTTCGCCGACCTGTTCTCGTCGGAGGGCAGCGAGATCTACCTGAAGCCCGCCACGCAGTACGTCAAGCCCAACGTGCCGGTCAGCTTCTCCACCGTGGTGGTAGCCGCGACGCAGCGATCCGAGAGCGCCCTCGGCTACAAGCTGGCGGCGCAAGCGGCCGACGCCTCGCGCTCCTACGGCGTGGTGGTGAACCCGGACAAGAGCGCCGCGGTGACCTTCGGTCCCCACGACAAGATCATCGTGCTGGCGGAGGACTGACCGTCATGACCGACGATCACCTGCACCGCTTCGCCACCAGGGTGGTGGAGCTGCAAGAGCGCCAGGCCCAGCGCGTCGACGAGCAGCTGATGGCCTCCATCGCGCGCGACCTCGGCGTGTCCGACGACGAGCTGGCGCGCATCCGCGACCAGAGCCGCACCTGCAAAGACCGCGCGCGCTCTCTGCGGGCCGCGGGCAACCTCGATCTCGCCATCGACGAGCTCGAGACCGGCTGGGTGTTCAACCCGCTCGACGTCGAGATCGCGTACCAGCTCGCCGACGGGCTGTTCACGCGCTCGCAGCGAGGGGGCGCGCAGCGCCAGGAGGAGTGGCAGCGCGCGCTCGACCTGTGCAAGCGCGTGCTCGAGATCGCGCCCGCCCACGCCGAGGCGCTGGCGCTGCTCAACGCCATCCGCAACAACGATCCAGCCAAGAAGCCCACCGGCGCGCCGGTGCTGCTCATCGCCATCGCCATCGCAGTCGTGGCCGCGGCCCTGGTGGGCGCGCTGGCGTGGCTCTTCTGACGCGACCGCCGATCAGACCGGCGCCATGATGTCGATGGCGCGCCAGCGCCCGCTGCGAAAGCGCAGGTAGAGCGCCGCCGCCAACAGCGCCAGGTACACCACCAGCCAGCCCACGGCCACGACGTCGCCGCCGCCGAGGCGCTGCACGCTCCACCAGGCGCCTGGCGCGAACACGCCCCAGGCGATGACGGCGCGGACCCAGAACGTGAACGCGGTGTCGCCGGCCGCGCGTAGCGCCTCGGCCAAGACCATGCTGGCGGCGTCGACGAGCTGCCACGCCGCCGACAGCATGAGCACGCGCACGCCGATGTCGAGGAAGCCCGCCTGCACGGCGCCGTCCTTGACGAAGATCGAGAACAAGAGCGCGGGCGCCGTCAGGTACAAGGTGCCCACCAGCCCCT
Source organism: uncultured Myxococcales bacterium (assembly GCA_964580865.1). Classification (GTDB taxonomy): domain Bacteria; phylum Myxococcota; class UBA727; order UBA727; family VGSZ01; genus JACOUT01. The sequence goes on along the minus strand of CAZONM010000038.1, from coordinate 2,833 downwards.
GCCACACCGCCGCCACCGTGAAGGTCAGGCGCACCGTGCGCGGCACGTCGTCGTGCGCCTTGGCGCCGATGGCCTGGCCGACGAAGATCGCGCCCGCCGACGCCAACGCGAACGCGGGCATGAACGAGATCGAATTGAGCTGGAACACCGCCATCACCGCCGCCAGCGACGACGTGCCGAGGCCGGCCACCACGACGTTGATGAAGAACGAGAAGGCGGCGAACTCGATGAACCAGTTGAGCCCCGACGGCAGGCCGATCTTCAGCATCTGCCCGAGCTCGCCCAAGGCCAAGCGCGGCACGGCGCGTGAGCGCTGACCCACGCCGAACAAGAAGCAGGCGAGCAGGAAGAGAAAGCCGAGCAGCGTCGCGATCGACGACGCGATGGCCGCGCCCGTCACCCCGAGCGCGGGCGCGCCCACGTGGCCGAAGATGAGCACCCAGTTGAGCGCGATGTTGGCCACCATGGCGATGATCTGCGCCGCCATCGGCAGCCGCGTGTTGCCGAGGCCGTTGTAGTAGTTGCCGAGCGCCTCGAGCCCGATGGCGAAGCCGCCCGAGGGCAGCCGGTACCACAGGTACGCGGTCATCAACGTCGTCACCGCGGGTGAGAAGTCGAAGGCCGAGAGGAGCGACGGCACCGCCGGCATGGCGGCGACGCACAGGACGCCCGCCACCAGGGCGAGCACCAGGCCGTAGAAGCCGTAGCGCCGCGCCCCGAGCGCGTCGCCGGCGCCGACCTTCTGGCTGGCGAACGTCGACACGATGAACGCCACACCCATGGGCAGGATGAGGATATTGAACACGTTGGTGGCGCCGGCCGTGGTCGCCGCCAGCTCGTCTTCACCGAGCCGCGCCACCATGGCCGCGTCGGTGAAGCCCACCACCACTTGTGCGCTGCGTGTGATCACCACGGGCCACGCGAGGCTCAGGAGCTGGCGCACGCTCGGGCGGGTGATGACGGGGGCGGCGGCGGCTTCCACCGCGCCTGGCGTACCAAGTGCGCAGCCAAGCGCAACGCAGCGACCACGCGCGCCCTCGCCGCGCCGCCTTGCCTGGAGGATTCCACGAGGCAGGCTCTGGCCGTGGCGCGGCCGCACCTGATCTCGCTCTCACCCGAAGAGCTGGTGGCGCACCTGGCGGCGCACGGCGTGGCGTGCGCGCCCGCCGAGGCCCGCCGGCTGCTCGCCCACGTGGTGTCCGACGGCCAGCGCGAGCTGCGCACCATGAAGCGACCGGTGGCGCGCGCCGTGCGCGACGCCGTGCGCGAGCTGACGCTCGACGAGCGGCCGGCGGTAGTGGAGCGCGTGCGCGACCACGTCGACGGCTTCGAGAAGCTCCTGCTGCGCGCGACCGACGGCGCGCTTTTCGAGACCGTGCGCATCCCGCTGCACAAGCCCGGCCGCTTCAGCGTGTGCCTGTCGTCGCAGGTGGGGTGCGCCATGCGCTGTGCCTTCTGCGCCACCGGGCGCTTGGGCCTGACGCGCAACCTGCGCGCCGACGAGATGGTGGCCGCGTTCCTCGCGGTGCGTGACGAGCTCGCGCCGGGCGAGCGCGCGAGCGGCGCCGTGTTCATGGGCCAGGGCGAGCCGCTGGCCAACTACGACGAGGTGGTGCGCGCCGCCCGCGTGCTGTCGCACCCGTGCGGCGGCCGCGTCGAGGCGAAGAACATCTCGATCTCCACCGCAGGGCTGGTGCCGCAGATGGTGCGCTACGCGAACGACGGCCACCGCTTCCGGCTCATCGTCTCGCTCCACTCCGCGGTCGACGCGCGCCGCCGCCAGCTCAGCCCCGTGGCCGGGCACTGGCCGCTCGACGAGCTGGCCGGCGCCATCCGCCTGCTGCATGAGCGCACCGGCGACCGCGTGACCGTGGCCTGGGTGGTGCTCGCGGGCGTCAACACCGGCGCCGACGAGGTCGACGCGCTGCGCGCCCTGCTCGGCGACGTACCGCTGCGCATCAACCTCATCGACCTCAACCCCGTCGACGCGGCCGGTGACGGCGCGGGCACCTTCGCGCGCGCGTCGCCCGCCGAGCTGTCGGCCTTCCTCGATCGCCTCCAGCTGCTTGGTCAGCCCATCGTGCGGCGCTACTCCGGCGGACAGAACCGCGACGCCGCCTGCGGCATGCTCGCGTCCAAGCGCCACGCCGTGAACTCGCGGGACGGCGAGAGCGCGCGCTAGACTCGCGCCAGCGTGAACGAGAAGGACCCGCGCACCGCCATGGACGATCGCACGGCGCCGATGCCGTCGCAGGCCCGCCCGGTGTCGCTGGCTCCTGGCGGAGCGCACGACGACCCGGGGGGGCTCGCCGAGGCCACCGTGAACCGCGAGCCGGCCCCGCCGCCCTCCGCGCGGGAGGGCACGGCGATCTCGACGGCGCCCGAGCGCCCCAGGAGCGGCAGCTTCGATCACGAGGTGGAGCAGCGGCAGGCCCCGCCCGCGCGCCCCGCCGTGGGCTACACCGCCACCTTCGCGGCGCCGGTGCTGGCAGACAGCGGGGCCACCGCGGTGCGCTCGCAGACGGCGCCGAGCGCGCCGGCGCCCGTGGACGTGTTCGCGTCGCGCCACTCGTTCGTCGGCGAGGGCGATGGCCACGACACCCTGCCGCCGTCGGTGCTCTCGCCCCCCGAGGGCGCCGACGACGACGCCACCAACGCGACCGCGCCCGCGCCCGCGTCGGCCGCGCCGCCGCCCGTGACCGAGCCCGTCCTCGAGCAGGTCGTGACGGCGCCCATGGCCCTCACGGCGCTCACGGCGCTCCGCGCCCAGGCGATCCCCTCCGAGCCCCAGGGCGGCCCCGTGCAGCACCCGCGCACCGAGGAGGCGCCGCCC
>CAZONM010000037.1:0-22882 GCA_964580865.1 uncultured Myxococcales bacterium | reverse complement strand
TCGAGCGCGGCCTCGAGACGCTGCCCGTGGTCGACGTGGCCGCGGGCACGCGCGCGCTCGCGGCTGCGCTCGTCGACGCCGGCGCCAAGCGAGGTGCCCCATGACCGACGCGTCGCTCGACGCCCTGGCGCGCCCGGCCACGCTGTGCGCGTTCTGCCCGAAGATGTGCCGCACCGCGTGCCCGGTGGCCGAGGCCGAGGGGCGCGAGGCGGTGACGCCGTGGGCCAAGATGTCGCTCGTGCACCTAGCGCGCACCGGGCAGGTGTCGCTCGGCGATCCCAGCGTGCACAAGAGCCTCGAGGCCTGCACCGGGTGCGGCGCGTGCGTCGAGAAGTGTGCCCACGGTAACCCAGTGGCGGAGTCGCTGTTCACGGCGCGCGCCGTGGCCGGCGGTACGCGAGTCGCCGAGCACCGCGCCGCGTTCGAGCGCACCGGCGACGTCAAAGGGCGCGACCACGCCGAGGCGCTGGTGGGCTTGCCGCGCGACCGCAACGCGCGCGTGGCGTACTTCCCCGGCTGCACGCGCGCATGCGAGGACGGGCCCGAGGCCGTGCGGCGTGATCTCCGAGCGCTCTCCCGCGCGCTCGACGAGCCCGTGGTCGTGTGCGACGTGTCGCGCGCCAACCGGCTGCAGTGCTGCGGCTACCCCCTGTATGTCGACGGGCAGATCGACCTCGTGGAGCAGAACCTCGTGCGCCTCGGCGAGCTGTTCGCCGGCCACGAGCTGGTGGTCACGCCCGACCCCGGGTGCGCGTACGTGTTGAGCACGGTGCAGGCGCTGCTCATCGGCCGTCGCGGCAAGGGGCGCGGCTTTCCGTCGGTGCTGCCGCTGGTGGAGGTGCTGGCGCAGCACGCCCACCGCTTCGCCGACGCCGCGCGCGATCGCGTGCTGCGCTACCACGACCCCTGCTACCTCGGCCGTCGCGGGCGCACGTTCGAGGCGCCGCGCGAGCTGTTGCGCGCCGCCTGCGGCCGTCCGCCGCTCGAGTTCCACAAGAACCGCGGCGACGCCGACTGCTGCGGTGGCGGCGGCCTCTACCCCGTGTCGAACCCCGAGGGCGCCGCCGACATCGCGCGCCGCCGCGTCACCCACGACGGCAACGCCCACGTGCCGGCGGAGCTGGTGGTGACGGCGTGCCCGTCGGCGCGCCGCAACTTCGCGCGCGCCGGCGTGCGCGTGGTCGACCTCATCGACGTCATCCTCGGAGAGCTGCCGTGAGCACCAACGCCATCGTCTTCGTGGTCAACCCGAAGTCGGCCAACGGGGCCACGCTGCGCCGCTTCGATCGCTTGCGGGCGCGCTTCGCCGCAGCCCTCGGCGACATCGAGGTGCGCCTGACGGAGCGGCCGCGCCACGCCGTGGAGCTGACGCGCGAGGCCATCAAGGGCGGCGCGCGCGCCGTGGTGGCCGTGGGTGGCGACGGTACCAACAACGAGGTGGTGAACGGCTTCTTCGACGACGCCGGTGCGCCCCTCGGCACCGCCGCCTTCGGCTACGTGTGCAGCGGCACCGGCGGCGACTTCCGGCGCACCTTCGGTCAGTCCACCGATCCGCTCGCGGCCCTTGAGCGTCTGCGCCGCTTCCAGACCCGCGACATCGACGTCGGGCGCCTGCGCTTCATCGACCACGACGGACACGAGCGCGCGTGGATGTACCTGAACAGCGGCAGCATCGGCTTGGTCGGGCGCGTCGTCGACATCGCCAACACCTCGTCCAAGGCGCTGGGGCCCCAGGTGACCTTCCTGTCTGCCGCCGTGCGCGGGCTGTTTTCGTACAAGCCGCAGCGGGTGCGCATGTACTTCGACGGCGACGCGACCCCGGTGGAGGACGCCTTCCTCCTGGTGAGCGTGGCCAACGGCAAGTTCTTCGGCGGCGGCATGAAGATCGCCCCCGACGCTGCGCCCGACGACGGCCTGCTCGACTGCGTGATGGTGCGCGGCGCCGGCCCGGGGCTGTTGCGGCACATGCCCAAGCTCTACCTGGGCACCCACGTGGACGTCGCCACCATGGTGACCGTGCGACGCTGCGCCAGCGTGCGCGTGGAGCCGGTCGACGCCGGCGAGCGCGTGCTCGTCGAGCTCGACGGCGAGCAACCGGGCCGCCTGCCGGGCACCTTCCAGGTGGTGCCGCGCGGGCTGCGCATGATCGTCTGACAGGGCGCCGAGGCGCCGTGTAGGTCGCGGTGCGCCGTGCAGCCGCTCGCAATTGGAGCCGCACCGGCCGATGTGCTTGAATCGAGCCGCATCGGGCCGGGGGCCCGGGAGGCACGTTGGCGAGCCCGAAGGCACACAACCACGGCCCCAACGACGCGGCGAACCCCGCGGCGTTCACGCTCGTGCACCATGTAGGTCCGCAGCGCGCCGCGCTGTTCAAGCCGACCTGCCTGATGAAGTCGGTGACCTACCTCGGTCGGCTCCCGGCCAACGACGTGGTGTTGCCGAGCGACAACGTCTCACGCCGACACGTCAAGCTCATCGTCACGGATCTCGGCGTCACGGCGCACGACCTCGACAGCCACAACGGCATGTTCTTGAACGGAAAGAAGGTGCGCTCCACGCCGGTCAACATCGGCGATCTCTTGTACGTCGGCGACGTGTGCGTGGAGCTCAAGCGCACCGACAAGGACGCGTTCGCGGCGGCGGCCACGCTGGCTCGGGCGCAGCGCCACGAGGAGATCACCGGCGAGGACGAGCCAGGGCTGCGCAACCTGGCGGCGCTGGTGCGCGCCACCGAGATCGTCACCGGCGGTGACGACGAGAGCTACCCCATCGAAGTGGTGGAGCTGTGCCGCGAGCTGTGCGAGGCCACCGTGGCGGCGCTGGTGCTGCAGAACGATCGTGGCGCGCTCGAGACGCCGGTGGTGCTGCAGCCCGAGGGCGCCCGGCGCTCGTCGGTGCCGGTGCTGTGGCCGGTGGTGGCGCTGGCCATGGACCACGGGCAGGCGCAATTCAGCGCGGACATGAAGCGCACGCCGCTCTCGGCCGACCCATCGGTGCTGGCCTCCGACGTGGGCGCGCTCATCGTGGCGCCCATCGTCGTGGGCGGGCGCACCGAGGGGGCCATCTACCTGTCGCGTCCCGCGCCGAGCTCGGTGTTCACCGAGCGCGAGCTCGCCACGGTGCAGGCGGTGGCGTTGGTCGTCGGCCTGCGCCGCACGCGCGGTGGGGCGGACCTGGCGGGCGCCATCCCCGAGGTCGAGCCGCACGGCGACGCGTTGGCCGCGCAGGCAAAGGCCGAGGCCGCCGAGGCGCGACTGCAGGAGGCCCAAGACGACGCGCGCGCGCTGACCGAGCGCGTGCATGCGCTCGAGGCCGAGCAGCTCAAGCTCAAGCAGAAGATCGAGATCGAGAAGCAGAGCGCGCTCGACGCGCGGCGCGAGGCCGAGCGCGGACGCAGCGAGGCCAGCAAGCTCGAGCAGGGGCTCCACCGCACCGACGAGGATGTCAAGAAGCTCAAGGACGCGCTGGCGCGCTCGGAAGACGAGCGCGCCAAGCTGCGCGAGAGCGTGCGCCTCCTCGACGAGGAGCGGCGCACCAAGGGTGTCGAGATCGAGCGCCTCAAGGAGAACGTGCATGGGCTCGAGGCCGAGCGCGACGCCCTGCGTGTCGACGGTGAGATCACGCGCCAGAAGCTGGCCGAGGCGGCCAAGGAGTCCGAGCAGCTCGGCGACGAGGTGGAGAAGACGCGCACGAGCGCCGAGGCGGCGCTCGCGGAGGCGCGCGCCGGAGCGGAGAGCTACCGCGCCGCCGTGCGCACGCTCATCCCCGAGTCGACGGTCGAGCAGGTCGAGGCCGCCGCCGCGGGCGCTCCGCCGGTCACCGAGGTGGCGCAGCGGCCCGTGGCCGCGCTCATCCTCGAGCTGCGCGGGCTCGACCTCTGGGCGGGCACCGCGCCGCCGGCCACCGTGCAAGCGCGCGTCAACCAGTTCTGCGAGGTCGTGGCGATGCGCGTGCGCGCCAACGGCGGTCGCATCGAGCAGGTGCTCGGCCACACGCACCTGGTGCTGTTCGCGGCCGACGCCGCCAGCGTGCGCGCGGCCGTCCGCTGCGGCCTGGAGGTGGCGGCGCTGTGCCCCACCGATGACGGCATCGGCGTGGCATGCGGCCTGCACGTCTCGAGCTCGGCCTCGGGCTTCCTGGGCGGTCCCGACGGCGCCGCGCGCGTCGAGATGGGCGAGGCTGCGCACGTGGCGCGCGCGCTCACCACCATGGGCTTCGAGCCGGCGTTCCATCTCACCGACGCCGCGCAGCAGCTCATCGCCGGCGATCCCACCTTCGCCGTCATGCTGGTGTCGCCCACGGTGCTGCCCACGGGCCCACGCTTCCTGCTCTACAAGGTCGCGCTCACGCAGTCGGGTGCAGGATGAGCGGCGACCTTCCGCGGCCGTTCGGAACGTACTCGCTGCTCAAGCTGCTGGCGCGCGGCGGCATGGGCGAGATCTACCTGGCGCGCACGCAGGGCATCACGGGCTTCGAGAAGTACTACGCCGTCAAGAAGCTCCTGAAGAAGTTCACCCACGACAACGACGTCGCCACCCGCTTCATCGACGAGGCCAAGCTGGGCGCGCGCCTGCAGCACCCCAACATCGTGCAGGTGTACGACCTGGGTCGCGTGGCCGACGAGCTCTTCATGGCCACGGAGTTCGTCGACGGCTTCGACCTACGCCGGGTCTTGCGCTTCTGCCACGAGAAGAAGATGCGCATCCCGCTCGACATCGCGCTCTTCGTGGTGCGCGAGATCCTGTCGGGCTTGGCATATGCGCACCGCCAGGTCGACGCCGAGGGGCAGCTCATCAACCTCATCCACCGCGACATCTCGCCGCAGAACGTGCTGGTGTCGTTCGAGGGTGAGGTGAAGGTCATCGACTTTGGCCTCGCCAAGTCCACGCAGCGCAGCCAAGAGACGCAGGCCAACGTGCTGCTCGGCAACTTCGGCTACATGTCGCCGGAGCAAGCGCGCGGGCACAACCTCGACGTGCGCACCGACGTGTACTCGGCGGGCATCGTGCTGTTCGAGCTGGTGACGGGCACCAAGCGCTTCGTCGAAGAGAACCCCATGCGGCTGCTGGAGATGGTGGCCCGGCCCACGCCCATCGTGCCGTCGGATCGCGTGCCGGGCACGCCCAAGACCATTGATCGCATCTACTCGCGCGCCGCAGCGCCCGCCAAGGAAGAGCGCTACGAGAACGCCGAGGCCTTCCGCGACGACGTCACCGCCGCGCTCCACAAGATCAACCCCAAGGCCTCGCGTGAGAACCTCGCGCAGTTCTTGAACCACCTGTTCCTCGGCGGCCAGCCGCCGGCGCCCGTCGACGCCGACGCCCTCGATCGCTCCGTGGCCATCCGCGTGCGCGATCTGCACGAGGCGTCCGACGCGTTCCAACGGCCCGCGGAGAGCGACATCAGCGACCGCCGCCTGCACGAGTTCGCTGACGACGCGCCGCAGACCGCCTCGCACCCGCTCATGCGCCAGGCCCGCGCCGGCGACACGCTCACGCACCAGCAGCTCACGGGCGAGGACCTGGCCGCGCCCGGCGCGCCCACGGTGGCGGCGATGCCGGCCGTGCAGCTCCCCGCGGTGTCGCCGCGCGCCAGCGCGCCCATCACCGAGGAGACCGCGCCGCTGCCGCGCTCCCCGTCCCGCACGTCGTCGCCGGTGCCGGACATCTCCGAGATGGTGGCCGCCACGGCGCCGCGCCAGGCGGTGTCGGACGAGCAAGCGTCCGAGCTCGAGCCCATGGCGGTCGAGGAGCTCGAGGTGGTCGACCTCGGCCCGTCGCTCAACCAAACGCCCACCTCGATCTACGACTCGCCGTCGTGGCCGAGCGAGGCTGACCGCGCCGCCGCGCGCCTCGACCCCCAGGGCGGCGAGCTCGACGTGCAGCGCCAGCTCGAGGAGCAGGAGGAGCTGCGCCGCCGCCATGAGACCGAGCAGCGGGAGGCCCAGACGCGCCAAGCGCGCCAGGCGGCGCAGCTGCAGGCCGAGCTCCAGCGCCAGCTCGACGCACAGCTCCCTCCGCCCGCGCCCCCCGTGCACCGCGCCCCCGCCGTGCACGCCGCGCCGCCAACGTCTGCCACGACGTCGGCGAGCAAGGCCACGGTGGTGACCACGGTGGGGCCGCCGCCCAAGCGCCCCGCGGCGTCCACCGAGCAGCCCTCCATCGTGGTGGCGCTCGACCTCGAGGCCAACGAGCCCACCGTGGTGGGCGCGCCGGCACCCGCGAACCAAGTGGCGGCGACCATCGAGGTGCAGCCGGTCTCCGATCGTCGGCCGCGCTCCAGCGGCTTCGGCGAGGGCAAGGGTCACGAGAGCCTGATCATCGACTTCGAGGAGGGCGCCGACGGCGCCGCCGCCGCACCCGAGCCGCCCGCGGCCGATGAGAAGCAGAACATCCGCCCGGCCGCACAGCCGCTCGGCAAGCGCGTCTCGGCCAACGTGGCGCAGCCCAAGGCGCGCGCGGCGCGTGACGAGAGCCAGACCGGGGGGGCGATGCCGCCGCCCACGAGGCGCGGGCCGAGGTAAGCGCGGTCGCGCGCGTGGCCGCAGCGGCCTCAGGGCTCCACGGTGATCGGCACCGCGATCTTGTCGCTCATGCGCTGGCACCACGAGTCGGTGCACAGAAAGAAGCTCACCGTGGCCTCGAGCGTGGTGGCGCCGGCCTTCTCGCCCCGCAGCGTGGTGCGCAGCTCGGGCGCCGCGGCGGTCTTGTCGGCGACGTCGCCGCGACCGAGCTTCATCTTGCCGGGCTTCACGCCCTTTGGGTCCTTGAACACCACCTCGAGGGGCGCCTCGCCGTGCACCTTCTTGCCGTTCTTCGGGCGCACCACCAGCGAGAAGGCGCCGTCCTTGCCGACCTTGACGGTCTTGTCGGTGCCGCCGGTGTCGAGCTCGTAGTCGTCCTTGGTTGCGCGGTCGTCGGCGACGCCGTCAGGAGCGGCGGCCGGGGCGTTGGCGACGGTGAAGGCGAGCAGGAACGCGGTGATCATGGCGAGGCTCCACGGGCTCTGACGTTGGCACAGGAACTTAGCTTCACGCGCGGATCGCGCCGAGTGGGCAGGTGCCTCACAGGTCGGGGACGGTCTCGGCCAGGCGCTCCACCAGCCGGCGCGCGTCATCCGAGAGGTGCTTGGGCACCCGCAGCTGCACGGTCACGAGCACGTCGCCGGCCTTGTCGCCCGACAGCCGCGGCATGCCCTTGCCTTTGATCCGAAACACCTGCCCGCCCTGGGTGCCCGGCGGCAGCGTCATGACGGCCACGCCGTCGGGCAGGGGCACCTCGAGCTTGCCGCCGAGCAGCGCCTGGCGCAGGCCCACCTTGAGCGTGGTGCGCAGGTCGGCGCCGTCGCGCTCGAAGCGCTCGTCGCCCTTGACCTGGATCACGACGTAGAGGTCACCGGGGGGCCCGCCCTCGCGGCCCGCCTCGCCCTTGCCCTTGAGGCGCAGGCGCGTGCCGGTGTCGACGCCGGCGGGCACGGTGACCTTGAGGCGCTCGGGCACCTTGCGTTGCCCCTCGCCCGCGCAGGCGCGGCACGTGTAGCGCCGGACGGTGCCGAGCCCGTCGCACTTGCTGCAGCTGCGCTTGAGCGGGAAGCCGCCGCTCTTGGTGCCGCTGCCGCCGCACTCCGGGCACGTCTCTGGCGGCTTGTCGAGCGGGTAGCCCTTGCCCGCGCATTGATCGCACGCGCGCGTCAGGTCGACGTCGACGGTGCGCTCGCACCCGCTGGCGGCCTCGGCCAGCGTCACCGCCAGCGGGTGCTCGACGTCGACGCCGGGCTCGGGGCCCGTGCGCCGGTTGGCCCGGCGCATGACGTCGGCGAAGATGTCGGCCATGTCGGAGAAGGGCGAGCGCTCGTCGGGCGCGCCGGCGGGCGAGGGCGCGCCGAACAGGTCGTAGGCGCGGCGGCGCTTGGGGTCGGAGAGCACCTCGTACGCCTCGGTGATCTCCTTGAATCGCTCGGTGGAGCGCGCGTCGTCGCCGGTGACGTCGGGGTGGTACTGCCGCGCCAGCCGGCGGTACGCGCGCTTGATCTCCGCGTCGGATGCGCCCTTCGGGATGTTGAGCGTCTTGTAGTAGTCGCGCGTGCGCACGAGGCGGACGTTAGAGCAGGCACCGGCCGCGCGAAAGCCCGACGCGGCCGTCAGATGTGCGTGTGGTGCCAGGAGCCGCGCGCGAACTTCACGCCGGTGATGACGGCCAGCGCCAGGCCGTAGACGGCCGTGGCGTACCAGCAGCCGAGGAGGCCGAGGTCGAAGGTGATGGCGAAGACCCACGCGAGCGGCACCAGGCAGAACAGGTGCAGGACCCCCTCAGCGAGCATGACGAAGCGCGACTCGCCCGCGCCGTAGAGGGCCTGCGTGGTGACCAGCGCGGCGGCGGCGATGGGCGCGAGCAGCCCGCAGAAGCGCAGCGAGCCCGTGGCGACCTCGATGACCTGGTCTTTCAGGAGCTCGTTCTGGCTCGCGTCGGCGGGCAAGAAGATCCGCAGCACGGGCTCGGGGAACGAGCTCAAGAGCGCGCCGATGACGGCCATGACCAGGGTGGAGATGAGCACGCTCTGCCAGCCGTAGCGCGCGGCCAGGCCCGGCTTCTTGGCGCCGAGCGACTGCGACACCAGCGTGGCCGTGGCGGTGCCGAAGGCGATGCACGTCATGAAGATCAACATGGTGATGCTGATGATGAGCTGCGCCGCCGAGGCGTTGACGCCCGCGAGCTGCTCGCGCTCGTCGATCTTGCCGACGATGCCGAGGAACACGGCGAAGCCGCTCATGACGAAGACCGTGGCCAGGCCCGAGAACACCGACAGGCGCGCCACGCCGAACGCGATGGCGCGGTCGAGGTTCGCCAGGCGGAAGGCCTTGAAGTGGATGCGGTCGTCGTGGCGCAGGGCCCACCACAGCATCATGCCGGTGCCCGAGAGGCCCGCGATCGACGCCGCCCACGCGGCGCCCGCCACCTCGAGGCGCGGGGCGCCCAGGTTGCCGAACACCAGCGCCCAGCACAGCACCAGGTTGATGACGTTCATGACGATGGCCACGGTCATGTGCACGCGCACGCGCCCGACGCCGTCGTAGAAGCTCTTGAGCGACGCCGTGGTCACCATGCCGAGGATGCCGAGGAAGCGCACGCGGCAGAACGACACGCCGAGCTCTTGCACCAGCGGATCGTGGTGGAGCACGCGGAAGATCGACGGCACCACGGCGATGGCGATGGCCGTGACCACCGTTGAAGACACGGCCGCCAAGGTCAGCGAGTTCGCCAGCACGCGCCCCGCGCCCTCGATGTCGCCGGCCCCGTAGCGCCGCGCCGTCATGGCCTGCGTGCCCACGGAGATGGCGGCCAGGAACCCGCCGAAGGCCCACATGAGGATCATCGCGTACCCGAGGGCCGCGGTGCCGGCGACGGCGGTGCGCTCGTCGAGCCGCCCGATGAACAGCGTGTCGACCTGGTTGATGGCGGTCTGGGTCAGCATGCCGATGATGACGGGCACGCCGAGCGAGACGATGCGTCGCACAAGCACGGGCTCGAAGACCGCGAGCACCCGCTCTGGACCTGGATCGGTCACCAGGGAGGGGCTGGCGGTCATGATGTTGGCGGAGGCCTGATCCAAGCGGTGGCTCGTCTCGCAGGGTCGTAGCCGACGAGCACCGGCGCGGCAACCCGCAAGAACGCTCGTGGGCGGGGCCGTGGTCGTCGGCGACGCTGGCAACGTCGCGGACGCGTGGGGCCCGAGGCGACGTCACCCGCAGGCGGAGGGCGCCGCCGCCGCTCCCTGGGTCGTGGGCGGAATCCCCCTGCGGCGCGGCGGGTTCGCTTTGGTGCGAATCCTGTTGCGAGGTGCGGCGAGAAACGTTTACGGTGCCGCCGTTTACGAGTCGTCTCACGGGGTAGCACGCAATGATTCGGACCTTCCTCCTCGCCGTCGTCTTCGCTTCGGCCGCGCTCGCGCTGTCGGGCTGCCCGGGTCCCGATTACCCGAAGTGCGAGTCCGACGACCACTGCAAGAAGGACAAGGCCGGCAAGGCCATCAACGAGCATTGCCTCTTCGGGCAATGCCAGCAGTGCGCCAAAGACTCCCATTGTGCCGCTGGGCAGAAGTGCAACCGCGGCCGCTGCGAGCAGTCGTGCACGTCGGATGCGCAGTGCGGCACGGGCCAGATGTGCGAGGACGCCTCGTGCGTGCCGGTGCAGTGCACCGACGCCAAGCCGTGCGGCGGCGGCCTGCAGTGCGACAAGGGCCGCTGCGTGGCGCCGGCGTCGGCGGGGACCAGCACGCCCGCGCCCGACACCGGCGCGCTCACGTGCGAGAAGGCCGCGCGCGTGCAGTTCGACTTCAACATGCACGACCTGCGGCCCGACGCGCGCGAGGTCCTCGACACCTTCGCCAAGTGCCTGCAGCAGAACGCCGAGTGGCGCCTGCGCATCGAGGGCCACGCCGACGAGCGCGGCACCACCGACTACAACCTGCAGCTCGGCGACAACCGCGCCAGCTCCGTGCGCGACTACCTGGTGCGCCTGGGCGTGGCGAAGGCCCGCATCTCCACCATCAGCTACGGTGAGGAGAAGCCGCTGGTGGCCGCGGCCACCGAGGACGCTTGGTCGAAGAACCGCCGCGCCGAGCTGGTGGTGCAATGACGCGCGCGCCGCGGTGGGGCCTCGTGCTGGTCGGGCTGTGCGCGGTGTGCGTCGGCGCCACCGGCTGCATCACCACGCGCGAAGAGGGCGACGCGCTCCGTCGCGACATGCAGGAGCTGAAGGCCGAGGTGGCCCAAGCCCAGCGGCAGCTCTCCGACGCGCGCACGCAGGAGAAGGGCCGCCTCGACGAGCTCGCGCGCCGCGTGAACGAGCTCGAGGGCACGCTGGCGAACCTCCGCCAGGCCGACGCCGATGCTGGCGTTCAGCTCTCCAAGACCATCGCCGAGCTGCAGACCTTGCGCGGTGACATCGAGCAGGCGCGCCACGAGCTCGGTGAGACCACCAAGACCGTGGCGAGCATCTTGGAGCGGCCGCCCGTGAGCGTGGCCGCCGCCGAGAAAGCCCCCAAGCTCGACGACCTGAACAAGCCGGCCACCATCGGCGGCCTCGAGGTGCCGGCCGACGCGAAGGCGCACTACGACTTCGCCAAGAAGCTGTTCGACGACAAGAAGTACGGCGAGAGCGCCGAGGCGTTCGACCTGTTCCTGCTGCGCCACAAGAGCGCCCTGCCCGACCTCGTCGACAACGCGGCGTTCTGGAAGGCCGAGAGCATCTTCACCCAGGCCTCGGGCATGAGCGATCCCAAGGCCAAGGAGGCGGCGTTCAAGCAGGTGATCCTCGCCTATCAAGTGGTGCTCGACGACGCCAAGAGCGAGAAGCGCGACAGCGCGCTCTACAAGATCGGCATCTGCTTCGAGCAGCTCGGCTTCAAGGAAGAGGCCGGCGTGTTCTACAACGAGCTCATCGAGAAGCACCCCAAGTCCACGCTGGTGGCCGACGCCAAGAAGCGCGTGAAGGCGCTCGGCCCCACCAAGGGCAAGAAGAAGGGCAAGTAGCGCGCGTCGGGCTCGGCTGGCGCTGCGTCCGCACGTCATGCGCCACCCGGCGGCGCGCTGGCGCGACGTCGCGCGCGCTGTTCCCGGCGCCACCCGGCGACCGGGTAGGTCCGTATCCCACTTGGGCTGAGCCTCTTTTGGGACGCCGTGAGATCCGGACGTACACTGGCCCGTCATGCCGCGGTTTCTGCCGTCGACGAGCGCGTCGCGTGCGCGGGGGTGGTCGGGCGTCGTCGCGGGTGTCGCCTGCGCCGTGTTGTGCCTGGCCGCGCCGCGCGCGTCCGCCATCACCGACGGCACGCCGCCCGCGCGCGTGGTGAGCCACACGGTGTTCGGCGCCGCGGTGGGCGTGGGCAACACGCTCATGGAGCACGACGGCACCGCGAACTTCGCCGTGCGCGTGGGCGGCTCCGAGGCGACCATCCCGCTCTCGCGCATGCCGGCCGACGCGACGGTGGTGCGCGCGTTCCTGTTCTGGGCCGGCACCTACGACCCTGGCCTGGGCGTGCCGCAAGATCGCAACGTCGACCTCACGCTGCCCGACGGCACGCTGCTGAACGACCTGAGCGTGGACTCGCTCTTGCCCGGCGAGCCCAACGGTGGCCTCAACCGCTGCCTGCAGCGCACGCACACGTTCGGTGGCGGCGGCATCACGCCGCTGCGCATGTACGTGTGTCGGCGTGAGGTGACGTGGTCGCTGCAGCAGCTCGGCGCGGGCGGCGCCGTCGGCACCTATGGCGTCGACGACGTCGATCTCTACGCCACCGACTGCGGCACCGACCCGGGGCGCTGCCAGGCGTTCTTTGGCGGCTGGGGCGTGGTGGTGTTGTGGGAGTCGCCCACCGAGCCCGTGCGCCGCGACCTGGTGCTCTACGACGGGTTCTACGCGGTCGACGAGCAAGGCAGCACCAGCGGCGGGTTCTCGTCGGGCGTGAGCCCGCCGTTCTCGCTCGACGGGTTCACCATCGGCGCCAGCGCCGACGGCGACCTCACGCTGATGGCGTTTGAGGGCGACGCGCAGCTCGGCGTACCGCCGCAGAACCTGCTGCCGCCCGGCAACCCCCTGCGCTGCGACGACGGGCGCTGCGCCGACTTCGTGCAGGTGCGGACCACCGGCAACCCCGTGGTGACGCGCCTGCAAGACGCCACCAACCGACCCGGCAACGTGATGAACGGCAGCAACAACCAAGGGGGCGGCGCCCACCCGGGCCTCGACATCGACACCTTCGACATCGGGCCGTCGGGCTTGAACATCCTGCGCGCCGACGACACCACCATGACCGTGGTGGCCGGCTCGGGCGACGGCGTGCCCGACAACGGCTCGGGCGGCTCGGGTGAGCTGTTCCTGCTCTCGTGGATGCTCTTGTCGGCCGAGACGTACTCGCCGCGCTTCGTCAACACCGGCACCGAGAAGGTGGTGCTCGAGCCCGTGGCCGGCGCCGGCGAGACGCTCAACTACCTCCTGCGCGTCGAGAACGACGGCTCCGCCGACGCCACCAACGTGCGGCTCCGCGACCAGCTCCCGGTGGGCGTGTCGTACGTAGCGGGCAGCACCACCAACACCTGCGGCGTGCCGTCGGGGGACGTGGGCGGCACGTCGCCAGTGCTCAGCGGCAGCGGCCTCAACGTGGGCACGCTCACCGTGGGCGAGCGCTGCGAGGTGCGCTTCCGCGTCGTCATCGACGACGACGTCACCGACGGCACCGTGCTGGAGAACTTCTTCACCGTGGCGGCCGATGGCCTGTCGCCGCTCTTGGTGGGGCCGGCGTCGACGTTGGTGCAGGCCGCCGAGCTCGGGCAGCCCACCAAGACCGTGACGGTGGTGGGTGGCGGCGCTCCCACGGTGGGCACGTCGCTGTCCTACCGCATCACCATCCCCAACGTGGGCGCGCGCACCGCGCCGAACGTCAGCGTGCTCGACGTCGTGCCCTCGGAGCTCGACAACGTCACCGTGGTGTCGGTGCCGGCGGGCGCCACCGACGCCTCCGCGGGCAACACCATCGACGTCCGCGGCATCACCGTGCCGCCGTCGTCGTCGGCGGAGGTGGTGTTCACGGGCACCATCCGCGCCGGCGTCGCGGCCGGCACGCCCATCGCGAACCAGGGATGGGTGGCCCAGCCCTCGCTGGCCGTGCCCTTGCTCACCGACGACCCCGCGACCCCCGCCACGCCCGACCCCACCACCGTCGTGGTCGCCTCGGGCGTCTCGCTGGTGGGCTCGAGCAAGCAGGTCACCGACGAAAACGGCGGCGTGCTCGCCCCCGGCGACGTCGTCGAGTATCGCATTCGCATCAGCAAGAGCGGGCCCGCCGCCGACGTGGTGCAGATCGCCGACGACCTGCCCGCCAACGTGGGCTCGTGCCAGATGGTGTCGGTGCCCGCCTTCGGCGCCGTCACCTGCGGCGCCGGGGGCGCCAACGGCACGGGCACGGTGACCGGCTTCGTCTCGTTCGTCACGCCGGGCACCGCCGACGTCGTGTTCCGCGTGACGGTGCTCGCCGCGGCGCCCGACGGGTTCGTGCTGCAAAACAGCGCGCTCCTCACGCCGGCCATCGAGACCACGCAGGCGCTCACGGTGACCTCGCCGCCGCTGGTGGTGGTGGCGCGTCCCATCTTCTCGTCATCGACGAAGGCGGTGCTCGATCTCAACGGCGGCGACGTGCGTCCCGGCGACGTGCTGCGCTACTCGATCACGGTGCGAAACGACGGGACCATCCCGTCGTCGGCCACGGTGGTCACCGACGCGGTGCCCGTACCCTTGACGATCGAGAGCGTGCAGGACGGCGGCAGCGCCAGCGGCGGCGTCATCACGTGGCCCCTGGGCGCGCTCGCGGTGGGCGCCTCCGCGGTCGTGCGCTTCGAGGCGCGCGTGCCGGCGGGCACGCCCGACGGCACCACCATCGCCAACACGGCCACGGTGTCGGCGGCGGCGCCGGCGCAGGACTTCACCACCGCGCCCGTGGTGGTGGTGGTGCGCGCCTCGCCGATCCTCGTCGTACAAAAGACCGCGGCGGATCTCGACGGCGCCCCGTGGGAGCCCGCCGACGTCGTGCGCTACGCCATCACCGTCACGAACACCGGCGACGGCGCGGCCACCGCGGTGGAGGTGCGCGACACGATCGACCCGTCGTTCGAGACCGTGATCCTCAACGCCGGCGGGCGCGTCGAGGGTGGCGACGTGGTGTTCGACCAAGGCACGGACGGCGCTCTGGCGGCGATCGCGCCGGGCGCGTCGGTGGCGCTGCGCTTCGACGCGCGCCTCGTGGCCGTGCTGCCGAACGGCACCGTGGTGTCGAACCAGGCGCGCACGACCGCGCAGCAGGTGGTGGCGCCGGTGTTGTCCGACGATCCGAGCACGGGGACGCCGCTCGATCCCACGCGCTTCACGGTGACGTCGCAGGCGCTGTTGTCGCTCACCAAGACCTTCGTCGACGACGACGCCGGGGTGCTGCGCCCGGGCGACGCGGTCACGTTCACGCTCACGCTCGAGAACCTCGGCAACGCGCCCGCCACCGCGGTGACGGTGACTGACGCGCTCGACAGCAGGCTCGCCTTCCTCGACTCGGCGGACGGCGGCTCCGTCGCCGGCGGCGTGGTGAGCTTCCCGAGCTTCACGCACCTGCCGGGCGCGCCGCGCGTGCTGCGCTTCCGCGCGCGCATCGCCACGCCGCTGCCCGACGGCACCACCATCGCCAATCAGGCGCAAGCGTCGTCGTCGTCGGCGCCCACCGTGCCCTCGGACGACCCCACCACCATCGCGCCGCTCGACCCCACCATCCTCACGGTCGTGTCGCGCCCCGTGCTCGACACCGCGACCAAGGCGGTCACCGACCTCGACGGCGACGGCACGTTCGAGCCCGGCGACGCCGTGCGCTACACCATCACCATCGCCAACACTGGCAGCGAGGACGCGCTCGCCGTCGCCGTCAGCGACGCCGTGCCCGCCGAGCTCGGCGCCGTGGTGGTGGGCCAGGGGGGCACGTTTGGCGGCGGGGTCGCGTCGTGGTCCCTCGGCACCGTGGGGGTGGGCGGCTCCGCGACGGTGACCGTGGACGCGGTCATCGCGCGCCCCCTGGCCGACGGCGTGGTCGTGGCGAACCAGGCGTTCGTCAGCGCCACCGGCGTGGCGGCCGTGCCCACCGACGATCCCGCCACGGGCGCCGTCGACGACCCCACGCGCTTCACCGTGCGGTCGTCGCCGCGGCTGTCGATCGACAAGACCGTGGTCGACGACAACGGCGCGCCGCTCGAGCCCGGCGACACGCTGACCTGGACGATGGTGGTGACGAGCGACGGCGGGCGCAGCGCCGACGGCGTCACGGTGCGCGACACCGTCGACGCCAACCTCGAGGCGGTGGTGCCGCAGGACGGCGGCGTGCTCGCGGGCAACGAGATCACGTGGACCATCGCGTCATTGGCGGTGGACGCAACCGCCACCGTGCGCTTCACCGCGCGCGTGCGCTCGCCGCTGCCGAACGGCACGCTCATCGCGAACCAGGGGCGCGCCAACGTGGCGGAGGCGGGCTTCCCCGACGCGGTGTCGGACGACCCCACCACGCCCGCGCCGCTCGACCCCACCGTGGTGCAGGTGGTGAGCGCCGCCGATCTTGCGGCCACCACGCTCGAGACCACCGACGGCGCGTTCGTGCCGGTCGCCGTGGCGCGGCCCGGCGAGGTGGTGCGCTGGGTGCTCGACGTGCAAAACCGCGGCCGCGCCGCGGCAGCCAACGTGGTCGCGCTGTTGGCGTTGCCGCCCGAGCTGCAGGTGCTCAGCGCGCCCGGCGGCGTCGTCGTGGGTAACGGCGTGGCCTTCAGCGCCGCGGGCGTACCGGCGCTCGCGAGCGTGGCCCCGGGCGACGTGGTGCGCGCCTACGTCGAGGCGCAGCTGATGCTCCCGCTCGACGACGGTATCGTCGTGAGCGCGCAGGCGGTCTTGGCGGAGGACGGCTCGGCCGCGCCGTTCGCGTCGGACGATCCGTCGACCGCGCCCTTCGGCGACCCCACCGCGCTCGAGGTCGATAGCGCGCCGGACCTGTCGACGTTCACCAAGCGATGGGCCGACCTGAACGGCGCGCCGGTGGAGCCCGGCGACGACGTCGAGTACACCGTACGCGTCGAGAACGGCGGCGACGCCGTGGCGCGCGCCGTCACCATCAGCGACGTCGTGCCTGCCACGCTCCAGATCGTCGACGCCGGCGGCGGCGCGGTGACGGCCGCCACCGTCACGTGGGCTCTCGGTGATGTGGCGCCGGGCTCGGCCAACGCCGTCACGCGCGTGCTGCGCGTGCGCGTGGCCGCCGGCGTCGCCGACGGCACGGTGGTCGCGAACCAGGCGTCGCTCGCGGGCACTAACGTGCCCGCGACGTTGAGCGACGATCCCGACACGGCGCCCGTGGACGATCCCACCACCTTCACCGTGGAGACGGTGGGCCGGCTACGCGTCGAGAAGGACGTCGCCGGTGGCCGCGTCCACGCGCCCGACGACGTGCTCACGTGGACGGTGACGCTCACGTCGTTCGGCAGCGGCCCCACCGAGGCCGTCGCGTTCACCGACGTCGTCGATGCCGCCCTGACCGACGTGGCGCCCGGTCCCGGCCTGGCCTTCGATGGCGGCACGCGCACGCTCACGGGTGTGGTGCCGCCCCTGGCGCCGGGGGCGAGCGCGACGCTCACGTTCGACGCGCGCGTGATGTCGACGACGATCAACGGCACGCAGATCGCGAACCAGGCGACCGTGACCGGCGTGGAGCTCGGCACCGTGCTGTCGGATGACCCGACCACCGCGGCGCCGAGCGATCCCACCGTGGTGCTCATCGACGCGCAGCCGAACCTCACCACCTCCACCAAGGTGGCGACCGACGAGGACGGCGGCGCGCTCTTGGTCGGCGACGAAGTGCGCTGGACCATCACGGTGGTGAACAGCGGCGCCGGTGCCGCGCGCGACGTGCGCATCAGCGACCAGCTCCCCGACACCATGACCGTGGTCGCCGTGGAGGACGGCGGCGTTGCAGCGGGCAACGCCGTGGTATGGGACGCGACGACCACGCCGGCGCTGGCCACGGTGGCGCGCGGCGCCGCGGTGGCCGTGGCCGTGGTCGCGCGCATCAACGACACGGTGGCCGACGGCACGCCCATCGCCAACCAGGCGCGCATGGTGTCCATCGACGTGGTCGGCGCCGTGGTCACCGACGACCCCGCGACGGCCACCTTGGGCGATCCCACCGTGATCGTCCCAAGCGCGCCGACCTTGGCGCTGTCCAAGGAGCTCATCGACGCCAACGGCGGCGTGTTGGCCCCCGGTGACGTCGTCGAGTACCGCATCGGCATCGCCAACGGCGGCAGCGTCGCCGCCACCAACGTGGCGGTGCGCGACGTGGTGCCGGCGGGCCTGGTGGACGTGGCGCCGCTGGATGGCGGCGTTGTGGCGGACGGCGTCGTCACGTGGTCCGTGGGCACGCTGGCAGCGGGCGCGAACGCGATGGTGCGGCTCGGCGCGCGCGTGGATCCGCTCGCGTCGGGCGGCACCGTCATCGCCAACCAGGCCGAGGCCACGGCAGATGAGGTGGGCATCCCGCGCGCGTCCGACGACCCGACGACGTCGGCGCCGGGGGATCCCACGAGCCGCGTGGTGGTGGCCAACGAGCTGTTCGCGGGCACCGTCGAGCTGTTCGACGGCGACAGCGGCGAGCCGCTCGGCCCCACCGTCGTGCCGCGCCAGCGCGTGCGCGCGCGCATCACGTTCGCAAACCAGGGCACGCAGGTCGCGCAGGCGGTGGTCCTCGAGGTGCCGCTGCTGCGCGTCCACTTCCTCGTCGACGAGACCACCGAGGGTGGCGTGGTCACGGGTGACGTCGTGCGCTGGACGGCGAGCCAGACGGCCGCGCTGGCGCGCATGGATCCCGGCGCCACCGCGACCATGGAGCTCGAGGGCGCGCTCGCCGCCGTCTTGCCCGACGCGCTCGACATCCCGGTGGCGGGCATGGTCACCAGCGCCACCAGCGCCACGCCCGCCATCATCGGACCGGCGGTGATGCGGACGCGCAGCGCGGCCGACCTGTCGGCGACGACCAAGGAGGTCATCGACGAGGATGGCGGCCTGGTGGAGCCCGGCGACGTGCTCACCTACCGCATCACCGTGCTGAACGCGGGTGGCGCGCCGGCGGCGAACGCGCGCGTGGTGGACGCCGTGCCGGGCGGCACCGCCTACCTGCCGGGCACGACCCAGGTGCGCGGCGCCCCGGTCGCCGACGTCGGCGGCGCATCGCCATTGATGAGCGGCCTGGCGCTCGGCGACGTCGATCCCGGGCGTGCGGTCGTGGTGGAGACGCAGGTGCGCGTGCTGCCGAGCGCGCCGCGCGGGTTGCGCATCGACAACCAGGCCGTGCTGCGCGCCGACGGCGTGCCCGACGCCGCGTCCGACAACCCGCTGACGCCGTTGGTGGTGGGCGACCCGACGTCGGTGGTGGTGGGCGGCGGCAGCGCGCTGGTGGCGCAGAAGCTCGGCGCGCCGTCGCCTGCGCGCGCCGGCGACGAGATGACGTTCGTCATCAACGTGGAAAACGTCGGCACCGAGCCCGCGCGCGACGTGCGCGTGGAAGACGCCGTTCCTGCGGGCACGCGCTTCGTGCCGGGCAGCTTGCGGGTCGACGGGGCCGCCGCCACCGACGCCGGCGATCGCGACGACGCCGAGATCGACGGAGTGCTGCTGCGTTTCCGGCGCGACGTGGTGGAGGCCGGCGATGGCGTGAGCTTCGAGTTCCGCGTGGTGGTGGAGGACGCTCGCGTGGTCGTGAACCAGGCCACGGTCGAGAGCGCCGACGAGAGCCTGCTCACCGACGCCGACCTGGGCCTGCCGGGCGACCAGGCCACGTCCATCCCGGTGCGCGACGCGCGCGCGCTCGTCATCGACCAGGGCACCACCAGCATCACCGACGACGACGGTGGGGTCGTGCGCGCCGGTGACGCGGTCACCGTGCGCACGCACATCGTCAACCGCTCGCTGGAGGACGTGCGCGTGCGCGCCCTGAGCGTGGGGGTGTCGGCGAACCTCGTGATCGACGCCGACGCGCCGCCGCCGGGCTTGCGCTTCGACGCCGACACGCGCGCCTTCGTGCTCGAGGCGCCGCTCGTGGTGAGCGCCGGGAGCGCGTTCGACGTCACGTTCGCTGCGGCCGTGGCCGACGACGCGCGCACCGGCGACCGCGTGCAGGTGGTGGCGAGCGCCGAGGTGGCGTCGCTCGACGCGACGCTCGTCGCGGCCGTGGACCTCGGCCGCGCGGACCTGGCGGTGGGCCTGGTGCCCGGGACGGCGGCGCTGTCGGGCACGTTGTTCCTCGACGGTGGAGCGCACGATGGCGCCTTCCAGCCCGAGAGCGACGAGCGCGTGCGCGGCGTCGTGGTGCTCGCGTTCCGCGACGGCGCGCGCGATCCGGTGCAGAGCGTCGTGTCCGATCAGCGCGGCGCCTATCGTCTGCTGTCGATCCCGGCGGGCGGCTATCGCCTGGAGCTGCGATCGCCGGGCGGCGCGCACCTGGGCGACGTGGGCGTACCCGACCTCGCCGACGGCGAGGTGCGCGAGAGCGACGTGGCCGTGCGCGCCAACGGCGCCGTCTATGTCGCCGACACCCGGGCCCCTGCCGAGCGCGCGCGGGTGTGGCTCTACGTCGACGACGGCGACCACAACCCCGCCAACGACGCGCTGGTTCCGGAGACGCAGCTCGGCGCGGGCCAGCAAGGGCAGGTGGTGGGCCCGCAGGGCCTCTACCGCTTCGACGCGCCGCCCGGGAGCTATCGCGTCTTCGTGGAGACGCCCGACCCGCTCACGAGCTTCCCGTCGGTCGCGCGGCCCGTGCCTGCCGACCCCGACGGCGATCCCATGGGCGCGGTGGCGTCGCTCGACGTCGATGGCGACGTCAGCGACGTGACGCTGCCGCGCACCGAGCAGGCACCACCGTACTTCCTGCGCTTCGCCGTGGAGCGCGACCAGCCGCTCCTGCAGCGCAACCACCTGCCCACCGATCGCCTGTCGACGCAGCTCGCGATCACCAAGACCGCCAACCGCAAGCGCGTCTCCATCGGCGACATCGTCACGTACGCGGTGTACGTCGACAACCGCGCGCTGGCAGGGGTCACGGCGGAGGACGGCGGCGTGGAGATCGTCGACGCGCTGCCCGCCGGCTTCGACCTCGTGCCGGGCAGCTTCCGGCTCGACGAGATCACGCGCGACGGTCGCGGTCAGGAGCGCCGCATGCGTGTCGACGTCGCCACCGTGGGCGTGCGCGTGCGCACCTTCGGTCCGTTCACGCTGGCCGGCAGCACGGCGTACGAGCTGCGTTACAACGTGGTGGTCGGGCCCGGCGCCAGCTTCGGCGAGCACGAGAACCGGGCCGCGCTGCGCCTGGCCGCGGGCCAGGTGCCGCTCTCCGACGACGCCGTCGCGCGCGTGCAGGTGGTGGCCGACCCGATCTTCGATCTGTCCACGCTGCGCGCCAAGGTGTTCTGCGACGACGACGGCGACGGCCTGCAGCGCGACGGCGAGGAGGGGGTGTTCGGCGCGCGGCTGTGGCTCGACACGGGCCACTTCACCGAGACCGACGTGGTGGGCAAGGCGCACCTCTCGGCCATCCCCGCGGGCATGCACCTGGCGAAGCTCGACGAGCGCACCCTGCCGCCCGGCACGACCGTGGCGTCGCCGCGCCAGAGCTTCTACGTCTCGCCGGGCGCGCCGGCGCAGGTGGCCTTCGCCGCGCAGTGCCGCTACTTCGTCGACGACAAGCCGGTGCTGGTGGTCAACGAGGCGGCCTATCGACCACCGCCGGTGCCCACGGTCAAGCTCACGCTTGCCGGTCGCGTCGCGCCGCCACAGGTGAGCGTCAACGGCGAGGCGCTCGCGCTGCCCCACGCCGACCTCGGGCTCGGTGCCGAGGGCGCGGAGCCGGTGTTCGCGCCGGCCGGCCCGAACTTGGCCGGCGTCGTCGACGGCGCGCTTCGGCCACGCTTGCTGTTGGTGCCGCGCGCCAGCGGCGGGCCGGTGGCGTGGGAGCTGCTCGTCGAGGATCTCGGGTTGGGCGCCAGCGCGGACGACGGCGTGCGCGTGCCCGACGACGTCGCGCCGACGTTCGCCTGGATGTTCGCCGGGCACGGCGGCCCGCCGGATCGCCTGACGTTCGACGGGCGCGATCCGGCCACGGGCGTGCCGACGCTGTTCGAGGGACACCTGTACAGAGCCACGCTCACCGTGGCGTACCCGAGCGGCGATCGCGCGTCGTCGTCGGGGCGCTACTTCGGCGTGCGCGCGGGCGCGCCGCCGGTGCCCGCGACCGCCGGGCCGTTGGCCGAGATCGACGAGAGCGGCGGTGCCTTGTTCCGCGCCTCGGGCAAGCCGGCGCTGCGCCTGCTGTCGTGGCTCGGCACGCACCGGCAGGCGATCGTCGACGCGCTCGCCGGCGGCGCCCGCCGCGTGATCGTGATCGTGCACACCGACGGGGCGGGGACCAAGGCGCCAGCGGCGCTCACGGCCAACCGCGCGGCGGAGGTCGTCACGGCGATCGCCACGGGCTTCGGCGTCGACGCGGCCAAGCTCGAGCCGCGCGGCGCCGGCGACAGCGCGCTCAAGGTCCCGAACCTGAAGAAGCACGACCGCGCGAAGAACCGGCGCGTGGAGCTGCTGGTCGAGGGTGGTGCCGGCGAGGCGATGCCCAAGGTGCTGCCGCCGCCCGAGCACGCGCCGACGCTGGTGGTGCAAGGGACCGATCGCGTGCTCGCCGACGACGGCACGTTCTCGCTCGAGCTCGAGGTCCCCGAGCCCGAAAAGCTCACGGTCGACGTGCACACGCCGGCGGGCGCGCGCGTGCACCTGGTGCGCGACGCCAAGGCGCCCGGCGGCGCGTTGGCGCCAGCGCCGGCCCCCCCCGTCGGAGTCGAGTGGCGCGAGACCGAGCGCGCCATCGTGGTGGCGGGGCAGCCCGTCGACGCGGCGCTGCTCGGCGTGCGCGTGGTTCCGGTGGGGCTCGACGACAGCCGGGGCGTGGTCGGTCTCGACGCGCGCGGCGACGTGCAGCTAACCACCACGGTGCCGAGCGTGGACGTGGCCTCGTGGTTCGTGCGCGTGATCGACGGGGCCGCCGGGGCCGAGGGCGGCGATGAGAGCGGCGCCACGCTGCGCGAGCTGCGCGGCGACGGCGCGGTGCCCAGCGTCGTCACCTGGGACGGCAAGGACGCCGCAGGCGCCGACGTCCGCACGCCCAACCGCGGGCTGCGCTTCCGCTTGGTGGTGAAGACCGCGGGCGGCGACGTGGGCATCTCGCCCGACGCGCCGGTGGTCGTGCGCGGCGAGCCGGCGCCGGCAGCGGC
>CAZONM010000036.1:0-23351 GCA_964580865.1 uncultured Myxococcales bacterium | reverse complement strand
CCACCGCGGGCCCCTGTGGCGCGCGCTGCTCGAGCGACGCCAGGGCGGCGGCCGCCAACGCGCGCACGTCGTCGTCGGGGTGGCCGGACGCGAGCACGAACAGCCAGGCTTGGCCGCGCGGCGTGCCCATGGCGCGGACCGCCTCGATGCACTGCTTGCGCACCGGGCCGGGCTGGCGCTCCGAGAACTCGATGACGGCGTCGAGCGCCGAGGGATCGCCGATGTTGGTGATGGCGACGAGCGCGAGCTGCGAGAGCTCGATGTCCTCCTTGTCGAGGAGCGCGCGCGTGAGGGCCTCGGTGGCCGCGCGCTCGCGGCGCGACCCGAGGATGCGCACGGCGCGGCGCCGCTGCTCGCCGGTGGCCTCGGGGTCATCGAGCCAAGCGATGAGCTGCGCGCTGTCGAGGTCGGCCGCCGTGCGCGTCATCTGCACCTGCGCGAGCGCGTCACGCAGCGCCTGCTCGATCAACAGGCGCGGCTCCACGCGCCCCGACGCGCTCGCCACCGAGTGCCCACGGTAGCCGGCGCCGCTCTCGCCGGGCACGTCGGTCACCTCCACCGTGAGCGTGGCGGTGCCGCGCGCGCGCGCCTCGGTCGCGTTGGGCTCCTCGGAGTGGTAGGCCTCCACGCGCACGCGCAGGAGGGCGGCCTCGCCGCGCTCGCCCTCGACGACGCGGAAGCCCCGGGCGCGGCCGAGCACGTCGTGGACCACGCCACGCACGAGCTCGCGGTCGACGCCGGCCGCCACGGCGGGCGGATCGACGTCGACGAGCACCTTGCGGATCGGCAGCGCCTCGCGCGCCACGCACCCCTCGCAGCCCGCCAAGGCTGCGGCCGCCGCGACGACGACCGGGGCGAGGACTCGGATCACGCGCACGTGCTCCGCATGGCAGCCAGCACCTTGGACGGCAAGCGCCGTCCGAGCGCCTCCTCGAGCGCGAGGGAGGCCCGGACCAGCTTCGTGAGGTCAACGCCCGTGGCCACGCCCATGCCCTCGAGCATGTACACCAGGTCCTCGGTGGCGACGTTGCCCGACGCCCCCGGCGCGTACGGACAGCCGCCGAGCCCGCCCGCCGAGCTGTCGAACGAGCACACCCCCTCGTCGAGCGCGGCGGCGATGTTGGCGAGCGCGGTGCCGCGCGTGTCGTGCAGGTGCAGCGCCAGCCGGTCGAGCGGCAGCGCGCCTTTGAGCGCGCGCACCAGCTCCACGGTCTGGCGCGGGTTGCCCACGCCGATGGTGTCGCCGATGGACACCTCGTAGGCGCCGAGCGCCACCAGCTTGCCCACCAGGTCCACCACGCGCGCAGGGGCCACCGCGCCCTCGTAGGGGCAGCCGAAGGCGCACGAGACGTAGGCGCGAAACGGCCGCCCGTCGGAGCGCGCGCGCGCCGTCACCTCGTGATACCGCTGCAGCGCCTCGGCGGTAGTGCAGTTGATGTTCTTCTGGTTGTGCCCGTCGGTGGCCGCCAAGAAGATCGCGACCTCGTGCACCCCGCTGGCGGCGGCCGCCTCGTAGCCCTTCACGTTCGGCACCAGCGCCGCGTAGCGCACGCCGTCGCGCGCGCGCACGCCGCGGGCCACCTCGACCTGGTCGGCGAGCGCCGGGATCCAGCGCGGGTTGACGAAGGCCGTGATCTCGATGCGCGCGAGCCCGGCGTCGGCCAGGGCGTCGATGAACGCCAGCTTGGCGCGCGTCTCCACCACGGTGGCCTCGTTCTGCAGGCCGTCGCGGGGGCCCACCTCCATGAGCCGTACCGACGTCGGGAGCCTGTCGTAGATCGCCAAGGTGCCGCCGGGGATGTGGTACGAGCTCCGCCGCCAAGCGGCAGGCGTCAGATCAGGGCGCGACGGTCGCGCTGGTCCTCGCGATCGAGCAAGGCGAGGATGGTGCGGGCGTCGGCCAGCGCGCCCTCTACCAGCGCGCGGCGCGCGGGGCCGAGCGACAGCGAGCCGCGCGCCGCCAGCGGCCGCGCCGGCACGTCCTCGTCGGCGACGACGTCGACCTCCACCACGCCGCCGCGCGCCGCGCGCTCGACCTGCTCGCGCGCCAAGGCTGCGCGCAGCGCCTCGGGCTCCAGGCCGACCACCTCGACCGGCGCGAGCTCACCGTCGGCGGAGCGATCGAAGGCGGGGGCGCCGTCGGGGTCGGTGGCGTCGGTGCCGTCGCCGTCGGGGATGCCGGTGTCGGGCGCGGCCGCGGCGGTCCCCTCGTCGGCGCCGGGCATATCGAAGAAGCGCGGCAGGAGCGACGCCACGCCGCCCGCCTGGCGCAGCGCCTGACGCGCGCCGGCGATGGTGAAGCGCTGGACATGCAAGAGCTCGCGGATCGCGAGCAGGGTCTCGACCTCGCGCCGTCGGTACAGGCGGTGGCCGCTCCTCGCCTTGTGCGGCCGCACCTGCGGGAACTGCGTCTCCCAGTAGCGCAGCACATGTGGCTCCACGCCCACCAGGTCGGCGACCTCGCCGATCTTGAAGTACTTCTTTTGCGGCAGGGTCGGGCGCCGCGACGCGCCTGCTTGGTCCTCGGCCATGCGCCCCCCTTTCAATCCCCGCGACCAGGTGAACGACGAACGCGGTCAACGTGCGCACGCCGGCGGTTCGGCACGAGGGGGACGTCGTCGTTCACCAAGGCTTCTGGCACGGGCTCGCCTCCTGACCGGACACGGACGCAGGTACCCCCGCGGGCGCTCGTCGGCGCGCAGCTACTCGAGGTCGTCGTCGGAGACACCGGCGAGCGACTCGCCGGCGATGGCCGCCTTCAGGACCTGGCTCGGCTTGAACGCCACCACGCGGTGCGCCGGGATCTGCAGCTCCTTGTTGGTCTGCGGGTTGCGCCCACGACGGGTGTTCTTGTGGCGCACCTCGAACTTCCCGAAGCCCGAGACCTTGAGCTTCTCGCCGCGCGCCAGCGTGGCCTTCATGGTCTCGAGGATGCGCTCGACGATCTCGCTCGACTCTTTCTTGGAGAAGCCGACCTTCTCGTACACCGCCTCGATCAGGTCCGCCTTGGTCACCGTGCGCGCATCGCCGTCGCTGCGGGTGTCGTGGGCTGCCGATGTGGAGGGTGCTGCGGACGTGGCCATCGCTGCTCCTGCGTCGTTCCTGCGTCGTTCCTGCGTCGATCCCGCCGCCACCCGCGCTCAGCGATCGGGAGCCGGGGGCGTTCGGCCATCATCCAACAACACCGGGCCCGCGTCGAGGGTCCGCGGTGGGGGCGCGGCGGTCTTGTCGCCAAAGGCATCCTCGAAGCGCGCGTCGAGCCGATCCTGGCGCGCCGCCTCGCGCCCGCGCACCTGTGCGGGCCTGGTCGCCCACCAGCCCACGCCGCCGCAGGCCGCGGCCACCACCGCCAGCACGGCGGCGTTGCGGATCCGGGCGCGCGCGCGCGGCGTCATCGGGGCGCTCGCCTCGTCAGGCGCGCACCTCGGCGCCGAAGTGCGCGCGCGCGTCGTCGAGGAGCACCGTGGTGGCGCGCGACACCTCGTCGTCGGTGAGCGTGCGATCGGGCGCGCGCAGCGTGAGCGCCAGCGCGATGGAGCGCTTGCCCGCCGGGATGCCGGCGCCGCGGTACACGTCGAAGATCTGGAGATCCTCGAGGATGCCGCGCACGGCACCATTGTCGTGCAGGCGGGCACACAGCTCGGCCGCCGTCACCTTGTCGTCGAGCACCAAGGCCAGGTCCCGGCGTACCGAGGGGAACCTCGGCAGCGGCCGCACGCGTTGGCGCTCGCCGGCCACGCGCGCCAGGGTCTCGATGTCGAGCTCGAACGCGACGGCGCGCGCCTTGAGCTGATAGCGCCGGGCCAGGTCGGGGTGCACCTCGCCCACCACGCCGACGAAGCTCTTGGAGGCGCCCCCCTCACCCGCTCGGCGCGCCACCCAGACCTCGGCGCGCGCACGGGGATGGAGGAACGGGTAGCGGTCGTCGGCGGCGACGAACGACACCGGCGACGCCGGCCCGTGACACGGCACGCCCACCGCCTCGAGGATCTGCTCCACCGCCCCGCGCGCGTCGAAGAAGTCCACCGGGCCGTGCGCGACGTCGAGGCCCTGGCCCGCGCGATCGCCCGTAGCGATCCCCGCCAGGCGCGGCACCTCGCGCGCCCAGGCGTCGCCGCCGGCGGCACCGTCGCGCTCGCGTTGAGGCGCCTTGCCCGACGGGCTGCGACCGAGGAACACGGCCGCGACCTCGTAGAGCCGAACGTCGAGCACCTGGTGCCGGTGGTTGGTGGCGGCGTTGGCCAAGAGGCCCGGCAGGAGCGTGCGCCGCATGACGCTCATCTCCTCGCCGAGCGGGTTGCCCACGGTGATGCGACCAGCCACGTCGCCGCCGTCGAACGGATCGAGCGCCGCGGGTGAGACGAACGCGAGGTTGACCGCCTCGTCGTAGCCCGCCACCTCGAGGGCGCCGCGCACGGCTTGCACCACGCGGTGGCGCCGCGGGTCGAACAGGCCCTCGGCCTCCGACGCGCGCGCCGGCAGCGTCGGAGGCACGGCGTCGGTGCCGAGCAAGCGCAGGAGCTCCTCGATGAGATCTACCTCGCGCGTCAGGTCGGGTCGGTAGGTGGGGACCCGGAAGCGCAGCGCCTCGGCGTCGCGCCCGTCGACCTCGAGACCGATGGAGAGCAGGAGCTTCGAGATGGTGGCCTCGTCGACGGTCTTGACGGGCAGGCCGAGGAGCTGCGCCGCGCGCTTGGGGCGCAGCGCCACCACCGCCGGCACCGCCTTGCGCGGGGCCACGTCGACGATGCCGCGGGCCACGCGGCCGCCGCTGACGTTGTGCACGCCGGTGCCCGGACGCTCGGGGCCCTTGGTGGCGTCGAACGACAGCTCCGCGATGAGCGCGGCCGCGCGATCGAGCGACGCGATCACACCGTTCGGATCGCAGCCGCGCTCGAAGCGGTGGCTCGCCTCCGAGTGGAGCGCCAGGCGCCGCGCGGTCTTGCGCACGCGCGCCGGCGCGAAGCTGGCGCACTCGAGCAGCACGCGCGTGGTACCGGCGCTCACCTCGGTGGCGGCGCCTCCCATGACGCCGGCGAGGGCGATGGGCCGCTCGGGATCGGCGATGACCAAGTCGGTCTCGAGCAGCGCGCGCGTCTTGCCGTCGAGGGTCACCAGCGTCTCGCCGGCGCGCGCGGCGCGCACCACCACGGCGGCGCGGTTCTTGACCTTGCCGATGGTGTCGTAGTCAAACGCATGCAGCGGGACGCCGCGCTCCATCATGACCAGGTTGGTCACGTCGACGACGTTGTTGACCGAGCGCACGCCGCACGCGGCCAAACGCATCACCAGCCACAGGGGCGACGGCCCCACCACCACGCCCTCGATGACCCGGCACGCATAGCGCGGGCACCCCTCGGGATCCTCGATGGTCACGGCCGCGAGGTCGTCGACGGGGCCGGCGCGCTCGGGACAGGTGGGCGGCGCCGCGCGCAGGCGCACGCGCAGCGCGGCCGCCAGCTCGCGGGCGACGCCGAGGTGCGACAGCGCGTCGGGGCGGTTGGGCGTGACCCCCAACGTGAACACCGTGTCTTCGCGCCCGAGCGCCGCGGCCGCCGGCGTGCCGGGGGCCTGCTTGTCGTCGAGGAGCAGCAGCCCGTCGGTCGAGAATGGCAGCCCGAGCTCCTGCGCCGAGCACAACATGCCGTGGCTCTGCACGCCGCGGATGGTGGCCGCGGCGATGGCCTTGCCTCCGGGCAAGACCGTCCCCACCGTGGCCAAGAGCACGCGCGCGCCCGCCTCGACGTTGGCGGCCCCGCACACCACCGTGAGCGGCGCGCCGCCGGCCTCGACGGTGCACACGCGCAGCTTGTCGGCCTGGGGGTGCGGCTCCACGGCGGCGACGCGCGCCACCACCACGCCCGCCAAGGGCGCCGCCAGATCCTCCATGGCCTCGACCTCGAGGCCCACGGCGGTCAGGCGCTCGGCCACCTGCGCGGGCGCGGTCCCCTTGGTGAGCTCGACGAGCTCGGTGAGCCAGCTCATGGAGACGCGCATGCAGACTCCCGGGGATCAGGGCACGTAGGTCAGAACTGTTGCAGGAAGCGGCGATCGTTCTCGAAGAAGAGGCGGATGTCGCTCACGCCCCAGCGCAGCATGGTCACCCGCTCGACGCCGATGCCGAAGGCGAACCCGGTGAGCTTGTCCGGGTCGAGGCCGCCAAAGCGCAGCACCTCGGGGTCGACCATGCCGGCGCCCATGATCTCGATCCACCCCGTGGCCTTGCACAAGCGGCAGCGCCCGTCGTCGCCCACGGCGCCGCCACCGGTGCCAGCACCGCCGCAGGAGAAGCACGACAGGTCGACCTCCACCGACGGCTCGGTGAAGGGGAAGAAGCTCGGCCGCAGGCGCACCTTCGAGCGCGCGCCGAAGATGCGCTCGACGAACACCTGCAGCGTGCCCTTGAGGTCGCCGAAGGTGACGTTGTCGTCGACGTACAGGCCCTCCACCTGGTGGAACATGGGCGAGTGCGTGATGTCGTGGTCGTTGCGATAGACGCGCCCGTAGCAGGCCACGCGGATGGGCGGGCGCGCCAGCGCCAGCATGGCGCGCACCTGCACGGGACTCGTGTGCGTGCGCAGCACCACGTCGTCGTCGATGTAGAACGTGTCCTGCATGTCGCGCGCGGGGTGCTCGCGCGGCATGTTGAGCGCCTCGAAGTTGTACCAGTCGTGCTCGATCTCGGGCCCCTCGGCGCGCACGAAGCCGAGCGCGCCCAGGACGTCGAGGATGTCGTCGGCGGTGGCGGTGAGCGGGTGGCGCTTGCCGCGCCGCGCGCGGCGTCCGGGCAGCGTTACGTCCCAGCGCTCGGCCAGCTCGGCGTCGCGCGCGGCGGCCTCGATGCGCTCCTTGTGCTCGCCGTAGGCCTTGGCCAGGCGCGCATCGGCGTCGTTGACGAGCTTGCCGGCCTTCTTCTTGTCGTCGACGGTGGCGAGCTGGCCCACGCTCTTCTTCGCCTGCGTGAGGAAGCCCTTCTGGCCGAGGAACTGCACGCGCCGTTGCTCGAGCTCGTCGGCGCTCGTGGCGTCGGCCAACGCGACCAGCGCCTGGTCGACGCTGCGCGAGAGGAGCTGTTCGATCTCGGCGAGGGTCACGAGGCCGTCCTTACCACGAGGGTGCGTGGAGGTATTCGTCGCCCAGCACGTTCGTCGATACGACGAGCCAAGCGCAACGCGGATCGCGGCGCCCTCCTCGTCGTCCGAGGAGCGCGCCGCCATCTCCTCGAAAGGCTCAGCTCTTGGCGAAGGTAACGACCGACGCGAACGCCGCTGGGTCGCTCACCGCCAGGAAGGCGAGCACGCGGCGATCGAGGCCGACGTTCTTCTTCTTCAGCGCCGCGATGAACGTGCTGTAGCTCATGCCGAGCGGCCGCACGGCCGCATTGATGCGCACGGTCCACAGCTTGCGGAAGTCGCGCTTGTTGACCTTGCGATCGCGAAACGCGAAGGCGAGCGCGCGCTCGACCGTCTCGTTGGCGATGTAGAACATGGTGCGACGGCTCCCGTAGTAGCCCTTCGCCATCTTGAGGACACGCTTGTGACGACGACGCGTCTTCGGTCCACCCTTCACACGAGCCATGACTCACTCCAAGAATCGTGCGCCAGCGGCGCGTTGCAGGAACCAGGGCGCGGAGCGCCGGCTGTTGGCCCGGGAGCGCGAGGTGCCACCGACGCTGCGGTGAGCGCAACCCGCGACCGTGCCAGGTTTACAGGTAGGGGATGAGCCGATCCACCAGGCGCTGATCGCCCTTCGACATCGTGCGCGACGCCTTGAGCTTGCGGTTGTGCTTGCGGCTCTTGTTGGAGAGGCCGTGGCGGTGCCCCTCGGGGGAGTAGACCACCAAGCCCGTGCCGGTCTTCTTGAACCGCTTGGCAGCGGCGCGGTTGGTCTTCATCTTGGGATTCTTGCGGTGCTTCTGAGCCATGAGGTCACCTGTCGTGCGTCTCGCGACGGTCGAATCGAGCGCTCCTTGTAGCCGACGGGCCGCCCCTGGCAAGGGGCGGCGCCGCTACTTCTTGACGTCCGCCGGGGGCGGGGTCGCCGCCCCCGAGGGGCGCGGCGCCTGCGCAGCAGAAGCGGCGGCAACCGGGGACGCGGGCGTCGACGGCGTCGCGGGGGTGGCGGCCGCTGCTGGCGTCCCAGGCGCACCGGGCGGCGGCGGCGGCGGCACCGGGACCACCGCGGGGAACGCCGTCTTCTTCTGGCCGGGCTTGGCGGGCGCAACCACCATGAACATCGAGCGGCCCTCCATGCGGGGCGCGAGCTCGATCATGGCGACGTCGCCGATGGCCTCGGCCACGCGCTTGAGCACGTCGTGGCCGATCTCCGGGTGCACGATCTCGCGCCCGCGGAACATGATGGTGACCTTGGCCTTGTCGCCCTCGGCGAGGAACTCGCGCAGGTGCCGCACCTTGGTGTCGAAGTCGTGCTTGCCCGTCTTCGGGCGGAACTTGACCTCTTTGACCTCGATGACCTTCTGGTTGTGCTTCTGCTCGGCGGCCTTGCGCTTCTGCTGATACTTGAACTTGCCGTAGTCCATGATCTTGCAGACGGGCGGCCGAGCCATCGGCTGCACTTCCACAAGGTCGAGGCCCTTCTCCTCGGCGCGGCGCATGGCCTCCTCGGTGGGCAGGATGCCGAGCTGCGCGCCGTCGTCGGCGATGACGCGCACCTCGCGCACGCGGATGCGGCGGTTGACGCGCGGCTCGCTCGGGCGATCGTCGCGAGGCCCACGGGGCCCGCCGAAGCCGGGCCGATCGCCGGGCGGACCTCCACCTTGGAATCCACCGGGACGAGGACCGGAGCCGAAGGGAGGGCGGTCACCAAAGGGACGAGGGGCTCCGGGGGCAGCCGGGGGCGGTGAAGAGTCGCGGTACGCCAGAACGAGATCCTCCAAAGCGGGTGCGCCCCGCATGCTGTGCCTGCCAATGCCAACACCGCCGACCAAGCGCAAGGGGTGTGGGGCGACCCCGGCGTGCGCGCCGACAAACGCACGCGCAAGAAACACCACGGCGGCCCCCGCTCGCCTGTGCGAGACGGGTGCCGCCGCGGCGCGCCCGTCGTCGTGCGACGGGCGCCGGTCATCGCAACGGGCCTACTCGCAGACGCCGGTGCTGGTCGCTCCGGCGTGCGCGCAGTGCGTCGCCGGGTCGGTGATCGCGGCCTTCAGGTGGTAGAGGCGGCACTGCACGTTGTTGCCGGCGCTGGAGCCCACGGCTCCGTCGGCGGCGAACGCAGTGCAGGCCGTCGTGCACTCCGCGGCGCTCGCGTACTGCGCGTTGGTGCCCGTGCAGAAGTCCTGGATGTTCCGGCAGTACGACTCGCACCAGGTGCCGCACGCCGCGCCGCCCGTGAAGCCCGCGTGCGGGCAGTGCGTGTCAGCACCGCCGCCGGCGGTGGCGCCCGCGTGATAGACGCGGCAGTACGCCGTGTCGCCGGTCGTGTCGGTCGCGGCGCCCTTGGGCATGGCACCGCACGCGGTCAGGCAAACCTCGCGCGAGCTGTAGCTGTCGCGGGCGTCGCTGTCGCAGTTGGCCATCATGTCGTCGCAGTAGTCCTCGCAGTAGCCGTCGTACTGCGCGCCCTCGGAGATCCAGCGGTAGAGCAGCTGGTAGCGCTGGTCGGCCGCGTTCGGGAAGATCTTCGTCGGGTGCGTGGCCGCATGGCCGGTGAGGGGCTTCGTGATGATCAAGCTCCGCTCGGGGTAGCCCTGCAGGTTGACGCGCCGGCCCTCGTTGGTGGTGCCGCCGTCGACGGCGTCCTCAACGGTGAGCTCGTTGTACATCTCCTGCGCGGTGCCATCGAGCTGCAGGCCGGCGCTAGCGCCGCCCGTGTGGCAGGAGGCGCAACCGATGGCGCTGGTGCCCGTGCCGAGGAGCGGCTTCACCTGCGCCACGAAGCTCACGCGGGCACCCGCGGCGAAGCGGGTGGCGCCCTCCTGAATCCACTGCAGGATGAGCTTGTAGGCGGCGTCGTTCGTGCTGCCCCACGCGAAGATCGGGTGGTTGGTGGCCGGGTAGAGCGGCCTGGTCAAGAGCGTGCTCGACGCCGGGGTCGCCGTGTTCACGCGCGTGGCGTTCTCCGTGGGATCGAGCGACGCGTATGCGATCTCGGCGCCGCCCCACAGGTTGAGCCCGCCCGCCGGGGTCGCGCCGCCCTGGTTGGTGTGGCAGCCCTGGCAGCCATAGCCGCCGTCCGAGGTGGGCAGGAACAGCGGGTAGATCTGGCCGTCGAACGACACGGTGCCGATGCCCGGGGGCGCGACGCCGGTCTCTTGCAGGTTCGCCCAGGTCACCGCCGTGCTGGCGCCGCGGAAGGCCGCCGTGTGGGTGGGGCCGTAGTACTTCGCGGTGTCGCCCGTGCCGGTGGTCGCCGCGAGCTCGATGTGCATGCCGCCGGCGGCGGTGCCCGTCGACGGGACCTCGACGTACACCACGAAGAGCCCCGCGGTCTGCGACGTGCTGTTGTTGCCGGCCGTGCCGTTCGCGTTGAGGAAGAACGGGCCCATCTTGCGCCACGGGACGTTGTCGTCGCCGCCGGTGACCTTGATGTCGGTGGCCGACATGCCGGTGACCGGGTCGCCCTCCTCGTCGAGGATCTGGCCCACCACGAGGGCGTACACGCACTGCTGCCCGGCGTCGAACTGGCACGCGAACTGGGTGTTCGGGTCGGTGCCGCTGATGTACGTCGTGTTGACGCTCGTCATCCACGCGGCGCCCGTGAGCAGGGTGCCCACGCCGGTGAGGTTCGTCGAGCCGACCGCGACCATCTGGTAGGTGGGCTGGTAGCCCGCGGAGGTGACCGCGAGGATCACCTGGCCGTTCGCGGGCACGTCGGTGAGGGTGTAGGCGCCGGCTGTGCCGGTGGTCGCCGGCGTCACGCCTTCGACGCCGTACGCCACGACGCTCGCGCCGACCACGCCGGTGTGCGTGCCGTTCAGGTGGCTCGCGAGCTCGTGCACCGCGCCGCTGATGTCGATCTCCGTCGCGGGCGGCGCAGGGTCCTCGCACACGCCCACGCTCGCCTCACCGGCGTGCGGGCAGTGCGTGGCCGCGTCGGCCACGGCGGGGTACGAGCCGTGGAAGGTGCGGCACTGCACGCTGTCGCCGGCGGTGGCGAAGCTCGAGCCCACGGGGAAGCTCGCGCACGCCGTGGCGCACGCCCCAGCGTCGCTGTACTGCTGGTTGCCGCCGGTGCAGTTGCCCATCACCTGGTCGCAGTAGCCCTCGCAGAGCGTGCCGCACGCGGCGCCGCCGTGGGCCGACGCATGCGCGCAGTGCGTCGGGTCGGCCTTGGCCGCACCAGCGCCGTGGTAGGCGCGGCACTGCACGCTGTTGCCGTCGCTCGCGTCCCACGCGCCGTCGGCCGGCATGTTGCCGCACGTGGCCATGCACGCAGCGCGGTCGGGGTAGAGCTGCGTGGAGTCGCGGCAGTTGGCCATCACCTGGTCGCAGTAGGCGTCGCAGGCGTCGGCGCCGCAGGCGCCGCCGCCGGTGATGCCCGCGTGCGCGCAGTGCGACGTGTCGCCGGCCGCCGCCTCGGCGTGGAAGGTGCGGCACTGCACGGTGTTGCCGTCGGCCGCGTTGATGGCGCCGTCGGAGGGGTAGGCCGAGCAGGTGGCCAAGCAGGTCGGCACGTCGGTGCCGAAGCCGTCACCGCAGTTGGTGGTCATGTTGCGGCAATAGACCTCGCAGTTCGTGCCGCACACGCCGCCGCCCTGGGACGAGGCGTGCGCGCAGTGCGACGCGTCATCGGCCACGGCCGTGGAGTGGAACAGGCGGCACTGCAGCGTGTCGCCGTCGGCGTCACCGTCCTGGCCCGTCGCGGGGAAGGTGGCGCAGGCGGCCAGGCAGGCCGCCTCGTCGGCGTAGAGCTGGTTGTCGCCGGTACAGCCGGCCATCACGTTCGTGCAATAGGCCGCGCAGCCCTCCACGGGCTCGGGCTCGGGCTCGCAGCCCTCGCAGCCCGCGAAGCCCACCGCGGCGGCCACGGCCAGGAGCGCGGTCGCGCCGGTGCGCGATGCGGACAGACGCCAATGTGAAAACATGCTTCCCTCCAATGTTGCGTTTCTCATGCGGGTTCTCGAGCGGTTCTCCGAGCGGGTCTCCCTAGGGGTGCACGCAAACCTTGTGATGCACCCGTGAGCTTTCGTCTGGGGACCGACGACGGCCGCGGCGCGACCGGCCGAGACGCTCGGCAGTAAAGCACACGCCATAGGGCGTTCGCCACGTCAATCCTCCAGATCGCCGCACCTTACCTCGGGTCCGATCTGGGGTGGTAGCCCACTTCTGCTTCCATGTTCGACGGCGAACCCGAAGTGACGCCGTGCGTCTCAGGTGTCCGTTCAGCCGTCCGCCCCGCACACGTCCTCGGCGTCGAACGAGCACGACAAGAGCGTGCCCTCGAAGGCGCCGTTGAGCGTCTTGCCATTGGTGAACGTCGTCGAGAACTCGCCCGCGGTGGTGGCGCCGACGGTGGCCGACGCCGTGAAGGTGACCTCGCCCTCGCGCAGGCCCGGGAACGGATCGTCGGCGGCGGTGATGCGCTCCATGATGTCGCCGGCGGGGTCGAGCGTGATGGCCTGCTCCACCACCACGCCGCCCTCGGGTTGCGCGAACACCAGCTTGGCCACCGTGTCGACGCCCGTGGAGCCGTCGTCGGCGAGCTGCTTGAAGTACGCGATCTCGAAGCGCCCCTGGTCGGGGAAGAAGCGCACCTCCACCGAGTCGAAGGAGAGATCGTGCGACTCTTTGATGGAGCCGTCGAGGAAGTTGGCCGGCGGGGGGCAGCCGGTGGCGAAGAGGAGCGCGCCCGCGATGGCGGCGAGGCGGATGGTCATGGTTCCCTCGGTGGGCGTGGGTGCCTGCGCGCCGTTCTACTGCTTCTGGAAGCGTTGCACCACGATGCGCGCGGTGGACGCGTTGAACGACATGACCACCACCGTGTCGTCGGGAGCGATGGCCATGTCGACGTTGGTGCCGTCGATGTCCTCGTCGTCGCCCTTGAAGGTCGCACGGATGAACGGGCCGCCGGGCTCGCGGATGGCGATGCGCACGCCGTCATCGGCTTGGGAGCAGAACTGCGAGCCGTCGTCGCGGTCCTTGCAGTGGCCATAGGCAGCGACGAGCGTACCGTCCGACAGGAACCCGATCGCCGGATCCTTGCCGGTGTTGGAGGTCTGCTCGATGGCCCCCTCGTTCCACGTCTCGCCGTTGGTCACGCTGGTGTACAGGAACAGCTGGCGCAGCCCGTCGTCGCGCCAGGCCAACGCGAACCCGGCGTCCGGGTGGTAGGCCGTGGTGACGCGGCCGGAGCTCGCGCCCTCCTCCATGATCAGCACTTCGCTCCAGGTTCCGTCGTCTTGCTGCGTGCTCGCGTAGATGCCCTCGTCGATGATGTAGTCGTTGCTCGTGTCCTCGGGGTCCACGACGCGCGCGTTGCCGATGGTGGCGTACGCGGTCATGACGCGGCCGTCGTCGGTGATGGTGACGGTGTTCGAGTAGCCCGAGCCCGAGTCGGTGGCGACACTCTGCAGCGTCAACCCGGCGGACGTGCCGAGGCCGATCTCGAGATCGGCCTTGTAGATGTCGGTCTCGCCGAAGCCGAAGTGCTGATCCACGTACGTCATGGCGAGCTGGCCGCTGGCGTTGATCGCGAGGCCAGGGTTGAGCCCCACGCAATCTCCCTCGCCGCAGACGGGCTGGAAGATGGCGCGGCACGGCGTCGGCGACGAGCTGCCGTCGGTAGCGACCGTGGAGAGCGTGAACGTGTCGCCGTTCTCCACCGCAAGGCGGCTGTCGCACGCCTCACACGCTCCCACCGCCACGGCACCTCCTGTGTAGCCGATGATGAGCGCGCCCGAGGTGGGATCGGCCACCATGTCGACGAACGGCGCGCGCAACGGCGCCGTGCTGTCGACGACACGCGTGCGGAAGGTCCCGTCGGTCTGCTCGTCCACCACCAAGACGTCCCACGCGTCGACGAACGGCGCGCCGCCGAAGCTGTCTTGACACTCCACCTGCGGCGCCGACGACGTCGTGCGGCCATAGGCGACCGCGAAGCGCCCGTCGGGCCGCACGGCCAGCGCGAAGCCCGTGGGGATCGACACGTCGACGTCGGTGTCGACCTGGTGCGTCTCGAGCAGCACCATCTCGGGGGCGGGCTCGCCCTCGCCCTCGCCTTCCTCGCCCTCGCCCTCCGCCTCTCCCTCCTGCGTTGGGCAGCCGGCCACCAGGGTGGCAGCGAGCGCGAGGCATGAGGCAGCGACAGAGACGGTGGGGAGAGCGCGCATGGTGGACTTGTACCATGCAAGGTCGACGCCCTTCGCGCGTGGGCGGGGGACGTAGCCGCCGCACCACCCCGAGTGCGGTGCGCCGCGGGCGCGCGTGCCGGTGCCTACAGCGGAGCACGGTGTGCGCTGTCTCGCCCGAGGCCGGCAGGTGACTCCACTCCACAGTCGTGACGTAGAGTGGACTCCCCAACCGGATGCGCGAATGGCGACTCAACTCCCCAACCCCGGCACGACGGACGCGACCGAGGCGCGTAACTGGTTGTTTATTCACGATGCCGCTGCGGCGGCCGGAGTTGGCGCGCTTCTCGCTTAGGTGAGGTCCGCCAGAGGAGGCACCAGATGCAAAAGATCATCTTCACGGTATTTGCGACCCTGACGCTGTCGTTGACGGCGTTCGCCCAGGACAACGGTGAGTGCACGGGCGGCCTGTGCGGTACCCCCGACACCAGCGGCGGCGGCTGCGGCTGCGGCTGCGGCTGCTCCATCCTGATCGCCTTCACGGACCAGGGCGACACCTACCAGTACGCCGACGACTTCGATGACGACGGCATGGAGGACGACTTCGACAACTGTCCGTTCATGTTCAACCCGACCCAGGCTGACAGCGACGGTGACGTGCGCGGCGACGAGTGCGACAACTGCCCCACGGCGTCGAACTTCGACCTCGCCGACAGCGACGCGGACGGCGGCGGCGACGCCTGCGACGACGACGCCGACGGCGACCAAGTGCTGAACCTGCAGGACAACTGCATCCTCGTGCCGAACCCGGCGCTGGAAGACATGGACGCCGACGGCATCGGCAACGCGTGCGACATCAACGACGATGACGACACCTGCGACGACGCCATCGACAACTGCCCGCTGCGCTTCGAGGCCACCTGCGACGGCGATCGCTCGCTCGACTCGACCTGCTTCCCCGACCAGGACAGCGACCTCATCGACGACGTGCTCGACAACTGCATCGCGATGGCGAACCCCGGCCAGGGCGACAGCGACGCGGACGGCAGCGGCGACGAGTGCGACAACGACCGGGACAACGACGGCATCGACAACACCTTCGACAACTGCGCGAACCTGCCGAACGCCGCCCAGGGCGACGTCGACCACGACTTCCTCGGCGACGCCTGCGACGACCGTCTCTGCTACGTCGTCACCGACAGCGCGAGCTGCCTCGACCCGGCCGACCCCTTCGCCGTCCACGCCGGTAAGCCGCGCGCCGTCGAGACCGGCAACGGCATCGAGCTGCCCGTGTTCGCCAACCGCTTCGACACGCCCATCAAGTACACCTGGACCGTGGTCGAGCAGCCCGCCGATGGCGAGTACAGCATCCAGAACCCCGTGGGCTCGGTGAGCTTCTCCGGTCAGAGCCCGCAGTACCGCTATGAGGACGACAAGCGCGCCGAGTTCTCGGCCCGCGTGCCCGGCGACTACGTCCTCGAGCTGCGCGGCGAGCTCGTGTGGCCCGACGCCGACTACCCCGACGCGAAGGCTGGCAGCGGTCGCGTGACCATCAGCGTGACCGGCGAGGCCCTGCCCTCGATGGGTTGCGGCGCGATGCCTGGCAGCACGGCCGCCGCCGGCGTGCTCCTCGGCCTGCTCGCCCTCGTGCGCCGCCGGCGCTAGGCGAGACTGCCTCCTCGGCAGCGAGGCCCCCGCGAGGGGGCCTCGCTCTTTTTCCCGCGCGCCTCCACGAGGTCACCGACGGCGACAGGCGGCACCGAACGTGCACGCAATTCGCGCGCCCTGGTCCGTGGTACACTCTGCTCGTCCTCGTCGGGAGGAACCCATGCGCTCCGTCGTCCGTGCCGCGCTCTTTCTGCCCCTCGCGCTCGCCTGCTCGAACCAGAAGCTCATCCCGGTGACCGAGCCCGAGCCCGACGCCGTGGACGATCTGCTCGAGATCGAGACGCACTTCTGCACGCGGCCGTCGGCCGACATCACCTTCCCGGTGAAGCTCCTGCTCGTCGTCGACACCTCGGGCTCCATGCAGTTCACCGACCAGCCCGGACTGCGCGTCAACGCGGTGCGCGAGCTCATGAGCGCCATGGCCACGCAAGAGGACGTGCTGGTGGCCACCATGGGGTTCGGCTCCAACATCTACCTCGATCCCCCCGTGGCAGACCCCACGTCGGATCCCATGTTCATCCCGGCGGCCGACTGGCAGGAGCCGCCGTTCCTGCAGCTCAAGGACGTCGCCACCGACTACCACGGCGCGTGGTCGGCCGTGCAGCAGCACCTGCTCATCGACATGCTGCGCACCGCGCCGGCCGAACGGGCCCGCACCAAGTACGTCGTGATCTTCTTCTCCGACGGCGCGCCCGACCCGCGCTGCTGCTCCAGCGCCGACGAGACCGTGGGCGCGCTCGGCTCGAACCCCTACAACTGCCCCCTCGAGTCGTGGGAAGCGCCCCAGGCGGGCCGGCGCTACTGCGAGGACGAGAGCGAGCTCGACCTGTGCAACGAGTCCGACTACCTCGATCAATTCCAAGACAACGTGCAAGACGTGGTGCTCGGCCAGTCGCCCTCCGGGTCGTCGATGCCCACGCCCACCTACGGCGACGACGTGCTGTCGGCGCTCAACGACCTCGAGCTCGAGGGCAACTACAACCGCACGTATCAAATCGAGGGGCTGGTCGAGGACATCGTGGAGCTGAGCGAAGAGTTCGGCGTGGGCCAGCTGCAGATCAACACCGCGCTCCTGTTCGACTCGGCGCTCCCTGATGCGGTCAAGGAGATCTACCGCCTCAACAAGTGCCGCTCCGAGAGCCTGCTCATGAGCCTGGCCGCGATCGGCGGCGGCCAGTACCGCGACTTCGAGAACTCCGGCGAGATCGACTTCCTGTCGTTCAACTTCACCTCGCTCAAGTCGGGCTACTCGCTGGTGTCGACGTACGCGACCAACCTTAACGCGCTCGCCCCGGGAGGCGACCCCACGGTGGTGGCCTACCGCGCCGACTCCGACGCCGACGGCATCGATGACGCCACCGAGCTGTTGATCGGCGCCAACGCGGTGATCGCCGACAGCGACCGGCTCGAGGAGCCCCTGCGCGCAGACATCGTCGATCAAGACGTCGACGGCTTCGACGACACCAACCCCGCGCTCGATCCCGACGCCGGAGACGCGTGCAACCCGAACCCGGCGTCGGCCGCGTGCACGGGCCTACCGGGTGACGGTTGGGAGGACGGCTTCGAGCACGCCCGCAGCAACATCGGCTTCGATCCGCGCTACACCGGCCTGCCGCTCGACGACTGCCCGATGTTCGATCCCACGGGCGTCGATCGCGAAGACGACGACGGCGACGGGCTCAACGGCTGCGAAGAGTTCATCATCGACACCAACCCGAAGATGGCCGACAGCGACGGCGACACCCTGCCCGACGGCATCGAGGTGCGCCTTGGCCTCGACCCCACCGAGGACGAGGCCGGGCGCGACGACGACTTCGACGGCGTGCAGAACACCGACGAGGTACGCAAGGGCACCGACCCACTGGTGCCCGACGCCGATCGCGAGGAAGACGCCGTGCGGTACGAGCTCATCGAGGAGGGGCAGACCGAGGACGGCCGCACGTGCTTCACCAGCATCACGCGCGGCTTGCACCTGGCGTCGACGGCGCCGCGGCGAGTGCAGGGGCGCCGCGGCTACAACGACGTCGCCGTGTGGATCGCCGAGGCCCCCGCCGAGAACCCCACCGGCCGCATGGAGCTGCGCGTGGCCTGCGTGCGCGTGCAGTACGCGGCGCCGAGCTTCAAGGACCCGGCCACGGGCAAGATCGTCATCGAGAACGACGCCTTCTACGACCTGTCCGATCCCGACGTGCAGCTTGCCGTCGGGCCCCCGCCCTCGGCGGACAACTCGCTGTACCACGGGCAGGCCTTCCACCTGTCCGGCGCGCGCGACGTGAACGGCCAACCCTTCTGCAAGAACCTCGAGGTGCGCTGATGAGGACCTCGGCCTTCGCCGCGCCCGCGCTGCTCGCGTACGTACTCCTGACGGGCGCCTGCACCGACGCGCAGCTCGAGCCGGTGCCGCCTCCCGAGGTCGAGCGCGCCGACAACAAGCTGCAGGTGAGCGGCAGCTTCTGTACCACCGACCCCGACGAGCTCGACTTCCCCGTCAAGCTCTACTTCCTCATCGACACCAGCCAGTCGATGAACGCCACGGATCCGAACCTCACGCGCCTCGACGCCGTGCTCGACGTCATCGACCTGACGCTCAACCAGCCCGGCGTGGAGATCGCGATCCAGGTGTTCGGCGCCGGCAACCGCGTGCTCACCGAGCGGTGCGCCACGTACAACCCGAACACCGACTGCATGCCGGGGTTCATGCCGCCGGCCGAAGCGCTCACGCGTGTGGGCGACATCGCCTTCGCCGGCGGTACCACCGACTTCGT
The DNA here is from genome assembly GCA_964580865.1 of uncultured Myxococcales bacterium. Taxonomy (GTDB): domain Bacteria; phylum Myxococcota; class UBA727; order UBA727; family VGSZ01; genus JACOUT01. The sequence goes on along the minus strand of CAZONM010000036.1, from coordinate 4,670 downwards.
GTTGGCGCTGCAGACCGCCGTGAGCACGCTGGCCACCGACCTCGCGCTGCAGGCGCCCGACGACCTGCGCAACGCCCGCTACGTGATGTTTTTCCTGTCCGATGGCATCCCCGACAACGACAGCCGCTTCGATCCCGTCGACACCTGCGAGGACGCCGCCTACTGGGAGATGACCGGCGAGCCGCCCAACATGTCGGTCGACGTGGTGGACGACGTCGACATCCTGATCCAACAGTTCCTCGATCTCGCCGAGCAGTACGATGTGCGCGAGCTCTCGTTCAACTCGGCGTTCGCGGCCGCCCCCGACACCGCCACCGAGGTGAAGGCGTGCGGCTCCACGTTCATGCGCGGCATGGCCAAGAAGGGCCAGGGTGTGTTCCGCGACTTCTCCTCCGGCGAGGCCATCAACTTCCTCTTCGTCGACTTCACCTCGTTCAAGCGCGTCTTCGCCATGAAGAACTTCACGGCGACCAACATCAACGCACGGCCGTTCTCGGCTGCGCTCGGCGTCGATCCGCGCGTGCGCTCGGACGACCCCACGCTGGCCTTCGGCATCATCGACTCCGACGGCGACAGCGTCAGCGATCAGGTGGAGGACCTGGCGGGCATGGACCCGCATCAGCAAGACACCGACGGCGACGGCTTCTCCGACCTGCTCGAGCACACGCTCAAGACCTCGGGACTCGACCCGCTCGACCCCACCGACGCGGACTGCGCCGGCGACACCGATCGCCTCGACACCGACGGTGACGGCCTGCGCGACTGCGAGGAGATCTTCTTCGGCGTGCTCAAGGACTTCTACGACAGCGACAACGACGGCTTCGGCGACGGCATCGAGATCCTCTACGGGAGCAACCCGAGCCTGCCCGACACCTTTCTCGACGTCGACTTTGACGGCGTCAACAACTCGGGCGAGATGCGCGCGCACTCGCGCGTGGACACCGACGACGTGGTTGAGCTCTCGGAGCACGCCTACCGCTACAAGGTGTCCGAGCTCGGCCTCGAGGGCTCCACCATGTGCTACGAGTTCACGGTCTCGAACATCGCGCTGGCCACCACCCGCGGCGCCGACGGGCCGGTGCCCGACGCGACCGGCAACGTGCAGGACGCGGGCCTCGGCGGCGGCCAGATGTCGCTGGCCGAGAACCGCATCATCTTCGAGGTCACCGAGAACCCCTTCGACATGCCGAGCGAGCCCGGCGTAGCGCGCCTGGCGTGCGCGCGCGCGCGCTTCGACGCCACCAAGCGCTTGAAGGACCCCGCCAACGGCAAGATGATCCTGCCGCGCGAGGCCTTCAAGCCTGCAACCGAATTCGATCCCGCCGTCGACTGCATCGACCCCTGAGAGGTCCATTCATGATCATGAGCATGCTCAAGGGCGCCCTGGCCGCCTTCGTCCTCGTCTCGCTCGCCGGCTCATCGTGCGAAGAGATCCCGGTCGAGATCTGCAACAACGGCCTCGACGACGACGAGAACGGCACCGCCGACTGCGACGACGACGCGTGCGTCAACGACACCGCCTGCGCCGTGGTGGGGCGCTGCGAGGTCGACCTGAGCTTCCCGCGCCGCGATCCGGCCACCGCCATCCCGCTGGAGCTCGGCGCCGAGGCGAGCGGAACGATCTGCCCCGCCTACGACGACGACGGCTACCTGTTGACCATCCCGAACCCCGGCACCGTCATCCAGGTGACGCTGTCGATGGATACGTTCATCACCTCGGTGGAGCCGTCCTACTCGGTGCTGCGCCTGTCGGAGCTGCCGTGCAGCGTCGAGGCCGACGACGTGCAGGTCGCCGCCGAGTGCGGCGCGCCGGCGTTCTGTTTGGCGGGCACCTGCGTCTTCTCCGCCGTGTCGAAGACGCGCGATCCCGACAAGTCCAGCGACGATCCCCTGCAGGGCGTGCCCGTGGACTTCACCGCCGCCAGCTACCTCGAGCTGGCTGGCTCCTACCTGCTCGTGGTGGAGGACGGCCTCAACTTGAGCGCCGAGGCCTTCGACAACGTGAATCCGTACACGGTGTCGGTCACGGCCGTCGCCGAGCCCGACGCCAACGAGCCCAACAACACACCCGCGACCGCTACCGTGGTGGCGTCGGGCGCCAGCGCGCAAGGCATCATCGCCACCGCGCGCGACGTCGACTGGTACGCCATCGACGCCACCGGCGACGGTGAGATCGTCGATGTGCAGCTCACGGCCCCCGCCGACAGCGGCATCGAGTACGAGGTCACCCTGTTCGCCGCCGACCGCATCACCGAGCTGCAGGCCACGAGCTTCACCGACGGCGCCACCGCCGGCACGCTCGAGTCGCGCGTGCGCAAGTCGACCACCGTCAACTTCGACGCCGACACCATCGCGGAGCTCACGGCGCAAGGGCTGCCGCTCAACCGGTTCTACCTGAGCGTCAAGGACGGGGGCACCGACGGGGACACCGACGCCACGCTCGACACCGCGCTCGGCCTCTACACCGTCAGCGTGACCGTGCTCGCCGACCCCGACGCGAACGAGGCGGGCACCGCCAACGAGACGGCCGCCACGGCCGTGGTCATGACCAGCGGCGCCACGCGCGACGCGTCGCTCGCCACCTTTGCCGATACCGACCTCTATCGCGTCAATGCCAGCGCGACGGCCGGCGATCCCGACGTGTTGGTCGTCGAGCTGCAGTTCGACGGCACCTTCGACGACACCTTCCAGCCGCAGATCCGCATCATCACCACCGACCCCGAGGAGAATACGCGCGCGTGCCAGGCCGGGGCGTGCCCGCAGGGGCAGGAGTGCTTGCCCGACAACACCTGCGGCGAAGTGCGTCAGCAGCGCTTCATCGCGGCGAGCCCGTTCCGCTTGGCCTACCCGCTGCGCAACAACCGTCCGCACTACATCAGCGTCAACGAGTTCGGCGACGACGGCTTCCAGGAGAACGGTGGCTACACCATCAACGTCACCGTCTCCGACGACACCGATCCCGGCGAGGCCGGTGACGACTACCTCGTGCCGAACCTCGAGGAGGCCGGCTACCAGAACGACTGGGACCTCGCGAGCCAGATCCAGGCCTCGAAGCCGCGCGCGCGCGTCGTCGACACCGGGTTCCCGCCGGTGTGCACCGGCACCGCGCCCGTCGCGCAGGTCGGCTGCCTCGACGTCGAGTTGGTCCCGGCGCCGGTGGGCTTCGAGTTCGACAACTGGCAGGTAGCGTGCGGCGACAGCGAGGCCGGCGCGCAGAACGTCTCGCTGAGCGGCCGCCTGACCTACGAAGGCGACCGCGACTTCTTCTTCCTCCAGAACTTCCCCGACGCCGGCTACTTCGGCATCGACATCGACTACACCATCAGTGGCGCCTCGCCCCTCGAGCTCGCCATCTTCGTGCACGGCGGCTACGGCCTCATCGCCAGCACGCTCCGCGCCACCGAGGGCGCCTACTGCGGCGAGCTCGCCTGCACGGCCGATGGCTGCGGTCCGGCCGTCTGCGGAGACAACGAGGTCTGCGTCGACGAGCGCTGCTGGTCCGACGGGCCCTCGAACGCGGGCGGCTCCTTCCAGTTTGGACCGAGCAGCCCGAACGCCGAGTGCATCGTTGAGGGACCGCTGAACTCCGGGCCCGTGTACATCGAGGTCGTCGACAACGGGCTCAACGACTTCGACCTGGCCACGACGTACTCGCTCGATGTGACCATCAGCTGCGGGTGCCCCGGCGCGTGCGACAACGGCCTGGACTACTGCCAAGACGGCCTGTAGCCCGAGTGGCGCTCACGTTGCCCCGCGGGCGCCGCGGGGTGTACACCATGCATCCGGAGGTCGCATGTCGCGCGCGCTGTGTTTCTCGATGGTTGGTCTCGTTACGTTCACTCTCAGCGCGTGTCCGACGGGAGTACCCAGCGAGCTGCGCCCGCTGACCGCGTCGATGGTGCTCCCGCCGTCACTGGCGCAGTGCACCGTGGCCACCGCCGACACCGACTGCGGCACTGGCAACGCGTGCGACCGAGCCTCCGGCGCAGTGCAGCTCTGCCATGATCCGACCCCGCAACTGGCGACGGTGTTCTCGGTGCGCAACGTCGGTGACAAGGTCGTGAACATCTCGGGCGTCTCGTTCACCGGCACCGACGCGGCGGCGTTCACGGAGGCCGAGGCCAGCGTCACCGAGCTGTACCTCGACAACGTCTCGTCGGTCCGCTTCAGGTATTTCACGGCCGACATCATGGCCCCGCTGAGCGCCACCATGGTCATCGCCAGCGACGCCGAGGTGAACCCCTCGCTCGAGGTGCCGGTCTCCACGCTCGCGTTCGACGACGGCAGCGGCTGAACCTCCGCGGACGGGGCGCTCGCCGTTGCCGCGCGTACGAGCGCGGTCACTCGTCGTCCTTCTTGCCTTTGAGATCGAGGTTGTGCTTCTTGGCGAGCGTGTAGAGATGCTTGCGATCGATACCGGCGATCCGCGCCATCGCTGAGGCGTTGCCACCGACGCGCATCAACAGGCGCTGGAAGTACTCCGCCTCGAAGGTCTCGAGCAGCTTCTCCTTCGCGTCCTTGAATGGCAGCGTGCAGTCGGCGCTGAGCGGCACGGCGCCGTCCGTGGCCACGGGCATGGGCGCGGTGCCGTCGTCCATCGACGCCGGGCTCGTGCGCGGCGCCGGCGGCGCGAACACGTGGGCCGGCGTGGGCGGCGGCGCGACGGGCGG
>CAZONM010000035.1:0-23558 GCA_964580865.1 uncultured Myxococcales bacterium | reverse complement strand
GCGTGGGCGCCACGCGCGGCACGCGCAGCGGGGCTGCAACTTCGCCGGCGCGCGCGGGGCCGTTGTCGTTCTCGTCGTAGGCCTCGAGCAAATACTCGATGTCGCCCGCGAGCAACGCGGCGGGCACCTCGGCGGCGTAGGCGTCGGCCTGGCCCTCCACGGGGGAGAGCGCGACGCGCTCGAACGTCCCGCCCGGCGCGCGCACCAAGAGCGCCGGGTCGAAGACGCCGCTGTCGTCGGTGATGGTGGCCTGGATGACGAGGGTCCCGGTGCCGTCGTGGGCGGAGGGCGGCGTGTGGGTGATGGCGGGCGGCGCGCTGTCGGCCTTCTTTGCGCGCCGTTTGGCGGCTGCTTGCGGGGCCACCAGCACGAGCCCGGCGAGGAGCGCTCCTGCCAGCACCCCCCATCGCCCGCGCCGTACTGATCGGGTTCTCACGAGGACAATCTAGCGCGCCGCGTCGGCGCACGCCGGTTTTCGCCCGATGGACCGGGTGGATACGGCCGGCTATCCGGCGTGCACGAGGTGCTCGATGTCCAGCGGCAAGAAGCAGATCGGCGTCATCCTGTCGGGCGCGGGCTTTCTCGACGGCTCCGAGATCCACGAGGCGGTGCTGGTGCTCCTCGCCATCGACGAGGCCGGCGCCGAGGCGCGCGTGTTCGCGCCCGAGGGCAAGCTCGGCGAGGTCGACCACCTCTCGGGCAAGGCCACCGGCCGCGAGCGCGGCGTGCGCGAGGAGGCCGCGCGCATCGCGCGCGGTCAGGCCGCGGACCTCGCGGGCGTCGCCGGCGCCGAGGTCGACGGCTGGGTGCTGCCGGGCGGCTACGGCGCCGCCAAGAACCTGTCGGACTTCGCCAGCAAGGGGGCCGGGGCCACGGTCAACCGCGAGGTCGGCCGCGTGCTGCGCGAGGCCTTGGCGGCGCAGGTGCCCGTGGGCGCGTGCTGCATCGCGCCCGCGGTGGTGGCCGCCGTGGCCAAGCAGGCCAACGCCAAGCTGCGGCTCACCATCGGCAACGACCCCGACACCGCCAAGCAGATCGCGGCCATGGGCCACGCCCACGTGGTGTGCGCCGTCGACGACGTGGTGGTCGACGCCGACCACAAGGTGGTGACGGCGCCCGCGTACATGTACGACGCGTCCATCGCGCAGGTGGCGCGCGGCATTCGCAAGCTGGTGCAGCAGGTGGTGGCCTGGGCGTAGGCGCGTCCGGCGCCGCGCACGGGCGCCGGCGCAGGCTTGCGCCCGCCAACGACCGGCCGGGCACCTCCACGGCCGCACTTCGCCGCAACGCGCAGGCGCGCTACGGTCCCGCGCATGCTGCGCCCCATCTCGCTCGCCCTCCTCGCCGCGTCCCTGTGCTCCCCGTCGTGCACCTGCACGCCCACGCCCGCCGAAGGCGAGGGCGAGGGAGAAGGCGAGGGAGAAGGCGAGGGTGAGGGGGAAGGCGAGGGCGAAGGCGAGGGGGAAGGCGAAGGTGAAGGGGAGGGCGAGGGCGAGCCCACCTGCGAGCCCCAGCCCGGCGTGCCCGGCCTGACCGCGCGGCCGAGCAACACGACGTGCGTGGCACCCGATCGGCCGCCGCAGGGCGGCGCGGTGGCGCTGGAGGAGCCGTGGCCGAACCTGGTGGTGACGAGCCCGCTCCTGCTCCTGCAAGAGCCCGGCACCACCACCATGTACGTCGTCGAGCGCAACGGCCGCATCGTGCGCTTCGACAAGGACGACGCCACCGTCACCAACCCCGAGGAATTCGCCGACCTGACCGACCGCGTGCAGGGATCGGACAACCCCGGCGACGAGATGGGCCTCCTCGGCATGGCCTTCCACCCGGCCTGGCCGCAGACCGAGGAGCTCTTCCTCTACTACACGACCGGCGGCGGCTCGCCGCTCCTGGACCGCGTGTCGCGCTTCACGTTGACGGGCGGGTTGCTCGACCCGGACTCTGAGGAGGTCCTGCTCGACATCGACGACTTCGCCGGCAACCACAACGGCGGCATGATCGCCTTCGGGCGCGACGGCATGCTCTACATCGGCACCGGCGACGGCGGCAACGCCAACGACCCGCGCGAGAACGGCCAGAACCCGCAATCGTTGCTGGCCAAGATGCTGCGCATCGACGTCGACACGGTGACGGTGCCGCTGGCCTACGGCATCCCCGCCGACAACCCCTTCGTCGCCGACGCCGCCTATGCGCCGGAGATCTTCGCGCTCGGCCTGCGCAACCCCTGGCGGTGGAGCTTCGATCGCGCCACCGGCGACCTGTGGGCCGGCGACGTGGGGCAGGGCGAGGTGGAGGAGATCGACGTCATCCAGGCGGGCGGCAACTACGGCTGGAATACCTACGAGGGCACCGACTGCTTCGATGACACGGGCGGCGCATGCTCCGACGGCGGCTTTCAGCGGCCGGTGTTCCAGTATCGCCACGTGGCGGGGCGCAACGCCGTCATTGGGGGCTACGTGTACAACGGCAGCGCCATCCCCGACCTCGTCGGTACCTACGTCTTCGCCGACGGCGCCACCGCCGAGATCTTCCAGCTGCTCTATGACGCGCAGGGCCGGCCGCGCTCGCTCGACGACCCCGACGTGACCCTGATCGGCTCGGGCGACTACATCTCGAGCTTCTCCGAGGACGCCGACGGCGAGCTGTACGTGCTGCGCGTGCAGGGCAACGCGATCCACAAGATGGTCCCCGCAGGTACGCCCGCGCCCACCACGTTCCCGGCCACGCTCAGCGACACCGGCTGTGTCGACGCGGCCGACGCGCGCGTGGCGGCGAGCGGCATGATCCCCTACGGCGTCAATCACCCGCTATGGTCCGACGGCGCCCGCAAGACCCGCTACCTCGCGCTGCCCGACGCGACCACCATCGACATCGAGAGCGACGGCGACCTGACGCTCCCCATCGGCGCCGTGGTGATGAAGCACTTCCTGGTCGGTGACGCGTACGTCGAGACCCGCCTCTTGGTGCGGCACGACGACGGCAACTGGGCCGGCTACTCGTACGAGTGGAACGCGGCGCAGACCGACGCCACGCTGCTGCCGCCCGGCGGCAAGCGGAAGGAGCTCGGCAACGGACAGACCTGGGTGTACCCGGCGCGCAGCGGCTGCCTGTCGTGCCACACGGCCGCGGCCGGCCGGACGCTCGGGCTCGAGCTGCAGCAGCAAAACGGCGGCTTCGCCTACAGCGAGACCAGCTGCGCCAACCAGCTCACCACGTGGGACGCCATCGGCCTGTTCGCCGATGCGCTGCCCGGCGCCGTCGACACGCTGCCGGCCTTGCCCGCCGTCGACGACGACCAGGCCAGCGTGGAGGCGCGGGCGCGCGCGCTCCTGCACGTCAACTGCTCCATGTGCCACCGGCCGAGCGGCGGCGGGGGCGGCCTGGCCGACCTGCGCGCGCAGACGGCGTTGGCCGACGCCAACGTGTGCGACGAGGTGCCCGTGGAAGGCGACCTCGGCGTGGCCGACGCGCGCCTGATCGCGCCTGGCGACCCCGCGGCGTCGCTGGTGTCGGTGCGCATGAAGCGCACGGGCGCCGGCCGCATGCCGAAGCTCGGCTCCCTCGTGGTCGACACGCGCGGCGTCGCGGTGGTGGACGCGTTCATCGACGGGCTCACCACCTGCCCCTGAGCCGACCTCGTCACCTCGTCGCCATCGCGAGCGAGCGCCGGCGCCGTCGTGACCCGGTGGTCCTCGCTACTCCTCGAGGTCGGCGAGCCCCAGGCGCCGCCACAGCCGCGCCAGCGGCGCCGGCGCCCACCAGTTCCACGCGCCCATGAGGCGCATGGTGGCCGGCACCAAGAGCGCGCGGATCACCGTGGCGTCGAGGCCGATGGCCAGCGCCATGCCCACGCCCAGCGACTTCATGAACAGGATCTTCGACGTGGCGAAGGCGCCGATCACCACCACGAGCAGGAGCGCCGCGCTGGTGATGAGGCGACCGGTGCGCGCCAACCCGTGGGCCACCGACGAGGCGTTGTCGCCCGTGCGCAGGTACTCCTCGCGCACGCGCGTGAGCAACAGCACCTCGTAGTCCATGGACAGGCCGAACACGACGGCGAACATCAAGAGCGGCTGGGTGACGTCGGAGAGGCCGAGCGGCGTGTAGTCGAGCAGCTCGGCGAAGCGGCCGTCTTGGAACACCCACACGATGGCGCCGAAGCTGGCCGTCAGCGACAGCGAGTTCATCACCATGGCCTTGAGCGGCAGCGTCACCGAGCCGAACACCGCGAACAGCACCACGAACATGACGAGCGCCACCAGGCCGACCATGCGCGGGGTGATCCGCCGAAAGCACTCCTGCATATCCCACAGCACGGCGGCGATGCCGCCGATCTCGATGGTGCTGCCCGGGGGCGGCGCCATGGCGCGCAGGGCCTCCACCTGATCGAGCGCGCGCTCGTCGTTGAACACGTAGTCCGACACGGCGGCGATGCGCATGACGCCGCCGCGCGTGAACAGGTCGAGCGCGGCGAGCACGTTGGCGTCTTGCTCGGCGCGCGGCTTGGCGAGCAGCTCGAGCGTGCGCTCCTTGCCGATGGTCTCGGCGGGCGAGAACGGCGACTGCACGGCGGTGATGCCGGGCAGGGCGCGCACGCGCTCGTGCACCTGGTAGAGCAGCTCGAGGTTGGCGCGCGACAAGGCGTCGCCCGGCACGCGCACCAGCACCTCGTGCGCCGTCACCTGGTGCGGCAGGAACTCGGTGTCGAGCACGTCGGTGGCGATGCGCGCCTCCTCCTCGGCGGGCAGGATGCGGTGGTCGGCGATGGAGGGGTTCATGCGCACGAAGGGCGCGCCCAACAGCACCAGCGGGATCGTGACCGCCACGGCCACCACGATGGGCCGGCGCATGACACCGAAGGCGACCCGGTGCCAGAAGCCGCCCACGTCGGTGTCGGGTGGCGCCGAGAACGAGAACGGCAAGCGCAGCGCGTCGATGCGCGGGCCGATCACGGCGAGCGCGGCGGGCAAGAGCGTGAGCGCGAGCAGGACCGAGCCCGCCACTACGGCGACGCCGCCATAGGCGATGGAGCGCAGGTACATCTGCGGGAACAGCAACAGCCCGCACAGGCTCGCTGCCACGGTGATGCCCGAGAACGCCACCGCGCGCCCCGTGGTGGCGACGGTGTGCGCCACGGCGCGCTCGACGCCGCCCGGTCGCGCCAGCTCCTCGCGGTAGCGCGCCACCAAGAACAGCGAGTAGTCGATGCCCAGGCCGAGCCCCAGCACGGTGACGACGTTGGCCGCGAAGATCGACACGTCGGTCACCATGGTCAGCATGCGCATGGCGAAGAACGCCAGCACCACGGCCAGCCCGCCCAACACCAGCGGCACCGACGCCGACGCGCCGCTGCCGAAGATCACGAGCAGGAGCACCGCCGTGATGGGGAAGGCGAGCAGCTCGGCCTTCTGCAGGTCCGCCTCGACGGTGCGGTAGATGGCCTGGTTCACGGGCACGTAGCCCGCCACGATCAGCTCGGTGCCGGCGACGGCGAGCTGCGGGCGCAGGCGATCGAGCGCCTCGCCCTTGCTCTGATCGTCGCCGCGCAAGTTGACGATGAGGAAGGTGCGCGTCCGATCACGCGACACGAGCTGCGTGGCGCCGTGCTCATAGTAGCTGGTGACGCGCACCACCGCCGGGTCGCGCTTGATGCGGTCGATGACGTCGAGCATGCCGGTGAGCACCTCGATGTCGTCGACGTTGCCGCCGCTCGCTACTTGGTAGATGGGCAGGATGTCGGGCGCGCCCACGCCGAGCTCGTTGACCAGCGCGCGGTCGACCTGCCACGACTGCGCGCCCCAGTCCTCGAACCCGCCGGCGCGCAACAGGCGCAGCGCCGGCGCGCCGATGACGCCGGCGAGCGGCAGCAGGACCGCGTAGGCCGCGAGGATCCACCAGCGCCGCCGAACCACCAGCCGACCGAGCGCGTGAAACATCCGTGGGCGGTCCTCGTGCCGGCGGTGGCGGCGGTCGCGCGACGTGACCCGGCCACGATACAGCGGAATTCGGCGCCATGGCGCGCAGGGGGCGCCGCGCCTCGGGGCCCGGGTCCGCGGGCGCCTCGGACGAGCGACCGATGACGACGTGACGCCCCTCGTCACGACGACGAAGGTGGTTGCGACCAGCAGATCCGTCGCCTACCACGCCTCCGTTCGTCACCGTTGCTCGTCCCCATGTCCTTCTGGAGCCTCCATGCTTCGCGTGCTCGCACCCGCCGTGCTGTCGTTGACCACCATCGCGTTCCTCACCGCCTGTCCCGAGCCCGCCGAGGGCGAGGGCGAGGGTGAGGGCGAGGGCGAGGGCGAGGGCGAGGGCGAGGCCACCGGCGAGACCTGCGCCGACGCGATCACGCTCACGTCCGGCGCGGACGCCGACGGCGACACCACCGGCGCGGACGACGACGTGTCGCTCGACTGCAACTATGAGCCGGGCGCGGCTGGCGACCTGTTCTATCGCTTCGAGCTCACCGGTGACTCCAGCGTCACGCTCGACCTCGCGTCCGAGGCGGACCTGTCGATGGCGCTGTTCGACGCCCCGGGCTGCACCGCGGCCGCCGTGCAGTGCGAGGACGCCGACTACACCGCCGAGAGCATCAGCATCGGCTACCTGCCCGCCGGCACCTACTTCGTCGCCGTCGACGGCAACGACGGCGAGGAGAGCTCGTTCACCCTCACCCTCACCGTCGGTGCGCCGCGCTGCGAGGGCGACGGCTACGACGCCGCCGACGGCGCCAGCGGCAACGAGACCGCGCAGACCGCGGTGTGGGTGGGCGGCACCAACCTCGACACCGCCACCATCGACGCCGACGAGGAGACGCCCGCCGTCGATCCCATCGACCTGCACCAGTGCGAGGGCGACGCGGACTACTGGCTGTTCACGCACCTGGGCGGCGGCCTCGACGCCAGCGTCACCACCAACGCCGGCGAGTCGGGCAGCGCCACGGGCGAGCTCTTCCTCGCCGCCATCGATCAGGCGGCATCCCTCGAAGAGGGCGCCCCGGTGGTGACCGGTGAGAGCGGCGCGGCCATCCCGCTCGCCACCGCAGCCACGGACCTCGCGGGCGGCTACTACCTCTTCAAGGTCACCGCGACCGGCGCCACCCTGACCGACCCGGTGGGCTACCAGTTCGCCCTGGCGCACGACTGCGAGCCCGACGGCAACGACTCGCCCATCGCCGCGCTCGACGACGAGACCCGCGCCACCGCCGAGAGTGCCTCGCGCATCACCGACGACGTCCCGGCCGACAGCGCCCTGGCGCTGACCATCTGCGGCGGCAACGACGACGCCTTCGTCTTCGAGCCGCTGGCCCCGGGCTCGGCGGTGATCACGCTCACCGGCGGAGCCGCGCTCACGGTCAACGTCGGCTTCATCGCCGACGACACCACCACGGAGGTGTCGGCCACCAACGTCACCACCGCCACGTCCGGCGCCAACCGCACCGTCACGTTCTCCGATCTCGACGACGGCGGCAGGTACGTGGTGCGCGTCAGCGAGGGCACGCCGTCGGCCACCACGGTGGAGTACTCGGTGACGGTGGACGTCACCTACGACCCGCCCGCCAACGACACGTGCGCCGGCGCCGAGGCCCTCACCATCGCCGATTCGGTGCAGACGTACTCGGGCAACAACATGGAGGCGCACAGCGAGATCGTGGGCCTGTGCAACGGCGACGCCGACGTCACCACGCCCGACGACATCGGCACCGACGTGTTCTACTCGTTCAACGTGGCGGCCCCCACCAACCTTGAGCTGCGCCTCGAGGGCACGGGCGGCGGCTACAGCGGCACGCTGACCCTGTACCGCTACCCCGGCGCCACCTGCCCCACCAACCTGAGCTCGCTCGTGGCCATCAAGGCCGACGGCACCGACTACGCCGCCGCCACCGACGAGGTTGTCGACGCGTGCGCCTACGACCGCCTGCGCATCCACGACCTGCCCGCGGGCGACTACCTCGCGGTGGCCGATGGCTCGGCGGGCGCAGTGGTGTTCATCTTCGTGGTGCCGCCCGCGCGCGGCTCCTTCGACCTGACGGCCCAGGCGTTCCCGGCGGGCTTCCCGGCGTCGGAGGCCTGCAGCGAGGCGCAAGCCATCGATCTGCCGGCGGCCGGCAACAGCACCGAGGTGCCCATCACGTTTGCGGACTTCTCGGCGTCCAGCCAGATGCGCGGCGTGTGCGGCGGCGGCGGCCAGGAGCGCGTGTTCACGTTCACGCCCTCGGCCAACGCCACGGTCGAATTCGCCACCGACTTGACCGAAGAGGGCCTCGACACCGTGGTGTACGTGCGCGCCGCCGATTGCGAGCCCGCGCTCGTCTCGGCGGACGAGTGCAACGACGACGGCGAGGACGCCGAAGGCTTCGGCAGCCAGCTGAGCGTGCAGGTCACCGCGGGGACGCAGTACTTCGTGGTGGTCGACAACTACAGCGAGCTCCTGGCCGACGACGACCCGAACGGCACCACGCTGACCGTGAGCGTGCAGTAGGGCAGCGCGCGCCGCGCTGCGCGCGTCCTCACGCGCGCAGCACGCGCTCGGGCTCGAAGGCGTCGGGCGCCTGGCGGTGCAGCTCCCAATAGACGCTGGCGATGGCGTCGGGGTCGAGCTTGCCGCCGGGCGCCACCAGCCCGTCGACGGTGACGGTGGCGGCGTGGACGCCCTGGGGCTTGAGCTCCTTGAACAGGCACAGCGCCAAGGTGCGCAGCCCGGACTTGCCGATGGCGAGCGCCGTCATCTGCGGCCACGGCTCGAGCGCCAGGCCACCGCCCGTGAGCAGGATGGTGCCTTTGCGCATGGCCTTCATGTGCGGCACCACACGCTGGACGGCCACGAGCGCGCCGCCCACGTCGACGCGGAACTGGCGCACCAGCTGCTCGAGGCCCACCTCGAGGGGGCCGCCGGGCTTGGGCACGGCGGCGTTGTACACCAGGCAGTCGATGGGGCCGAGGTCGTGCACCACCGCCGCCAGCGCGTCGGTGACGTCGTGCGCGCGCTCGGCGTCGCAGGCGTAGCCGCGGGCGGGGACGCCGGCCTCGGAGAGCTGCGCGGCCGCGCGCTCCATCTCGTCGCCGCGGCGGGACAGCAGCGCGACCTTCATGCCCTCGCGCCCGAAGCGCCGCGCGACCGCCAGCCCGATGCCCGGCCCTGCTCCGATGACGGCGATGACCTCGCTCACGGTGTGCACCTCGCCGGCAGCTTCGCACACGAGCCGGGCGCCAAGGCAAGCGCCCGATCAGGGGGACGAGCTTGACGATGGCACTCGCGGGCTGCAGATCGGCCCGTAGCCATGAGCAGGACCACCAAGAAGCCTCGCGCCCGGCCGAAGATGGCCGACCTCGCCGACAAGTACGCGCTCTACCGCCTGGCGGTGCAAGACCCCGAGCACGAGGTCCAGGAGTTCCTGCGCTTCTACAAGGATCAATTCGGGCGCCGGCCCACGCGCCTGCGCGAGGACTTCTGCGCCGCCGCCGCCGTGTGCTGCGAGTGGGTCAAGCTCGGCCGCGAGTACAGCGCCGTGGGCGTCGACCTCGACCCCGAGCCCCTCGGCTACTGCCGACGCACCTACCTGCCCAAGCTCTCGGCCACCGAGCAGCTGCGCGTGAAGCTCTTGCAGCAAGACGTGCGCACGTGCGACGTGCCGGCCGACATCATCGCGGCGCAGAACTACTCGTTCTTCATCTTCAAGACGCGCGCCGGCGTGCTCGAGTACTTCCGCGAGGTGCACCGCTGCTTGGCCGACGAGGGCATCTTCATCCTCGACATGATGGGCGGCGGCGCCATGCACGACCAGCAGATCTCGGAGTCGCGCCAGGTGGCGCGCCCCACGGCCGAAGACAAGCTGCTGCCCCCGTTCCGCTACGTGTGGGAGGAGGAGCGCTTCGATCCCATCACCCACGACGTGCTCTTCCACATCCACTTCCGCTTCCCCGACGGCAGCGCGCTCGAGAAGGCCTTCACCTACGACTGGCGCCTGTGGACCATGCCCGAGATCCGCGAGCTGCTCGCGGAGGCGGGCTTCTCCCAGAGCCACGTCTATTGGGAGACCGAGGACAAGGACGGCGAGCCGTCGGGCAAGTACCGCCGCGCCACGCGCGGGCGGCCCGATCAGGCGTGGCTGTCGTACGTCATCGGCGTCAAGTAGCGCGCGGCGGGCGAGCTACCGAAACGCCGACAACACGTCGTCGGGGATGCGCGTGGGGCGCAGGCTCGCGAGGATCACCCACACCCACTCGGTGCTGGCGCGCACCAGCTCGGCGTCGTCGTCAGCGCGCAGGATGCGCGTGATGCGCGTGGCCGACGCCGGGCGGAACTCGTCCACCCACGTGAGGATCTTGATGGCGTCGCCGCCCTTGGACGAGCGCTTGTAGTCGATCTCGTGGCGCCGAATGACGAACGAGCAGCCGAGCGTCTGGTAGCGCGCCGCGCCCCAACCGCTCGCCTCTGCGTGCGCGAAGGCGGCCTCTTGGATCCAGCGCACGTAGGCGATGTTGGAGATGTGGCTGTTCTCGTCGTTGTCGCTCAGGGGAGCGATCATCCGGTGCTCGAACAGTCGGCCTGGCCCTTGGTGCGCCATGACGTTCCCGAGCTCACGGCTAAGTGAACGGTCGCGGCGATGCAATGCCCGCGCGACCGGGTAGCGATTGCCGCGCCGCGCGCGCGGTGGCATCACCATTCCATGCGCACCGTCGTCACCCGCTCACCGCGTCTCTGCATCGCCCCCGCTTGGCGTGTGGCAACCGTGTGCCTCGCGCTCGCCTACGGTGCTGCATGTCCCACGCAGCCGCAGGCTCGCGCCTTCAAGGTGGCGAGCCGCGCCGAGCTCATCGGCGGCCCGCGCGCGCTCGGCGAGGTGGGCGACTACCTGCTCGAGAACGATCGCGCGCGCTTCCTGGTGCAAGACGCGGGCTTCTCGCGCGGCTTTGGCGTCTTTGGCGGCGCCCTGCTCGACGCGGACCTGGTGCGCCCCGAGGCCGGGCGCGGCGACTCCGAGGGCGGCCGCGGCAAGGACAACTTCGGTGAGATGTTCCCCGCGTTCTTCTTGGAGGCCCTCGAGCCCATCGAGGTCGACAACCAGGAGTATGGCGCCCCCGGCGCCGACCCGCGCGATCGCCTGCCGGCCATCGAGGTGGTGAAGGCCGGCGGGCCCGGGCTAGAGGCCGAGATCGTCATCCGCGGCCTGGGCGGCGACTTCCTCGCGCTCACCCAGAGCGTCAACGAGGTGCTCTTGGGCGACGACCGCACCATCCCCGTGCTGCAGTTCGAGTCGCGCTACATCCTGCGCCCGGGGGTGCCGTACCTGGAGCTGGTCACGCGCGTACAGAACATCAGCGGCGACGAGCTGGAGTTCCCCAAGAGCCTGCTCGACGCCGAGGTGCCCACGCCGTTCGGCGACGTGGTGCTGTTCGGCGCCGGCAACAAGGTGTTCCTGCCGCACGAGGCCGGCTTCGACCTGCGCTACCGCCTCGAGGACATCTACCACGCGGGCACCATCGCGCTGCCCGCCTTCCCGGGCGTGGTGGCCGAGTTCATCGCGTCGACGTCGAAGGACGTGAGCTACGGGGTGCTCACGCTGCCGCCCGACGAGGCCGAGGCCGCCAAGGGCGTGCGCAATTTCGCGGCGGCGAACCCGCAGGCGTTCCCCGACGCCACCGACCACTCGCTGCACGTGCCGTTCATCGCCGCCGCCTTCACCGGCGTGTTCCAGGTGCTGCCGCCGAACGTGATCGCGCGCAACGATCACGCCCCCGGCGGCGCCGACGAGGTCAGCTTCCGCCGCCTGTTCATCGTGGGCGACGGCGACGTGGCCAGCGTCTCCGACGTGGTGTACCAGGTGCTGCACGAGCGCTTCGGCGGCGCGGCCACCGGCGTGCTGCAGGGGCGCGTGAAGGAGCTGCAGCAGCCGCGCTTCGTGGCCGGCGCGTCGGTCATCGTGCAAGACAGCGCGGGCGCCAAGGTGACGCAGGCGCTCACCAACAAGGACGGCCGCTTCGACGCCACGCTCCGCCCCGGCGACTACCAGCTGGTGGTGGTGCGGCCGGGAGCGCGCGCGACCGCGCCCGTGGGCATCACCATCACCGAGGGGCAGACGGCCTACACCGAGCTGATGGTCGACGCGCCCGCCGAGCTCGTCGTCACGGTGGTGGAGCCCGGCGTGGGGCGCGTGCCGTCGAAGGTGTCGCTGGTGGGCACGGCCGACGCGGCGAACGCCGGGGTCGACCCGAAGGACCACCTCTTCGACCTGTCCATCGGCGAGCCGTGGCGCTTCACCGACTTCGTGCAAGACGACGCCGCCGACGCGAGCACGCTGCGCTTCCTCGAGGCCTTCGCCTACTCCACCGACGGCGTCGCGCGATTGCAGGCGCGCCCCGGCACCTACACGGTGGTGGCCGGGCGCGGCACCGAGTACGACCGCGCCGAGCAACAGGTGGAGCTGCGCCCGGGCGTGGTCACCGCGCTCACCCTGGAGATCCACCGCGTCGTCGACACCACGGGCTACGTGGGGGCCGACTTCCACCTGCACTCGCAGTACAGCCTCGACTCGGCGGCGCTCGTGACCGACCGCATCGCCAGCTACGCCGGCGAGGGCATGGAGTACGCCGTGTCGACGGATCACAACTTCATCGTCGACTACCAGCCGGTGCTCCAGCAGCTCGGCATCGAGAGGTTCATCAACAGCGCGGTCGGGCTCGAGCTCACCACCATCGATCGCGGCCACTTCAACGGCTTCCCGCTGCGCCGCGAGCAGGGGGCGCTCACCGACGGCAACATCGCCTCGCGCACCTACGGCAGCTTCGAGTGGGCCATGAAGACGCCCACGGAGATCTTCGACCAGCTGCGCGCGCTCGGGATCAAGGACGCGAGCGGCGCCACCAAGCCCATCGTGCTGCAGGTGAACCACCCGCGCGACAGTATCCTCGGTTACTTCGACCAGTACGGCGTGTCGGCCGACGACCTGGCGGTGCAGGGGCAGAGCGGGCTCTTGGCCCCCGACCCCACCATCCACCCCGAGTTCGACAAGCAGGCGTTCAACTTCGACTTCGACGCGCTCGAGGTGTTCAACGGCAAGCGCTTCGAGTTCCTCCACAGCTACCGCGTGCCCGAGAGCGCGCCGCGCGTCACGGTGGCGGGCACGACGTTCGTGGTCGACCCCGTGAGCTGCTGCGAGGTCGCGGTGGGGGACGTGCTGCGCGACATGGCCAAGCGCAAGTGCCGCCCGCTCCCCGACGGCACCGACGTCGACGAGTGCCCGTGCGACGCCGACACCTTCAGCTACCAGCTCGAGGAGGGCAACTGCGGCGGCGCGCGCACCGGCGACGTGGCGTTCCCGGGCGTCATCGAGGACTGGATCATGATGCTCGAGAGCGGTCGGCGCGTGGTGGGCACCGCCAACTCCGACAGCCACGAGCCCGAGAAGGACGAGCCCGGCTGCCCGCGCACCTACGTGCGCGCGCCGAGCGACGAGCCCGCGCAGGTGCGGCCCGACGACATCGTGGCCGCGTTCCAGGCCGGCGACGTGCTCATGACCAACGGGCCCTTCGTGCGCGTGCAAGTGGAGGGCGACGACGGACCCAAGGGCATGGGCGAGACCGCCAGCGACGCCGATGGGCACTTCACCGTGCGTGTCCACGTCGACGCCGCGCCGTGGGTGGTGCCCGACACCGTCAACGTGTACCTGGGGCGCGAGCGCGTGCACACCGAGGCCCTGCCTGGCGCCGGCGCGCACGACGTGGAGGTGGCGATCGACGCCGCTGCCGATGGCGTGCTCTTGGTGGAGGTCACGGGCACGGACAGCATGTTCCCCTCGATCTTCCCGAACGAGGTGCCGCCGCTGCAGTTCACGGACGTCATCGGCTCGCTCGGCTCGTCGTTCGGCCTCGGCAGCGACGCTGACGCGCTCGAGCCCGCGCTCACCTTCGTCACCACACCGTACGCGCTGACCAACCCCGTGTGGCTCGACGCCGACGGTGACGGCAGCGTGACGCCGAGCCGCACGCTCGACGCCAACGCGCGCATGGCGAACAGCGCTCCCCAGGTGAGCCTGGTGCAGCCGGTGGCGTGGGTGGCCACCGAGGAGGAGGCGCTCGCCGAGGCGCGCGCGGCGTGGGAGGCGATCCCGCGCCGGAAGCGCATCGCGCTCTCGCGCCTGCCGCGCTGGCTGTGGCCATCGGCAGACCCGCGCGACGTGCGGCGCGTGTTGATTCAGTTCGTCAATCACCGGGAGTAGGAACCCACGTGGCGAGTCGGGCTCTCCCGATCGCTTCCATCCTCCACGACGAGCTGAAGGTTCCTGGCACGGAGTGGCGTTCGCGGCGGCGAGCCAGCCGTGCGCGGCCGTCCGCGACCTCGACCCAGCGGCGTGCGCGGTGACGACGTCGCACATCACCGGCACGTCATGCTGGTGTGCGTACGGCGGGACGCAGCGAACTAGGGGTAGGGTTGCGCAGGGGCCTGCATGCTGAGAGAGTTGCGCGAGGACTACGAACGCCACGGGAGCTCGCCGCGCAACCCGGCGTTCTGGCTCATCTTCAACTATCGCCTCGGCCGCGCCGGTGCTCGCGCAGCGTTTCCCGCCAGGAAGCTGCTGTCCGCCGTCTATGGTGCGCTGCTGACGGGCGGCGAGTTCATGCTTGGCTCGACGCTCAATCGCGAGACCCACATCGGCGAGGGCCTGCACCTCATCCACGCCGAGGGCATCCGCATCGCGCCCGACGCGATCGTCGGCGACCGCGTCGGCATCATGCAGCACGTCGTCATCGGCACGACACCCGACCGCCCCGGCGCGCCCGTGATCGGCAATGACGTGTTCATCGGCGCCGGCGCGAAGATCCTCGGGCCGGTGAAGATCGGCGACCGAGCGCGCATCGCGGCCAGCTCGCTCGTCGTGGCCGACGTGCCTGAGGGTTGCACGGCAGTGGGAGTACCCGCGCGCATCATGCGGTACACGGGTCGCGCCGGCGGCGATGGTGCCGGCGAGCCGGCGGGTACCGCCGCAACCAGCGAAGCGGCGGCCGGCACGTCGGTGGTTTCGTAGGCAGGCAATCGAGCGGCGCGTCCGTGTGGGACCCTTGCCGTCCGCCGGCCGTCTGCCCGACCCGAAACCCGTGCGCGGCTGGCGTGTCAAATCCACGCGACCCCGCCCCGTCCGCACCCGATATAGTCCCCGTATGGTCATCCGCGACGTCGGCGCAGGCAGGCCGGGCGGTGCGTCGGGCGCGCACGCGAGCGCGCTCCCGAAGCCTCTCGAGCAGGGCCTCAACGACGCCGGGCTGCTCAAGGGCGGCACCAAGCCACACGACGCCGCCGCCGGACTCCTCGGGCGCCTGGCCAAGGCCGGCTTCAACGCGCCGCCCGGCCAGGGGCTGGCGCCGTCGCTGACGGCGATGCTCAAGCAGTTCCAGGCCAAGCAGGGCCTGCCCCAGAGCGGCAAGCTCGACGTCGCCACCGCGGCCGCGCTGCAGACGGCGGGCGTCTTGCATCAGGCCGAGCCTGCGGCCGCGCAGCAGCAGAAGTCAGTGAAGGACGGCTTCGAGAAGAACGCGCCGAGCCTGCTCAAGCAGGGCGAGCAGAAGCGCGCCGACCTGGTCAACCAGGGCACGCCCGACACCAACTTCCTCGACGCGCTCATCAACCAGCTCGGCACCGGCGGTCCCAACGAGGGCACGAGCGCCACCGACATCAAGGGCGCGGCCGCAGGCGCCGAGGCGCGCAACGTCGAGACGCAGCAGAAGCTCGCCGAATCGAAGAAGGGCGAGGGCGTCAACAAGAAGGGCTCCACGGTCACGAGCGACAAGGACGTGCCCACGCCCGGGGCCCAGCAGCTCGACCGCGGCAACGCGCAGGGCGTCAAGGTGGCGCGGGGGCTGCGGGCCGAGACCACCAAGACCGACGAGAAGCGCCGCAAGGACGCGCTCGCCGGCGCCGACCCGACGGAGCTCGGCATCCTCGACGAAGAGGCCGAGGAAGACGCGCTCGAGGGCGCCGGCGACGACGGCAAGAAGCGCCGTGGCCATGGCGGCGAACAGGAACAGGGCGGGGCTGACGCCGACGGTGCCTCCAGCGGCGGCAGCGGGGTGGGCGCGGAGGCGGACGCCAGCGAGCGCGACCGCGGCAACGCATCGAGCGGCGATGAGCGCATGCACGACGAGCGCGGCCACGCCTCGCTCGACGACGGCAGCGAGGCCGAGGCCGGCTACTACCGCGTGCCCCCCGTGTCCGAGCAGTGCTTCACGGCGCTCGCGCGCATCACCAAGGACGCCGCGCAAGACAACCGCGCCACCACGTTCTCGTGGGACGTGACCTTCTTCAAGCCGGGCACCTACGGCCCGGGTCAGAAGGCGCAAGAGCTCGTGCACCTGGTGGTCGACAAGGCCACGCCGTTCGACGCCGTGTGGTCGAAGGCGCAGGCGAACCTGGCAGCGCTGGTCAAGCGCGTCGACGGCGACGGCGCGGTGCCCACGCTCGATGACATCGTGGGCGCGATTCGCCAGGCGCGCGCGAGAGAGAGCGACGCCGCGGTGGCACCGGTGGGCAAGGTGCAGCGGCCCATCGGGCGCGCGTAGCGCGCGGCGCGCTCGCGCTCACCCGTGCGCGGCGTCGCGCAAGACGGCCAAGGCCTGCGGGATGGTACGCTGCACGGCGTCGGTGACCAGCACCTCGACGTCGCGCGCGCGCTCTTGTGTCAGGCACTCGGCCACCAGCGCCTTGGCGTCGTCGAAGCGGAAGCGCGAGAGCACGTAGCGCACCCGCGGGATGGCCAGTCCGGGCATCGACAGCGCGTCGAAGCCGAGGCCGAGCAGCAGCGGCGCCATGGCCGGGTCGGCGGCACACTCACCGCACAGGCTGACGGTGATGCCGTGGCGCTTGGCCGCGCTCACCGTGTGCTCGAGCGCGCGCAGCACGCCGGGGTGCAGCGGCTGGTACAGGTGCGCCACCTGTTCGTTTCCGCGGTCGATGCCGAGCGCGTACTGGATCAGATCGTTGGTGCCGACGGAGAAGAAGTCACAATGGCGCGCAAGCTCGTCAGCGATCCACACCGCGGCCGGCAGCTCGATCATCACGCCGACCTTGAGCTCGGGCCACACGTCGACGCCCTCGCTGGCGAGCTGGCGAACCTCGGCGTCGAGCAGCTCGCGCACCGCCACCAGCTCTTCGACGCTGCCGATCATGGGCAAGAGGATCGAGCCGCGCTTGCGCGCCGAGATGGCGCGCACCATGCCACGCAGCTGCGCGCGCAGCATGGGTGGGCGCGCCAGGCCCAAGCGGCAGGCGCGCAAGCCGAGCGCGGGGTTGTGCTCGCGCGGCAGCTTGACGGCCTTGGCCATCTTGTCCGAGCCGATGTCGAAGGTGCGCAGCGTGGCCGGCTTGTCGCCGAGCGCGTCGAGGATGGCACCGCACACCTCGGCGTGCGCGGCCTCGTCGGGCAGCTCCGCGCGGTTCACGTAGAGGAACTCCGAGCGGTACAGGCCCACGCCCTCGGCACCGCCGGCGAGCGCCGCGGGGATCTCCTCGGGGATCTCGACATTGGCCAAGAGCGCGACGCGCCGCCCGTCGGGCGTGACGCACGGCTGCCCAACCTCGCGCTGCAGCGCCGCGAACACCTGCGCGCGCTCGTCGGCCACGCCGTGGTAGCGCGCGATCAGCGCGTCGTCGGGCTGCAGCACGACCTCGCCGGCGCTGCCGTCGACGATCACCAGGTCGCCGGCGCCGGCGCGCTCGGTGACGCGCGCGCACCCGAGGACCGCCGGGATGTCGAGCGCGCGCGCGAGGATGGCCGTGTGGCTGGTGGCGCCACCCACCTCGGTGACGAGGGCGCGCACCTTGCGCTTGGAGAGCGCGATGGTGTCGGCCGGCGAGAGGTCGTGCGCCACCACCACCGCGTCCTTGGGCGCCGCCTCGATGCGCCCCGAGTCGGTGTTGGTCATGGCCGACAAGATGCGGTCGCCCACGAAGTCGACGTCGCTCCTGCGCTCGCGGAAGTACGCGTCGCCGAGGGCGTCGAAGCGGCCGCGGATGTCTTGCACGGCCGAGCGCAGCGCCCACTCCGCGCAGCGCTTCTCGTCGGTGATGTAGCGCCGCGCCCCGTCGAGCAGCATGGGGTCTTCCATCATCAACAGGTGTGCGTCGAGGATGGCCGAGTGGTCGGGGGCGCGCTCCTTGAGCGCGATCAGCGCGAGGCGCGCCTCGGTGACGGCGGCGAGCAGCCGCTGCACCTCGAGCGCCGCCTGCTGCTCGGGCACATGGAACTTGGGGTACGTGGCGCGACGCCGATCGATGAGGTGGACGTGGCCGAAGGCCACGCCGGGCGAGGCGCCGATGCCCTCGAGCACGATCCCCTTGCTCAGCGGTCCTCCCCGAAGCGCTCGACGATCAGCTTGGTGAGCGCGTCGAGCGCGGCGCGCGCCGACTGCTCGTCGCCCACGGCGGTCATGGTGAGCTCGGTGCCGCGGCAGGCGGCGAGCATGAGCACGCCCATGATGCTCTTGGCGTTCACCATCATCTCCTCGGTACCGATCTTGAGCTCGACCGAGAACTTCGACGCGAGCTGCACGAGCTTCGAGGCGGCGCGGGCATGCAGCCCCAGCTCGTTGATGATGGTCACCTGCGAAGAAAGCTCTGCCATGATCCCTTACCACCCGGCGCGCGCCCGTCGAGCGTGCGCCTCAGTCTACCCGGAACCGCCTACCCGGAGCCGCCGATGTCGCGGTGGACCACCCGGGCGGGCACGCCGCGCGCCTGCAGCCGCGCGCCCAGCGCGTCGGCCACGGCCGGTGACCGGTGGCGCCCGCCGGTGCAGCCGATGGCGACCGTGACGTAGCTCTTGCCCTCGTTGACGAAGCGCGGCAGCAGGAACGTCAGGAGCTCATCCACGCGCGTGAGGAAGCCCTGCGCGTCGGCCTGTGCGAGCACGAAGTCGCGCACGGCAGCGTCGGTGCCGGCGAGCGGGCGCAGCCCCTCGACGAAGAACGGGTTCGGCAGGAAGCGCACGTCGAAGCACAGGTCGAGCTCGGCGGGCACGCCATGCTTGAAGCCGAACGACAAGATCGTGACCGAGAGCCGCCGCTGGGTCTCGAGGCCAAAGCGCTCCGCGATGGTGCGCTTGAGCTCGTGCACCGACAGGTCCTTGGTGTCGATGATGACGTCGGCGCGCATGGCGACATCGGCCAAGAGCAGTCGCTCGCGCGCGATGGCGCTGCGCAGCCCCACCTCCGACGCGGGCGCCGGCAGCGTCGACTCGCCGCCGTCGGTGCGCCCGTCGAGCGGGTGGCGCCGCCGCGTCTCCTGGAAGCGGCGCACCAGCGAGTCGTCGGCGGCGTCGAGGAACACGAGCATCAGCTGGTGCCCGAGGGCACGCAGCCGGTCCCACGTGGGCCCGAAGTCCTTCAAGAACTGCGGCTCGCGCGCGTCGATGACGAAGGCGAGGCGCGACAGCCCGCCGCCCGACGAGTCCGACAGCGAGATCAGCGTCTCGATGAGCGTGGGTGGCAGGTTGTCGACGACGAAGAACCCAAGGTCCTCGAGCGCGCGCGCCGCCGTAGTCTTGCCGGCGCCCGCCATGCCGCTGATGACCACGACCTGCTTGGGGTCGCGGGCGGCGGCGCCTTCGGATGTGCGCACGGAGGCCATGCTACCCGCCTACCACGCGCAGGCGCCGAGCGGAGGAGGCTAGGGCGTCGTGCTCGCCGAGCCAGGCCGCGATGCGCGGGAACACCTCCTGGTGCGCACGTCGACCGAACAGCAGGTCGATGTGGCCATAGTCGGTGGAGAAGCCCTCGTCGCGCCCGGCCAGCAGGAAGCGCGCATGTGGCAGCAACGGCAGCGCGCGGCGCACCGCGTCGAGCCGCGCCAGGCCGTCGTTGGGCGCGCCCACGACCAAGATCGGCAGCGCGCAGCCGGCCAGGCCGGCGCGGTAGTCGAGGGCGCCGTCCGCCGAGCGAAACACGTCGCGATCGATCCACTCGCGGAACTGCAGCATGAGCCCGCGCGGGATGCTCTGCACCGCGCGATACATCAGGCGGCGCGCCATGCGGGTGTCGACGTTGTCGAGCACCAGGAAGCGCCGGAGTGCGGCGCTGTTGAAGCGCAGCGCGAGTGGGGCCACCAGCTGCGACAGCGGCTCGAGGTGGAGGCCGGGCGCGATGTCGCCCAGGCCCTTGAGCGGGCGCAGCAGCGGCATCGCGTCCCAGCCTTGGGGGAAGCCGAGCGGCGAGCCGAGCGTGACGCCGGCGCGCAGCCGTGTGCCGTGTTGGCGTGCCAGCATCGCGTAGAGCGCGAGCCCGCCCATCGAGTGACCGACCATGAGCACGCCCGGCGCGCCGCTCTTGGCGCACAGGTGCTCGACGGCAGCGGTCAGATCGAGGCCCACGAAGTCGTCGAAGGTGACGCCCACCCACTTGCGATACGGCAGCTTCGACATGCCGGTGCCGCGCAGGTCGATGACCCAGGTATCGAAGCCCTGGGCCGCGAGCCACGGCGCCAGCCCGTACGGTTCGGGCGCGTCGAAGTTGGTGGAGTCGGCGCCGAGCCCCGGCACGCACAGCACCGGCAGCCGCCGCGGCTCGCTGCCTCGTTGGGGCAGGAAGCGCTTGATGGCGACGCGCACGCCATCGGCGCAGCGCACACGGTGGATCTCGTCGGCGCGTGTGCCGGTCTCATAGCGCTGTCGGACGAGCGCCTTGTACAGGCCGAGGAGGGGCATCGCGGCGAGTGTAGCAACCCGGGCGCGTCCGGTGCGCGCGCCCGCTACCCGAGGCGCCGCTGCACCTCGCGCAGCGTCTCCTTCACCTCCTCGGCCGACTCCGGGCGTCGGCGCGGGTCCTTCTCGAGGCACGCGACGATCAACCCCTCGAGCAGGGGTGGGATCGTGGGGTTGTGCGCCGTCGGCGCCCGCGGCGTGTCATTGGCGTGCTTCATCAACAGCGCGTAGATGTCCTTGTCGGCAAAGGGCAGGGTGCCGGTGAACAGCAGGTACATGACCACGCCCAGTGAGTAGAGGTCGGTGGCCGCGCTGACATCCTTGCCGCGCACCTGTTCGGGCGACACGAACTGCGGCGTGCCGAGGAAGATGCCGGTGGTGGTGAGGGCGGTCGCGTCGGCGGGCTTGGCGATGCCGAAGTCCATCACCTTGAGCGGGCCCCGCGACTGCACGAACAGGTTGGCGGGCTTGACGTCGCGGTGCACGACGCCGCGCGCGTGTGCTGCGTGCAGGCCTGCGCACGCCTCCATCAACAGCGTGAGCGCGCGGGTCGGCTCGGGCATGGCGCGCTTGATGAGCGAGCCCAGGTCCTCGCCTTCGAGCAGCTCCATGGTGAGGAAGTAGTGCCCCGCTTCGCTGCCGATGTCGTAGAGCTTGATGACGTTCTCGTGGACGATCTTGCGCGACAGGCTGACCTCGCGCTTGAAGCGCTGCAGGTCCGCCTCCGAGCCCGTCAGGTGGAAGATCTTGAGCGCGCACTGCTCCTCGAGCTCGTGGTCGAGGACCTTCAGCACAGTGGCCGAGCCGCCGCGGCCCACGCGCTCCAGCACCTCGTAGCGGCCGGCCACGCGGTGGCCCGGCGGAAAGGTGCGCAGCACGTCCGCGCTGGCGCCGGTACTCGCGCTGCCGCCCGACCCTGACGGCGACTTCTTCTTGGCCGCGGCGTCGATCGCAGGCACCTCGACCACCGGCGGCGCGGCCGCGGGCTCGGCCGGCAACACGACCTCGATCTCGGCGAGGCTCTGCGGGCGTGGCAGCGGCTCGGTGACGACCGCGGCCGGCGGCGTACCGAACCCGTCGAGGTCCGGCAGCGCGGGGGGCGCGGCACCGCCGCCGCGGTGCGCGAGCTCGTCGCGCGCGCGCTGCGCCGCCAGGTTCGAGGGGCTGGCGCGCAGCACGGCGTCGTAGATCTCACGCGCACCGTCGTCGATGCGGAGGTGGCGGTAGAGCTCGGCGATCTCGATCAGCAGGTCGTGCGCCGCCGGCTGCGAAGATCCGCGCGCCACCAGCGCCTCGAACGCCTGGTGCGCGCGGTAGCCGACCTCCCCGGCGCGCAGGCAGATGGCCACCAGCGCGCGCGCCGAGCGCTCGGCGTGGGTGTCGCCATCGATGATCGACGCGCACAGCACGCGCTCGGCGCCGGCGACGTCGCCGCGGGTGAGCAGCTCGCGGGCCGTCGTCAGCGGGTCGCTCACGCCTCTTCCTCGTCGCGCGCCAGCGCGTCGAGCGCGAGCTTGAGCTGCTCGGGGCGGCGCGCGATCGACAGCGCGTCATCGGGCAACACCGCGCCGTCGCGCACCATGCGCAGCAGCGCGGTGTCGCGGCTCTGCATGCCCGACTCCGCGGGGCGCTGCGACTCGAGGAAGCCCTCGAGCAGGTGGGCCTTGTTGTCGCGGATCATGGTCGAGACCGCGTGCGTTTGCAGCAAGAGCTCGATAACGGCGACGCGGCCGTCGCTGCCGGCCTTGCGCAACAGCTCTTGTGCCACCACGCCGCGCAAGAGCATGGCCAGGAGCGCGCGCACCTCGTCCTGGTTCGACTCGGGCATGCCGTCGACGATGCGCGACACGCTCTTGGCGGCCGACGACGTGTGCAGCGTGCCGAGCACCAGGATGCCGGTCTCGGCGGCGGTGAGGGCGAGCTGGATGGTCTCGGCGTCGCGCATCTCGCCCACCACCACGACGTCGGGAGACTCGCGCAGCGCCGAGCGCAGCGCACCTGCGAACGAGCCCACGTGCCGCCCCACCTGCCGCTGCGTGATGGCGGCGCGCACGGGCACGTGCGTGTACTCGATGGGGTCCTCGATGGTGAGGATATGGCGCGGCAGCGAGCGGTTGATCTCGTTGACGATGGCGGCCAGCGTCGTCGACTTGCCGCTGCCGGTGGGGCCGGTGACCAGCACCAGGCCGTTCTGCAGGCGCGCCAGCCGCCCCACCGCCGCGGGCAGGCCGAGGTCGTCGAGGGTCGGCACCTTCTTCGGGATGATGCGGAAGACCGCGCCGGGGCCGCCCTCGAGCTGAAAGCAATTCACGCGGAAGCGCCCGAGGCCGGACACCTCGTAGAGCAGATCGAGATCGCGCTGGCGCCGGAACGCGTCGCGTTGCTCATCGGTGAGCATCTCATCGATGAGGCTGCCCGCCTCGATGTCGGACAGCGTGCGGAACGGGATCTCCACCAGCTCGCCCTCGTGGCGCACCACGGGCACGTTGCCGGCGCGCAGGTGCAGGTCGGAGGCGCCTTGCTCGACGGCGATGGCCAGGAACGAATCGATGCGCGCGCTCATCGCGGCACCTTGCCCGGCGGTTTGGCGGGGGACGCAGGCGGCTCGGGCTCGCCCGCCGTCGGCAAGCGCGCGGTGTCGCCGTCGAAGCCCTCGCCGCTCAAGACAGCGCCGTCGAAGGTGTCGGCGCTGAGCGCGCGCAGCTCGTCGAGGTCGAGCTCGGGTGCCAGCATGACCTTCGGCGACGGAGATGCCGGCGCGGGTGCGGGGGTCGGCGTGGCGGCGCGCGCGCCGGGCGGCACGGCCTGCGGTCGCTTGATGACCACGCGCTCGACGCGCCCGGCGCCGGAGGCCTGCGGCGCGGGCGCTGGCGCT
>CAZONM010000034.1:0-23995 GCA_964580865.1 uncultured Myxococcales bacterium | reverse complement strand
GCCCTCGCCCTCGCCCTCGCCCTCGCCCTCGCCCTCGCCCTCGCCCTCGCCTTCTGCCGCTCCACAGCGCGCGGTAACCGGATCGCACCGCTCCGACGCGAGGCAATCGTCGTCGTCCTGGCAGGCGGCCACGTTGTCGCACCGGGTAGCGGCGAGCGGGATGCTGAGCGCGACGGCGGCGACCGCGCACAGCACGTTGTCGGTTCTCTTCATGGTTGCTCCTGAGGACGAGGCGAGAGGGCGCGCCGTCGCGGTCCCCACCGGCAGCGCGCGGCGGCACTGTGCCACGAACCCTGCCGGCGCGCGACACGCTCGCGAGGCCCCCGCGATCGACCGATCGTTGGTGCGGAACGTCTCACGCGGGCGCGGCGACCCGTCGGGCGCCGCGCTTGGTAGGCTCGGGCGCGACGCTGCGCGCGCGTGCGGCGCGGTCCGCGTCACGGCCGGTCGGGAGGTGGTGTGCCATGAGCGAGCTCGGCCTGGTCTCGACGGAGACGACGGCGGTGGTCGGCGTCGTGGGCGCGCTGGTGCTGGCGCTCGTCCTATGGAAGCTCCTAAAGCTCACGGTGAAGATCGTGATCTTCGTGGTGGCCGGCGCGGTGATCGCCGGCGTGGTGGCGCTCTACGTCGCCGGCCAAGGAGCACGCTTGGGCGTCGACGGCGCGCCCGGGCGGCCGGGCGGGTCGCCGCCGGCAGTTCCCGTCCCCGCCGCGCCGCGCTAACCCGCGCCTCATGGCCCTCGACCCCTTCCTCCTCGAGATCCTGGTCTGCCCCGAGACCAAGCAAGACCTCACGCTGGCGCCGCCCGAGGTGCTCGAGCAGCTGAACGCCGCCATCGCCAAGGGGCGCGCCGTCACCCGCGGCGGCAAGCGCCTGAGCGACGCGCTCGACGCCGCGCTCATCCGGAAAGACAACGAGGTGGCCTACCCGGTGCGCGGCGACCTCCCCTACTTGCTGGTCGACGAGCAGATCGCGTTCCGCGACATCCTGTAGCGGGCGCAGCAGATCAGGGTTGCGCGAATCAAACAACTGTTCTATTCCGTGGACATGCTCAAGCCCGCGGATCCCTCACCCGTCACCCACCTGCCCGATCGCGCGCGACCCCGCGAGGAGCTGCTCGGCGCGCTGCGCGCGCTCGCGGGCGCCGACGCCGACTGGCGCCGCGGCCGCGTGTTCTCGCTCGTGTACGACGCCGGCGAGGCGCACCTCGACCTCTTGCGCCAGGCGCACGCGCAGTACTTCTGCGAGAACGGCCTGAACCCCATGGCCTTCCAGAGCCTCAAGCGCATGGAGGCCGAGGTGGTGCGCATGGCGGCCAACCTGCTGCACGGCGGGCCCGACGCGGTGGGCACCATGACCTCGGGGGGCACCGAGAGCCTGCTCATGGTGGTGAAGGCCGCGCGCGATCGCGCCCGCAAGCACAAGCCCTGGATCCGTCGCCCCGAGCTGGTGATGCCCGACAGCGCGCACGTGGGCTTCGACAAGGCCGCGCACTACTTCGGCGTGAAGGTGCGCCGCGCCAAGCTCGACGGTGACTTCCGCGTCGACGTGCGCGCGATGCGCAAGCTCATCACGAGGAACACCGTGCTCCTGGTGGGGAGCGCGCCGCAGTACCCGCACGGCGTCGTCGACCCCATCGAGGACATCGCCGCGCTCGGGCGCGCGAAGGACATTCCCGTGCACGTCGACGCGTGCGTGGGCGGCTTCATGCTGCCGTTCGTGGAGCGCTTGGGTCGCGCCGTGCCGCGCTGGGACTTCCGCGTCCCCGGTGTCACCAGCATCTCGGCAGACCTGCACAAGTACGGCTACGCGGCCAAGGGCGCCTCCGTGATCCTGTACCGGAGCATGGACTACCTGAAGCACCAATTCTTCGTCGCCACCGACTGGCCCGGCGGCATCTACGCCTCGCCGAGCATGCCGGGCACGCGCCCCGGCGGCCCCATCGCGGCGGCGTGGGCCGGGCTGCAAGCCCTCGGCGTCGATGGCTACTGCGCGCTCACCAAGAGCGCGCTCGAGAGCGCCGATCGCCTGCGCGCGGGCATCGCGCGCATCGAGGGGTTGAAGCTGCTCGGGCTGCCCCACTGCACCATCGTCACCTGGGGCAGCGATCGCAGCGAGGTCGACGTGTACGCCGTGGCCGACCAGATGGAGGAGCGCGGCTGGCACCTGGATCGCCAGCAGTGGCCGGCCTGCGTGCACCTGACGGTGATGGCGCAGCACGCGCCCGTGGTGGACGAGTACCTCGCCGACCTTTCCGCGTCGGTGCGCATGGTGCGCGAGCACCCCGAGCTAAAGGCCAAGGGCAACGCCGCCATGTACGGCATGATGGCCAAGGTGCCCGTGCGTTTCATGGTGAAGAGCGCGGTGCGCGGTGTGCTCGAGGGCATGTACGCCCCCGGCGGCGGCGCGCCCGATCTCACGAAGCCCCCCGTCGACGGCGTGGTGGGTGCGCTGCTCGAGCGGCACGGCGACACCGTGCAGCGCGTGCTCGATCGTGTCGACGTCGTCCGCCAGAAGGCCCGGAGGTTCCTGTGAGCGACAAGAAGCTGCGGCTCGCGTTCGCGCGCGTCAACCAAGAGACCAACGCGCTCAGCCCGGTGAAGACCACCATGGCCGACTTCCGCGCCGTGCACCACTTCGCGGGCGACGAGCTGCTCGCCATGTGCGCGCCCGACGTCATGGAGGTCCCCTCCATGTTCAAGAACGCCGAGCTTTCGGGCTTCGTGCAGGAGCTGCGTCGTCGCACCGACGTGGTGCTCGTGCCCCTGGTGTCCGCGTGGGCCACGCCGTCGGGGCCGCTGACGCGCGCGTGCTTCGATGAGCTGTGCGACGAGCTGTGCGCGCGCCTGCGCGCCGCCGGTCCGCTCGACGGCCTGTACCTGTCGCTGCACGGCGCCATGGGCGTCGACGATCTCGACGACCCCGAGGGCGAGCTTCTGCGCCGCGTGCGCGCCGCGGTGGGCGACGCGCTGCCCGTGGTGGTGAGCTACGACCTGCACGGCAACCTCACGCGCGCCGTGGTGGAGCGCGTGGACGCGTTGGTGGCGTACGCCACCAACCCGCACCGAGATCACAAGCGCTGCGGCGCGCGCGCCGGGCGCATCCTGTACGACACGGTGCACAAGCGCGCGCGGCCCACGACCGCGTGGCGCAGCCTGCCCATGCTGCTCGGCGGCGGCGTCACGCTCGACTTCTGGCCGCCCCTCCTCGCCATCTTCCGCCGCATGCGCGCGCTCGAGCGCAAGGGCGAGGTCTTGTCCGCGAGCCTGCTCACGTGTCACCCGTGGAACAAGAACCCCGAGACGGGCTGGTCGGTGGTCGTCGTCACCGACGGTGATCAGGCCAAGGCCGAGCGCCTGGCCGACGAGCTTGCCGAGGCCGCGTGGGCCACGCGGCATCGCCTGCCGCCCACGTTCCTGTCGGCGACCGCGGCGGTCGCGCGCGCCAAGGGTGCGCGGCTGCGCCGCAAGCTCGGCGCCGTGGTGCTCTCTGATGCGAGCGACGTGGTCAGCGCCGGCGCGCCCGGCGAGAACACCGAGCTGTTGCGCACCCTCGTCGACGAGGGGCAGGGCATGCTGTGCTACGTGCCCTTGCGCGACCCGGCGCTGGTGCGCGAGCTGTGGGACGCGCCGCTCGGCACCAAGCGCCGCGTGCGCCTGGGCGGCAAGCTCGATCCCGCGCGGACCCGGTCCCTCGAGGCGGACGTCGAGCTGCTCTCGAAGACCCAGGCGCACGGCGTCGATCGCGCGCTGGTGCTCGGCATCGGCACCGTGCGCGTGTGCGTGGTCGAGGGCGTGGCGCTGGCCATGCGCCCGGCGTTCTTCTCCACGCTCGGCCTCGACCCGTGGAAGGCCGACGTCATCGTGGTGAAGAACTTCTTCCCCTTCCGCATGTTCTTCCTGCCGCTGGCGCGCCTCACGCTG
Organism: uncultured Myxococcales bacterium; assembly: GCA_964580865.1. Taxonomy (GTDB): domain Bacteria; phylum Myxococcota; class UBA727; order UBA727; family VGSZ01; genus JACOUT01. Next base: position 20,072 of record CAZONM010000034.1, on the reverse strand, counting down.
TACGTGCGCACCGCCGGCGTCACCGACTTCGACGCCGCCTTCGAGCTCACCTTCGCCGGACCCGTGCACCCGAAGGACCCGGTCGACGACTGGCGCGAGGCCAATCGTCGTCGTCACGAGCACGCGCTCGCGCCGCCCGCGCCCGAGCGCCCTGCAGTGCGGGAGCCGCGCGCAGCGTGAGCCCGTGGCTGGTGCCGGTGGTCGCGCTCGCCTTCGGCGTGGAGGCGGCGTTGGGCTTCGGCTCCACGGTGATCGCCGTGTCGCTCGGCGCCCTCGTGGTGGACGTGCGCGTGCTCCTGCCGGTGTTCGTGCCGCTCAACATGGCGCTCTCGACGGCGATCCTGCTCCGCGACCGCGCGCACGTCGACGCGCGCTTGTTGCTCCGGCGCGTGCTGCCGGCCATGGGGCTCGGCCTGCCCATCGGGCTGTTCGCCTTCACGTCCCTCGACGCCGACGTGCTGCGCCGCGCGCTTGGCGCCGTCGTCGTCGCGCTCGCCGTGCGCGAGCTCTTCGGTCTCGGCCGCCGCACGGGCGGCGCGGCCCGGAGCGTGGCGCTGTTCGCCGGCGGCATCGTGCACGGCGCGCTCGGCTCGGGTGGCCCGCTCGTCGTCTGGGCGCTCGGCGACCGTGCCCGTGAGCCGCGCGCGCTGCGCGCCACCCTGGCCGCGCTGTGGCTCACGCTCAACGCGGTGCTGCTCGTGGGCTACGGATGGGACGGCCGGCTCGACGGCGCCTCGGCGACGTGGACGGCGTGGCTCGCTTGCGGCGGCGTTGTGGGCGCGCTCGCGGGCGAATGGGTGCACCGCCGCATCGACGCCGCGCGCTTCGCCCGCGCCGTGTGGGTGGCCCTGGCGCTCGTGGGGGTCGTGTTGCTCGCGCGGTGATCAGCGGACCGTGCCGCGCGCGGCCACGGGAGCGCCGAGCATGGCGAGCTCGTCGGTGCGCACCACGACGTTGCGCTTGCGATCGAGCGCCGAGACGCGCCCGGCCGCGCGATCGCGCACCACCAGCCAGGCGTCGCCGCGCACGGCGGCGCCCACCCAGCGCTCGAAGAAGGCGGCCAGCGCGCCGTCGCGGTCGCCGAAGAGCTCGACGAGGCGCTGGTAGAGCAGGGCACACTCCTCGACGGTGCGCAGGGCCTCGGCGCCTGGTGGCACGCGCAGGTCCGACAGCCAGGTGCAGCGCTGCATGCCGATGTGGACCGCCCACATGCCGCGCGCCCACCCGCGCACGCGCTCCGCCACGCGCGCAAGCTCCGCGGGCTCGGCGCCGCCGTGATGGTGCGCCACTACCGTGCGTGGCCGCAGGCTCACCTCGAGGATCGCGCTGCTCGCGGCCAGCGTGACCTCGAAGAGCACGACCTCGCCGGCGAGCACGCGCGGCAATACCGGTGCCAAGAAGCGGCCGAAGCGGGCGCCGGCGCGCTGCCAACTGGCGTGGTCATCGAGCGCGCACACGCCCTGCAGGGCGGGGTAGGGGAAGGGCGGCGGCGGCGCGCGCCAGGCGTCGGCGGGCGGCCGCTCGAGGCCCGCGCGAAGTGCCCCGCGCACGAGCAGCGCCTCGGCCGACTGCGCGCGGGCAGAGCGCGGCGGGGCGACGCTGCGCAGCGCAAGGTCGCGCGAGTCGCCCATCCGGCGCCCGAGCGCGTCGTAGGCCACCAGCAGCGTCGGGTCGTCGCGATCCACCACCAAGCCGACCTCGCCGCGACCAGCCTCGATGGTGACGTCGTAGATCCAATTGCGCAGGCGCAGCAGGTCGGCGTGCGTGGGCGCGATGGCGTCGAACGCTTCACGGATGGCGCGTACGCTGCGCAGCGGGCGCGCGCCCGCCGGTACGTCGAGCGCGTGCGGCCACGCCAGGGAGTCGGGTGGCAAGCCGGCGGCCCACAGGCGCGCGCCCCATCTTCGCAGCACGTCCGACCCCCACGCGATCGCGGCGGAGGGGCGATTGAACGGGCCCTGCGCCTCGTCGACCGTGCCGATCGCGCTCATCTGGATGGTGGCGTGGCTTTGCCCTCTCTGCACGTGAAAGATGTATGCCGCGCCTTGCATGCAGGTCGCGGTGCGCCGCGCCACGCAGTGGTGCATGGCCTCGCCCTCGCGCAGCAGCTCCTCGTGCGACGAGAGCCAGCGGATGCCCTCGACGTCGGGCAGCGGAATCGGCGGCCGTGGGAAGTTGCCGGCCCCGCTCCGCGCGGCCGTCACGCGCTCCCACCCCGAGCGGGCCAACTGCAGCAGGGAGGCGCTGTTGGCCGCGTCGCCCTCGGCGAGCACCTGCGCGATGCGTTGCGGCACGGTGTGCACCGGACGCAGCGGGCCGTCGTGCGCGCAGACGACGTCGAGCTCATCGTCGCTGGCGCGGGCGACCAGCGCGATGAGCTCCGCGAGGCCGGCGGCGTTCGGCAAGGCGCCGAGCCAGCCGAGCACCTCGAGGTGCCGCGGCGATGTGCGCGCGCGCGTGAGCGGCACGTGGCGCAGGCCCCACAGCGCGCCCGTCGGCAGACGCTCGCCGACGTCGGCGAGAACGGCGTTGACCGCGCGCTTCGATGCGCCCTCGGCGACAAATAGCTCGCGCCAGCGCACGAGGCGCTCGACGATGGCGGCGGCCGCGGCCGGAGTGTCGGCGTCGATGTGATCGTCCTCGGCGAACGCGATGGCGACGCGGCAGGCGCGGAAGCGAAACGCGTCGGCCCACAGGAAGCGCGCGTCGAGGAACGGCGCGGCGAAGACGATGGGCGTGGCGGCCACCTCGGCCACGGCGCTCTCGAGCGCGGCGTCACGCAGGCCGCGCGCCTCGGCGGACCCGCGCAGCGCGCCGGTGATCGCGGTGGCCGCGGGTGTGTGGTCGTGCCCGTGCAGCGGCAGGCCGAGCTCGTCCGCCACGAAGCCCATGGCCGTGAGCAGGCCCGAGCGCAGCGCACCGAGCTAGAGCGTCGCGCCGCGGTGGCTCGTGAGCCGGACCGTGTGTGCGGAGGTGTCGATCCGGACGCTGCCGCTGCCGGCGTTGATCTCGGCGCCGTGCGGCACCTGCAGGATCTTCACGCGCGCCGCCACCCGCCAGGGCTAACGCGTCACGCTCGGCGGGGTCACGGCGCGCGCCGGCGCGCGCCGGGCCCGCGTCGCGGTCGGCGCGCGATCTGCATGGTCAGGCTGCGACCGAACACCGCGCGAAACAGCGCTGCTTCGTCGTCGAGCGCGAGGGCCGGTGGGGCGCGGTGAGGGCGCAGCGCCAGGCGCACCAGCACCGTGCCCGGGCGCGCGGTCACCTCCAGGCTGTGGACCGGCTGCTGCCGTCCCCGATCGGTGCCGTCGGCGACACGCAGGAGCGTGGCGAGCTTGCGCACGAGCCGCGCCTCCGCGGGCGGCAGGCTCGCGAGCAGCGGGTGCTCCGGGCGCGGGGGCGATCGCCGGTGGAAGCGCGCCACGATCGCCGCCAGATCGCGCTCGTGCTCCGAGAGCCCGGGCAGATCCATGTTCTGGATGAGGTAGAGCGAGTGCTTGTGGTGGCGGGAACGACTGACCACGTGGCCGACGTCGTGGAGCACCGCGGCGACCTCCAGGATCAGCCGGGCATCGGGCGGCAGCTGATGCACGCGCGCGAGCTTGTCGAAGAGCGCCAGCGCCACGTCGCGGGTGTGCAAGGCATGCGCCTCGTCGAACGAGAAGCGCCGGCCCGCGCCGATCACCGCTTCGGTCAGGAGGGGGTCGCTGCGGCGCTGGGACGAGCGACGCACCAGATCGACGAGCAGCCCCTCCTTGAGGCCACCGTCGACGGCCGTGACGGTGGCGATGCCGAGGTGGTGCACGACGGCCTCGAGGATCGCCGCGCCCGCCACAACGATGCCGGCGCGCTGCGACTCAAAGCGCTTGCGGCGGCCGGCGGGGCCGAGCGTCACGAGCTCCTCCACCGCCGCGCTCAGGCTCTCGCGCGTGGCGCGCGCGCTGCCCGCGTGGGTGGCCATGCCGCAGACCGCGCGCACCGTGCCCGACGAGCCGAGCGCGTGGCGCGGCGCGCGCTTGAGCTTTCCCGGGAGCACCTCCGCCACCACGCGCTGCGCGAACTGCCGCAGGTCGGCGAGCCGCTCCCTGCTCACGTCGCCGTCGGTGCCGAACATGCTCGTCAGGCGCACGGCGCCGAGCGGCACGCTCCACAGCCCGACGGGGTCGTCGCCGTGCGCCAGCGCGACCTCGGTGGAGCCGCCGCCGACGTCGACGAGGAGAGATCTCGCGGCCGTCGGCATGCCGCGCAGCACGCCGAGGCTGATGAGCCGCGCCTCCTCAGCCCCGGAGACGACCTCGAGCTCCACGCCGGCCTCGCGCCGCACGCGCTCGAGCACACGCTCACGGTTCTTGGCCTCGCGCAGCGAGCTCGTGGCCACCGCACGCACGTGCCCCGCGCGGAAGCGCCGGCACATGGCGGCGTAGCTCTCCATGCACTGCACCAGGGCGTCGACGTTCTCCTCCTGCATGGCGCCCGTCTCCCAGACGCCCTCGCCTGGCCGGATGGGGTCGCGCTCCTGGTGCAGCGGCTCGAACGATCCGTCGTGCAGCACGCGCGCGAGCTTGAGGCGCACGGCGTTGGTGCCGACGTCGATGGCGCCGATGACCTCGCCCGGCGCGATGGCGTGGTTTGCGCCGAGCCGTTCGCCGAGCGTGGGCTTTCGGGCCATGAGCGCTGTTCTGTCACACCGCGGAGACGCAGGAAACGTGCTCGGTGACGTTGCGAAGAATTCTGCGTCGCCCCCGTGACGAGGCCGAGGCGCGCGCGTGAATTGATCGCGGTGCTCGCGATACGCACTTGCCGGTGGCGACGTGCGCCGCGATGGACGCTTGGTGCGATGGTGTGCGGTGCTTCGACTTTTCATGGCCCTCGTGGCCGCGGTGTCGCTGGGCTGCGACCCCGGGGACGACGCGCGCGCGCAGTGGCTGCGCGACGCCCTCATCGCCGATCACCTCGACTTGCTCCGCCGCGACCCCGACCAGGTCGCGGCCAAATGGGCCGCGATGACCGAGATCCCCTTCCAATACCTGCGCGGTGGCGCTGGCGTGTGGTCGCGCGACGCGACGCTCCCCGGCGGCCTCGCCAACCTGCCCACCGAGCTTGGCGACCCGGCGCTCGCGCGCGTGCTCCTGGTGGGCGACCCGCACCCGGAGAACTTCGGCACGTACCTGCCTGTCGACGGCGTGCAGACCTTCGACGTCAACGACTTCGACGCGGCGCGGGTCGGCCCCGCGCACCTCGACCTGCGGCGCCTGGCGCTCGGCTTCGCGGTCGCCCTCGACGAGATCGATCATGATCTTGCCAGCGCTGCCGCCGAGGCGGTGGCCCGGGGCTGGCGGGCGGGCCTCGACGGGGCGCCGCGCGTGACGCCGGGCGCGGTTCCCGGCCACTTCATCAGCGAGCTGTTCGACAAGGCGGCGCGCAAGGGGCGGGAGCGCGACGAGCTGCTCAGTCAGACCGTGGTGGGGCCCGACGGGCGGCGCGTCCTCGTGCGCCACTCCGCGCCGCAGCCCTCCGCCGATGTCGAGGAGGCCCTCGACGTGGAGCCATGGCTCCTGCCGCAGCTCTCCGACGGCCTCGCCGCGTGGGCGGCCACCAACGGCGCTCCGCCGGTGATCGACGTCGTGCGTGTCGTCGGCGCAGGCGTAGGGACGCGGGCCCACCTGCGGTTTCGCGCGTTGCTCGAAGACGCGCGCATGGTCGAGATCAAAGAGGCCCGCGACCCCTTCGTGGTCCACGGCCTCACGCTGCCCATGCCCCGGCCCTTCGCCAGCAACGGCGCGCGCATCGCGGTGATCGAGGAAGCGCTCCACGCCGTCGCCGGTGCGGATCCGCTCCTTGGCCACTTCCAGATCGGGGCGCTCCCCTTCGTGGTGCACACCGAGAGCGGCTGGCACAAGACGCTGCGCACCCACGCGTTCCGCGACGAGCTTGGGGCGCACGCCGCCAGCCACCGTGACGTCGTCGAGCTCGCGCGTCGCTGCGGCGAGGTGCTCGGCGCGGCGCACGCCCGCGGCGCACCCGCGCTACGCGCGCTGGCGGCCGGGTTGCCCGGCGACATGGTCGCGGACGACACGCTGGCGTTCCTCGACGCCTACCTGCCGATCGCGCTCGACGACCACGCACGCCTGGTCGCGCTACGCGCCCGCCACGGGCCGCTGCTCGGGTGGTCCCCATGAGCGCCGCAGCGTTCGCGCTCTGGCTCGCGGTGTCGCCGCCGGCCGCGGCCGTCACCGGAGACCTGGTGGGTGGCGCTGCGGGCACCTTCGTGCCGGGCGCGGACCCCGGCCTGGCGTTCACCCTCGAGCGCGCCGAGGTGGGCGGCACGCTCGAGGCAGCGCCGCTCGCGCAGGCGGCGCTGCGCCTGGAGGCCATGCGCAGCGCTGGCGCGCACAGCGCCTTCGGCATCGACGGCAACAGCCTCTTGCTGCGCGTCAAGCATGCGTGGGGCGCGGTCACGCCCGCGTTCCAGGTGGCCGAGGTGCCCGTGGCGCTGACGGTGCGCGCGGGCCTGGTGCCGGAGCCGTGGCTCGAGCGCCTGGAGCCGATGCTCGGCACGCGCGCGCTTGGGCCGGTGCCCTCCGAGCGCGCCGCGCTGCTCGACGCCAGCGACCTCGGCGTGAGCGCGCGCGCCACCGTCGACGTGGGGCTGGTGGCGCTCGAGCTGTCGGTGCGCAACGGCGAGGGGTTGCGCGAGCTCGAGCTCAACGTGGAGAAGGACGTCGTCGCGCTGGTGTCGTCGACGGTCCCATTCGAGGCCGCGGGCGAGGCGTGGGACGTGAGCGTGGCGCTGATGGGCCGCCATGGCAGTCGCGGCGTCGCGGGGATCGACGAGGAGCGTGTCGGCGTCGCGCTCGGCGGTGGCCATCGTTTGGGACGCATCGGCTCCGAGCTGCTCTGGGCGAGGGGCGACGAGGGTCGGGCCGAGCGCGACCGCGTGTTGGCCGCGGCCTTCGGTGACGCGATGGTGGTGGAGCGCTGGCTCGGCGTGGTCGCGCGTGGTCAGCTCGACGTGACGGACGTCGCCCTCGCCGACAGCCTCGCCGCCAGTGCGGCCGTGGGCCTGTTCTCTGACCTGGGCCTGGCGGCGGAGGGCGCCGTGCGCCGCATGCGGATCCTGGTGGCGCTCGGTGGGAGCTGGACGCAGCAGAACGCGGGGCTCGCGGGCGTGCCCGCGGCGTCGAGCCAGGTGCAGGTCTTGCTGCTCCTCGAGGCGCAGGGCGCGGCGTGCCTGCCGTGCTACCCGTCGGACGGAGCGAGCAAATAGCAGAGCGCCGCGTCCTCGTCGGTGAAGACGCCGCGCGGATCGACGCCCGCGCGCCGGCGGATCTCCATGATCTGCTCCTTGCCTGCCTCGGTCACGACGAGCGTCGCGCTGCGACGCCAGCCCGCGATGAGGCGCGGGAGCTCCGCGGCGACGATCTTCGCGAACCGGGGATCGGTCCTAATGGGGGCGTCCCGCGCGTCGATCAGGAGCACCATGTCGGCGCGCACCGAGGGCGGGTAGGCCTCGCGCATCACGCCGTAGATGGCGGCCGTATCCTCCGCGCGCTCGAAGGGCTTCGGCGTCCGCGTCACGCGCACCAAGCGCGTCGCGGGGTCGAAGCTGACGCCGAAATACTCGCTGTGCTCCTCGACGGGCTCGTCGTCGGTCGTCACCATGGCGGCGTCGCGCCCCTCGAGCAGCGCCGCGATGGCGCGCATCGTCGCTGCCGCCGACGGGAGGCGTCGGGCGGGAGTGCGCGCCATCAAACGCATGACGAGGTCGGAGACCGCCACGGGAACGATGGGCTCGCGCACGTTCGGAGCGATCGGCACCTCGGACGCATGCCGGGCCATGAGCGCCATCGCGTTCGGCGCGACGAACGGCGGTGCGCCGACGAGCGCCTCGTACAGCACGACGCCGAGGCTGTAGAGGTCGGATCGGGCGTCGCCCGCCGATGCAGACCTCGGGCGCGATGTAGCCGGCGGTGCCGACGACGAAGCCCGTGCCCGTCATCGTGGCGTCGGAGTCGAGGGAGCGCGCGATACCGAAGTCGAGGAGGACCGCGCGCGTCGCGCCGTCGTCGCGTGGGGTCATCAGGATGTTGGCCGGCTTCACGTCGCGGTGCACGACGCCGGCGCCGTGCGCGACGTCGAGCGCGCGCGCGAGGTCGAGCCCGAGCCGCAGCGCTTGGTCGACGGGGAGCGGCTCCCCAACCTGGAGGCGCTCCCGCAGCGAGACGCCGTCGAGGAGCTCCATGGCGATGAACAGCGCGCCATCGACCTCGCCCGTGTCGACGACGCGGACGAGGTTCTCTCCGCGCAGATGTCGCATGACGTCGATCTCCCGGCGGAACCGTGCGACCAGCTCCGGGTCATCGTGCTTGATGACCTTGACCGCCAGCGGTGGGGAAGCGGGCGCCGCGTCGTCCACGCAGCGATAGACGGTGCCCATGCCGCCGCTGCCGACGCTCCCGAGGACGCGGTAGCGCCCGGCGATGATGGCGGGGAGCGCAGCGGTCATTGGCCACAGCATACCGGCAACGGCAGCGAGGGCGCGGGACTGCGGTTGCCACCCCGAGGTCGCACCGACCTTGCAGATCGGCCACGCGCCCTTCACGCGGGCGCCATGGGCAACCCGGACCATCTGCGCCGGAGGTGGATCATGGCGCGCTATCAGGTCCGGTCGCTGACCCCCGGTGACTTCGCGGAGCTCATGGCGATGGAAGAGCTCGTCTTCGGCGACGAAGGCGAGCCCGTGCTCGGCCCGTACTACGTGCGGCTGTGCTGCGAGATGTTCGCCGACACCTGCTTCGTGGCGCGCTGCGACGGTCGCGTAGTCGGCTATCTGCTGTCGTTCGTGCGTGACCGGCAGGCCTACTGCACGACGCTGGCGATCCACCCAGACTTCCACGGGACCCGCGTGCTCCTGCGACTCTTGCAGAGCTTCGTCGGCGCCATCCTCGATCGCGTGGACGGCTGCTGGTTCACGGTGAAGCCCGACAACGCCGAGGCGCGGTCGCTGCACGCCATGCTTGGCGCGGTCGAGCTCGGCCAGCGCATCGACTTCTACGGGCCGGGCGATCGCCGCATCGTCTCGCGCATCGATCGCGCGGCGGTGCGATCGTTGGCGGCCCGCTACGCGCGGCTCAAGCTCATCACCGACGATCGGCGCGCGACCCCGCAGGCGGAGCGGCCCGTGGTGGGGCTCGCGCTCGCGTCGACCGAGGTGCCGTGATGCAAGCCGGAACGGTCGCCGCCGCGGGCCTGCGCGCCACGCGCTGCGCCCTGCTCGCGGCGGAGACCATCGGCGCGCTGCGCACGGGCCGTGCGCGACCGGACCCGGTCGAGCTCATGCGCGACGCCGCTGTCGCCGCGCTGGCGCTTCATCAGGTCCGCGTGACCGTGGTCGGGCAGTGGCCGCGCGCCCCCGCGGTCATCGTCGCGAACCACGTGAGCTGGATCGACCCCCTGGTGCTGCTCGCCCTCGGTCCCGCCGTCCCGCTCGCCAAGCGCGAGGTGCTCGCGTGGCCCGTCGTGGGGCCCATGGCGCGGCGCCTGGGCGCGGTGTTCGTGCGACGCTCGGACCCGCACAGCGGCGCGGTGGCGTTGCGGTGCCTCGCGCGTGCTCTGTGCGCGGGGCAAACCGTGCTGGGCTTCCCCGAGGGGACCACGTCGGCGGCGGGGCCCTTGCCGTTCCGGCGGGGCCTCTTCGGTCTCGCTCGCATGGCGCGCGTCCCGGTGGTGCCGGTGGCGCTCGCCTGGGGCGACGCGCGCGCCGCGTGGGTCGGCGACGCCCACTTCGTCCCCCACTGGCTCTCGCTGTGTGGCGGACCCCCCATGTGCGTCGAGGTGCGGGTGGGGCGGGCGCTGCTCCCGGGCGCGTCACCGGAGGCGCTCGCCGACGAGGCGCGCGGCCAGGTGACGGCGCTGCTCGCGTCGCGGGGGTGCCCATGACGCAGTTGCCCGCCCTCGACTTCGTCCGCAGCGGCACCGCAAGCTTCTTTCGCTTGCCCTTCGCGCGCCCCGACGGCGCGCCGCTCTCGGACGCGCTCGCCGGTCGAGATTGCCGCGCGGTCTTGCTGGGCGTGCCGTTCGACGGCGGCACGACCATCCACCCGGGTGCGCGCCACGGGCCCGCGGCGGCCCGGGCGCAGAGCGCGCTGTTGCCGGGGTACTGCCCGCACGCCCAGCTCGACGTCTTCGAGACGCTCAAGGCCGTGGACGGGGGCAACGTGTGCGCCAGCCCGTTCTCCACCCCGCTCACGCACGAGGCCATCGAGGCCGAGGTGGGCGCCATCGCCGCCGCGGCCGCGGTGCCGTTCGTCGTCGGTGGTGACCACTCGATCACGCTGCCGGCGCTGCGCGCGCGCGCCCGCTACAGCGGGCCGCTCGCGCTCGTGCACTTCGACGCCCACTCCGACACGTCGTCGGGCGCGGTGTGGGGCACGCCCACGCACCACGGGACGTGGCTGCGCCAGGCCATCGAGGAGGGCCTCGTCGAGAAAGGCGCCCTGGTGCAGATCGGCCTGCGCGGCCCCTACAAAGACGGCGAGGAGCACGACGTCGCGCGCGCCCATGGCGCGGTCATCGTCACACCGGACGACGTCATCGACCGCGGCTGGCGCTACGCCGTGGGACAGGTCTGGCGGCGCTGCGAGCACAAGCCGCTGTGGGTGTCGTTCGACGTCGACGCGGTCGACCCCGCGCACGCACCCGGCACGGGCACCACCGTCCCCGGCGGGCTGAGCAGCCGCGAGGCGCGCGCCCTGTTGTGCGGCTTGCGTGGCCTCACCGTCCTCGGCATGGACGTGGTGGAGCTCTGCCCCCCGCTCGACACCAAGGACATGACCGCGCGCTTGGTCGCGCACCTCTTGTTCGAGGGCTTGTCGGTGGTCGCGAGCCACGTGCGCGTGTGACTCAGTACTCCCACGAGCAGCCGAGGCTGACGGCCCGGGTGTGCGTGAGCACTCTCATCAGCGGTAGCTGCTGCGACGTCGACCGGTGAGATCCTGAGCGGCGGTTGGTGTCGATCCAACGCGGTCGATGGCGGCGTGCGTGGAGCGATGGCGGCGGCCGGAACCGCTGCCGCGTTGGCTCCTCGCTGTTCGCGTACGAGCCTGCGCGGCGTTGGGCGCACGTGATGGGTGGGGCGCGCTGCTTGCCGGTCCTCGCGTGGCAAAGGCAGGCCACCCCCGCCACCGGAGGCCGCGGCAGCCCCGCCGGAGGCGCACGGACGCGCGTCGACGCAGAAGCCGACGCAGTAGCCGACGGCGAGCGATTCGCGTAGAGCTTGACGACGATGATCCCCGCGCCCTCGCCTTCGACCGGCCCGGTCAGCACGTCATCGACACGTGCGCTATTCCTTGCGAGCGCGGCGGTGATGGTGTTCGGCGTGGTGCTGCGCCTGCTCGGCTTCTTCGACCTCGAGCTCTGGGCCGACGAGGCGGGCTGGTGCGCGCGCTTGATCGAGGGCGACTACGGCTGGATTCGCCCCATCGGTTACATGTGGGTCACGCGGGAGCTGCTCACGCTCCAGGTGAGCGAGCCGGTGCTTCGTTCGCTGTCTTACGTCGCGGGCCTCGCGGCGCTGCCCATCACCTACCTGGTGTTGCGGCGCGCCGTGCAGCCACCGCTCGCGGTGGTCGGAACGTGGCTGCTCGCCATCCACCCGATCGCCGTGGCGATGACCAAGGAGTTCAAGCCGTACGCCATGGAGTACGCGTTGCACGTCGCGCTGGTGGCGCTCGCGTTGACGTACCTCGCGAAGGGAGGCGCTCGAAGGCTGGGCGCGCTCCTGGTCGTCGCGCTGGTGGCGCCGCTGTTCGCCTGGACCATCATCTTCGCGTACCCAGGGGTCTTCACGGTGGTCGGGCTGCGCGCGCTGCGCGAGCGGCGCCGCGCCCACGTGATCGCGACCGCCGTCGGCTGCGCGTCGACGTTGGCGGTGTGCGTTGGGCTCTACCTCGCTCGTCTCGCCACGAAGACCGCCGCGAGCGGCTATTGGGGCAGAAAGTACGACGTCTTCTACGTGGATCATGGCGCCGGCCTCCTCGGCTACATCGGCTGGTCGATCGAGAAGACCGCTGACCTCGCCGCCTTTCCACTTCACTTGCAGGCGCCCGGCGGTGGTACCAGCGCTGCCGCGCTTCATGTGCTCAGCATGGTCTTGTGCGCGCTTGGGGTGGTCGCGCTGCTCGCCCGCAAGCGTTGGGAGCTGGCGGCGCTGGTGGTTGCACCGTGGGCGCTGACCTTCGCGTTCAACGCCGCGAGGGTGTGGCCGTACGGGTTGTTCCGCACCAACCTCTACCTGCTCTCGTACACGCTCGTCCTTGTCGTCCTCGGCATCGACTTCCTCGCAGGGGTCGCGGCCGCGCGGTTGGCACCGTCGGCGAGACGGGCGGCCGCGATCGGGGCCGTGGTTGCGCTGTGCTTGACCTTCCCGTTCGACCTCGAGGCCTTCGCGCACAAGCGTGGCGGGACCCTCACCGCCGAGGCCTCGGTGCTGACCGCGCTCCAGCGGATCTACGAGCGCGAGACCGGCCAGCGGTGGGGCAGCCCGATCGACGACGCCACCGCCCGCGCTCGCGGCGAGGGCGCGGCGGCTCGTCGACGTGGCTTGGGGCCGGACGGAGAGCGCGGGATCGTCCTCGACGAGACCATCGGCCACGACGTGCCGCTGCTCATCCTCGACGGGCACGCATGCGCGATCATGCGCTACTATCGCGACTACCACAGCGCGAGCAGTCCGGTGCTGCGCGACTGGCTCCCGAGCCACTTCGTGACGAAGTGCAGCGCGTTCGGAAACAAGTCATGGAAGCGCTTGCTCACCGAGGTTGGGGGTCGCTCGTTCTGGTTGGTGTCGGCCAAGAGCAGGCTGCCGCTCGACACGCGCACGCGGCTGGCGGCCATGTGCGCTCCACAGGTCGATGAGATCCTCCCCGAGTGGACCCTGCTGTACCAGTGCCGAGCGAAGCCGAGCGCTGGCGCCGCGCCCGGCTCGGCGCCGTCCGCCGAGCCTACGGGAGCAGAGCCCGATGAGCACGAGAACGCCGAGTCGGTCGACGACGATCCATGACCCGCGATGCCGAGCCCCCGACCACGCTGTCACCCACGGGAGAGCGCCCAGGCTCGCGACTCGCGAAGGACACCACGCTCTACACGCTGGGCATCGCCGCGACGCGCTTCGCCAACCTGCTGCTCCTGCCGCTGTACCTGAGCCTGCTGTCCAAGGAGGAGTACGGCGCGCTCGGCGTCCTTGAGCAGGTGGTCCAGGTGCTGGTGATGTTGACCATGGCGGGCGGCATGGAGGCGCTCGTCAAGGTCGGCACGGACCTGCGCGACAGCCCGGAGGCGCAGCGCAGGCTGGTCTCCACCATGACGACCTGGATGTTGCTCGCCGGCATCGCCATCGCGCTGGTCGCGGCCCTGTCCTGGCCGCTGCTCGGCGATGTTTTCGGCGGCGTCGCTTTGATGCCGATGGGCGCCCTGGCGCTGTCCGGCGTGGCGGGCTCGGCGATGTTCCAGTCGCTGTCCGCGCACCTGCAGGTGATGGGCGAAGCGAAGAAGCACACCGCCTGGGCAGCGCTGCGCACCGTGCTCAACGTCGTCATCGCGGTGCCGCTCTTGATCTTCACCGACCTCGGCGTCAGCGCGCTCTTGCTCGCCGCTTCGGCGTCCTTCTGGATCGGCACGTTGCTGTTGTTTCGCACCTTACCGAGGGGCGTCGGCCTCGGCTTCGACCAGGCGCAACTTCTGCGCGTGCTTCGCTATGGGGTGCCGCTGATGCCGCACCTGGCGGCCGCGATCATCTTCCAAACCACCGACAAGCTCATGCTCGCTGCCTCGGACCTGCACGGGCTCGAGGAGGTCGGCGTCTATTCCGTCGGGTCCCGCATCGCCTCCGGCGTCATGATGCTCGGGCTCGGGCTGCAGCGCGCGTGGCTGCCGTACTTCTTCCAGGAGGCCGGCCGCGACGACGCCGCGGGCTGGCAACGAGTCGCGCGCCTGTCGTTTTGGAGCATGGGCGGCATGGCCAGCGCAGTCGCCGTGCTCGCGCTGCTCGCCCCCGAGCTGGTCGACGTGATCGCCCCCGGTGGCTACGCGCCGGCGGCGGCAGTCACCGCCGTGCTTTGCCTCTCGGCGCTGCTGCGCACCGGCGCACAGGTCGCGAGCGCGGTGGTGCTGCACAGTTCACGGGCCTATCGGATCTGGTTGGCGTCGCTGCCCGCGGCCGTGATCAACATCGTGCTCAACTCGCTGCTCATCCCGCGCTACGGCGCGCTCGGCGCGGCGTGGGCCACGGCGGTGGCCATGGGACTGAACACCTTGTTCACGGTAGCGCTGTCCCGTCAGGTTCGCCCGGTCCCGTTCCGCTACGGCGCGGTCGCCGCGCTGATCGCGCTCGTCAGCGCCTTGGTGCTGGGCGCGTTGACGGCGCCGCTCCTGGCGCGCGTGGCGCTCTGTGCGGTCGTCCCGCTCGTGTGCGTCGCGTTCGACTGGCGCTTCGCGCTCGAGGAGCTGCGTCGGCGGCTTGGCGGGGGCCGCGCGTGACCCGCCTCGCATGCGTCCCGGTCTGCAACTACTTCACGTCGGACAATCGCGTGCTGCGCACGTGCCGGTTCCTGCGCGGCCGCGGCTTCGAGGTCCACGTCCTCGCCATCGGACGCGATGACCTGCCCGCCGAGGAGCTGGTGGAGGGGATCCACGTCCACCGCTTCCGCTCCTCCTCGCCGCGGACCATCCGGCGCGGCGTCAACCTGACCGCCGGGCGCGCCTTCGCGGCGTACCTTACGGGCTCGGTGCGCTGGCTGCGCGCGAACCGGCCGAGCGTCATCCACTACAACGACTGGAACACCCTGCCGCTCGGTCCCCTTGCTCGCGTGCCGCATCGAAGCGTTTACGACATGCACGAGCTCTTCCAGGATCTCGACTACCTGAACTTCCCACGGCCGATCAATCGCGCCATCGCCGCGCTCGATCGTGAGGGTCTGAAGCGCGCCGACGGCGTCATCTGCGTCTCCGCGCCCATCCAGCGGGAGCTGCAGGCGTTGACGGACAAGCCGGTGTATGTCGTGCGTAACGTCCCCGAGGCCGAGCTCGCCGAGGGTCCGGGCGTCGCGGCGCATGTCGCGCACCTGTGCGACGGCAAGAAGCACCTGGTCTTCCTCGGTGCGCTCCAGCGAGAGAAGGGCGCGCTCCACATGCTGCGCCTGATGGCGGCGCTCCCCGCGGAGTTCGTGCTCGATTGCTTCTCCGGACAGACCGACAAGAACCGGTTCTTCCTCGACGAGGTGCAGCGCCTCGGCCTCGCCGATCGCGTGCAGGTCCACGAGACCATCCCCCACGCGGTGTTGGGCGGCACCATCCGGCATGCGTGGGCCGGCCTGAGCTTCTTCGTGCCGTCGTCGCGCATCTACGAGTACGCGCTGCCCAACAAGCTCTTCGAGTACTTCCTGGCGGGCCTGCCGGTCGTCACCTCGAACGCCAGGGCGCAGGCCGAGCTCGTGACGGCATGCGGCCTCGGCCTGGTGATCGACGTCGACGACCCCGTTGGGTCCGCGCAGCGGATCGCCGCCTGGCAGCGGCCGGCAGTCACCCGCGAGATAGTCGAGCGCCACCGGCTTACCTGGCAGCACGAGGAGCGCGAGCTCGAGCGCGTCTATCGCGAGCTGGGACTTCTCTAACGTGACGCCGTCCCACGGGCCTCGTGAGGGTGGCGGGGCTATGCGAATCAGGCGCGGCCCGCTAACAGCGCCGCCAGTTCGTGGTTGACAGCGGACCACGCAGGCAGGAGCCGGGTACACCGGTTGGCGGCGGAGTGCGGTGTGAAGCTCATCATCCAGATTCCGTGCTTCAACGAGGAGGAGTCGCTGCCGGTCTCCATCCCGCGCTTGCCTCGCTCGGTGCCGGGCTTTGATGAGGTCGAGCTGTTGATCATCGACGATGGCAGCACCGATCGCACGCGCGAGGTGGCGCGCAGCCTGGGCGTGCACCATGTGGTTGGCTTCTCCAACAACCAAGGACTGGCGCGCGGCTTCATGCTCGGTATCCGGTCGTGTCTGGAGCGGGGAGCCGACGTCATCGTCAACACCGACGCCGACGATCAGTACAACGCGGACGACATCCCCAAGCTGGTCGAGCCAATCTTGCGCGGTGAGGCCGAGATCGTCATCGGCGAGCGGCCGGTCTCGACCATCGAGCACTTCTCCTTCATCAAGAAGGTGCTGCAGAAGGTCGGCAGCGGCGTGGTGGCGGGCATCAGCGGGACGCGCATCAAGGACGCGCCGAGCGGCTTCCGTGCGTTCTCCCGCGCCGCGGCCTCGCGCCTCAACGTGTTCTCCTCGTACACCTACACGCTCGAGACCATCATTCAGGCCGGACAGAAGAACATGGGCATCGTCTCGGTGCCCATCCGCGTCAACCGCGACCTGCGCCCCTCTCGCCTGGTTCGTGGCATCGCGTCCTACGTGGCGAGGTCCATCGCGACCATGCTGCGAATCATCGTGGTCTACCGTCCGTTCCGTTACTTCCTGACGCTGGCGCTGCTGTTGTTCGGCATCGGCTTTGGGTTCGGCGTGCGCTTCCTCTATTTCTACGCGACCGGCGACGGGGCTGGCCACACGCAGTCGGTCATCCTGGCGGCCACGCTCATGCTGCTGGGCTTCCAGACCGGGCTGCTGGCGTTCGTCGCCGATCTGCAGTCGGTAAACCGGCGCCTCCTCGAGGAGCTGCTCGAGGAGCAGCGCGTGCGAAGGCGGCTGCCGACCAGCTCGTCGACGCCGCCGCGGAACGAGCCGTGAGACCGCTGGCAGGGCGCGCGGCGACGCTCGCCCCGCTCCTCATCGTTTCCCTCGCGCTGGTCGCGCTGTTCGCCCTTCGCTTCCAGGTGCTGTTCACACAGAACGTCAATTGGGACGAGTTCGCGTTCCTCGCGAAGGTGCATGCGTACCTGCGCGGAGAGCTGTCCTCGCGCTTGCTCACGTTTCACGTCCACTTCTTCACGTGGGTCCCCACGACCGTCGACGGCGAGCTCCGCCAGGTCGTGGCCATGCGGGTCGTAATGTTCGGGTGCGCGCTGTCCAGCGCCTTCTCCACGTACGTCGTTGGCAGGCGGCTGCTCGGCAGCGCGCCGTCCGCCCTCTTTGCCGTCGTGGCGGGCCAATCGCTCTCGCACGTCATCACGCATGGCGCCTCGGCGCGCTACGACCCGGTGGTCGCGGCAGCGTTTCTCGGGGCGGGCGCGCTGCTCCTGTCAGAGCGCCGAGGCGCCACGGCGGTCGCGGGCGTGCTGTTCGCCGTGGGCGCGATGGTCTCCCTCAAGATCCTGCTGTTCTTGCCATCGCTGCTCGGCCTGCTCGCGCTTTGGGCGTTGTTCCCAGCAGTGACGCCAGGCGGAGCGCGGACCGACGCTGCGCGCGCTGCGCTGCAGTTTGTTGCATCGCTCGGCGTGGCGTTCGGCGTTCTCTACGTTGCGCACGCGGCCACGCTGGCGCCGGCACCGCGCGCCGTTGGCCAGCTCGCCGTCAGCAACCTCACGTCGATGGCCGGACGAGCGCTCGGCGACCACGACGGCAACACCGGCAAGTACCTGGCGAGCAGCCTGACGTGGGATTGGGGCGTCTGGACGCTCTGTGCCCTCGGCGTCGCGATGGCGATCGCGACCCTGGCGTCGCCGCGGCGGTCGCCAGCGGAACGACGCGCCAGCGCGGGCCTCCTCTGCCTCGCGCTGCCGCTGATCGCGCTCGTCGCCTATCGCAACAGCTTCCCGTACTTCTACACCTGCGTGGTTCCGCCAGCTTCGTTGGTCGCGGCGCTCCCCCTCGCGCGCCTGTTGCGCGCCATCGAGCAACGCCCGCTTGCGGCGTCGCTCGCCGCGATCCTCGCCTTGGTGCCCCAGGCGTCTCGCGCCCTCGAGTGGCGCGCGTACAACCTCCACGATCAGCTCGCGAGCCAGGGGGCGCTCCTCGAGGCGGTCCATCAGGTGTTCCCGGCGCCGGTGCCGTACGTCGATCGGTGCTCGATGGTCGGGAGCTTCCCCAAGGTCGGCCCATTCATGAGCGGCTGGGTGATGGGGCAGTATCGGCGGGCCGGCCAGCCCATCATGCGCGAGCTGTTGGAGCGCGAGCGGCCGCTGTTCCTGCTGCAGAACATCGAGACGCTGCGCCTGGCGAAGGCCTGGGACCCGAACGAGCCGCGGCGCCTGCTCCGCGAGGACTTCGAGGTGCTGCGCGACAACTTCGTCCCGTACTGGGGGCCGCTGTGGGTCGCTGGCAAGACGGTGCGGATCACCGATGGCGCGGGAGCGTTCGACATCGTGATCGCGGGGCCCTATCGCGTGGCGGAGCCTGTCGCCCTGCGCCTCGACGGCATCGAGGTAGAGCCGGGCGCCATCGTCGAGCTCGCCGTTGGCGCCCATCACCTCGAGGTGCACCAGCCCGACGGCATCGATCGCGTCACGTTGCGAACGGCCGGCGCGAAGCCCGCGCCCGACACGGAGCCGCCGCGCGGCAATGTCTTCCAAGGGTTCGCGTTCCATCGCAGGCCACGCGTTGAATGATCCACGTGCTGGCTCGGGAGGCTTCACGAACACCGGCTCGTCCCGGCGCGGGCGGCGCATGCTGCGGCGACGAGCGTCGCGCCCGGCGGCGTTGGGACCGAGCGAAGCTCGCGCGCAAGGCCGCCGGGGATCGCCGCGCGTCGCGTGGAGCTCCCGACCCGCGTGCTCGCCTCGCAGGGTGGGCTCGCTGGGATGTAGCCTGCGGTCGCGATGAGCAGGTCGAGCGGACGTCCCGAGCCTTCCCGTTTCCAAGCAGGGCGCGAGCTGGCTTCGTGCGGGCTCGTGCGCGGACGGTGGCCGGTGACGAAGGCCGACACCACGGTTGATCGCCGTGACCGCTCACGAGGTCGCCGTGGATGATGCCTCGGCCCGGCCCGCGGCGCCGCACCCCGCCGTGGCGACGTCGTCGTTTCGGGCTGCGCTGACGGTGCTCGGGGCGCTCACGCTCTTCGCGCTCACCGGCTTCGTCGACGGTGGCGGCGATTACGTGCAGTACCTGCTGCCCGCCTACGCGGCGCGCGATCCGCTGTTCGCCCTCAACGACTGGTTCGTCCACGAGACCACCGCCTATCACTTGTCGTACGGCTGGCTGACGAGCGTGGCGCTCCGCCTCGGCGTGTTGCCGCACGCACTCTTGGCGTGGCACCTCGCGACGCTGACGGCGCTGAGCTGGACCGCGCTGCGGTGGGTGATCTTCCTGTCGCCATCGTCGAGCACGCCAGCGACGTGGCCGCGGCTTCGGTGTGCCGTGGCGTTTGCGGTCGTGCTGTTGGCGTTGGCCGCGGGCTTCGGCACGACGTGGGGCGAGCGCACGCCGGTCGGCTCGAGCGCGCTGCCCGCGTTCCTGGCCATCCCGCTCGTGCTCGGGCTGTGGCTCGCCGCGTTGGAGAAGCGCCTGCTGCCGAGCGGCGTGTGGTTCGCCGTGCTCGCGCTCGTGCACGCGCAGGCAGCGGCCGTCGCTGGTTGCGCGGCGCTGCCGCTCCTCCTGCTCGGGCGCGGCCGCGAGGTCCTGCGCGATCGGCGCACCTGGATCGGCCTCGTCGTCGCGCTCGCGGGCGTGGCACCGTCTGCGCTGCTCTTGCGCGGCGGGCCGACCATCGACGCGGCGCCCGTTCCTGACGAGATCTTCGACGTGCTGTTCTACGGGCGCGCGCCGCACCACTTCGCGCCGCACCTAGCGCACGCGAGCGTGCACATCGCGTCGGCGGCGGCGCTGGCGGCGTGCGCGCTCGGCGTTGTGCTTTCGCAGGCGTCGAGCGCTGCGCGCCGCGCCCTCGGCCTCTGGTGGATCGTCCTCACGACGATGTTCGCGCTCTCATCGTTCTTTCTCGTGGTCGTGTATTGGCCGCCCGCCGTCTTCGCGTTCCCGCTGCGGGTGATGCCGGCGTTGCTGATCGTGGGCGCGGCGCTCCTCGCCGCCGGCGCGGTGAGCGGTCGACCTTTCGCCGGCGCGGCCGCGCTCGCGGTCGCTGGATGCCTGGTGCACCCGCGCGCTGGCGGCCTCGGCGTCGCGCTGGTCGGCGCCGGCGCC
>CAZONM010000033.1:0-24016 GCA_964580865.1 uncultured Myxococcales bacterium | reverse complement strand
CGGACGAGCCCATGGCCGTCGACGACACCGACGTGGTGCCCGCCGACGCCGCCCGCACCGCCGCCAGTGTCGGCGACGTCTTCGACGAGCCTACGGGCAAGCTCGAGGGTGAACGGTAGGTGGTCAAGCACGCCGCCGTCCTCGCGCGCTTCGCCGCCGAATTCGGCGTGCCGTTCCTCCGCGGCGAGCGCTGCTTGGTGGGCTCGCCCTTGGGCAACGACGGCCTCCTCGCCATTCGGAACGGTCTCACCGTCGACACCGCGCTGGCCGACGCATGCGAGCGCCAACTCGAAGAGGCCGCGCACCTGGCCGACCTGACGCCCGCGCCCTTCGACGAGGACGCCGGCACCCTCTTGTACGCGGTGCACGAGCTGTTCGCGTGCACGCACCCGCAGGCGAGCAGCTTCTACGCGCGCGCCCACCTGTTCTGCCGCGCCGCGGCGCAGGCGGTGCAAGAGCTCCCGCGCACGTTCGACGCGGGCCGCCTGCTCACGCGTCACCTCGTGGTGGGCCGCGCGTTCGCCACCACACGCACCGACGTGAGCGTGCGGTGGTGGACGGGCAGCGCGCAGTTCTACGGCACCGACGTGCCCAAGCGCCTGACCGCGTGGCCTGGCGTGCGCCGCGTCAACGTCGATCGCAAGAAGACGCCCCTGTGGCGCCTGGCCATGGCCGCCGGCGAGGAGGACCTGCGCGTGGCGCGCACCACGCTCTTGACCGCGCTCCTCGACGCCTCGCCGATGACGCGCCTGTGGTTGCTCGGTGACCCGGCGCAGAAGGCGCTCGGGTTCTCGCTGGTCTTGCCCTACAAGATCGGGGGCAAGAAGGTGTCGCCCCTCGATGCGCTCGAGGATCGCGCGTTGGCCCGCGCGGTGGTCGATCGCCTCGTCGACGTCGGCACCGAGGTGACGGGGCCGCCGTTGGCGCTCGCGCTCTTGTCGCTGGTGCGCGAGGACGGCGCGCCGCGCGTCGTACGGCGCGCCGTGGAGCTGTGCACGCACCTGGCCCTCACCATGTGCGTCATCCAGGCCGACGCGCCGGGCGCCAAGGAGTCGGCGGCGCTGCGCGAGGTGCTCGACGGCGACCTGGCGAAGCTCGGCGAGCCCGCGCGCGTGTACTGGAGCGCCGTGGCCGCGGCCTTCGCGCTCGACGGCGTGGCGCTGGAGCTGCCGCCGCTGCACGACATGCCCGGGCGCGTGGCGGCGCTGTGGGCGCGCCTGCGCGGCCGTCTGGCGCATCAGCGCGTCACCGCGGTGTCGGCGCCGCTGGTGCGCGAGCTGCGCCGGCGCCTGCCGTCGGCCGCCGCGAGCGCCGAGCGACGCGCGCCCGGGTGAGCTACGACCCCGCCTCGCCCTCGCGGCGCCAGTGCCCGCTCTTGCCGCCGCGCTTCTCCACCAAGCGCACCTGATCGAGCACCATGCCGCGCTCGACGGCCTTCGCCATGTCGTAGAGCACCAGGCCCGCCACGCTGCACGCGACCAGGGCCTCCATCTCGACGCCGGTGCGGCCGACGGTCTTGGCCATGGCCTCGATGGCGATGCCGTCGGCCGTGGGCGCGAGGCCGATCTGCACGTCGGTGAGCGGCAACGGGTGGCACAGCGGGATGAGCTCACCCGTGCGCTTGGCGGCGAGGATGGCGGCGACGCGCGCGGCCGCCAGCGCCTCGCCCTTGGCGAGCGTGCCGCCGGCGATGGCGTCACGCGTCGCCGGCGTGCAGCGCAGCGTGGCGCGCGCCACGGCGACGCGCTCGGTCTCGGCCTTGTGCGACACGTCCACCATCTGGACGCGCCCCTGATCGTCGACGTGGGTGAGCTTGGGTTCCGCCATGGGATACAGTCATGGCGCGGATGCGCATCTCCCTCAAGATCCTTCTGGTGATGCTCTTGGTGGCGGTGGTGCCCGTGGCGGTCAGCGGCATCACCAGCGTGGCGTTGGCGAAGCGCGCGGTCACCGCAGCGACGTCGGACAAGCTCGAGGCGGAGGCGCGGCACCTGGCGGAGGTGGCCGAGACCACCATCGTCGGCAGCCTCGAGGACCTGCGCCAGGCGGCGAACCTCGGGCTGCACACCCTCGCCGACGACGAGATCACCGGCGCCTTGTGGATCATCTACCGCGGCGACGGCGCGCGCGCGGCGGTGGCGCTCATCGACGGCGAGACCGGCGAAGCGGTGGTGGCGCCGGTGTACCAAGAGCACGTCGCCGACGAGCCCGGGCTCGCGGGCCACGAGCCCTTCCCCGCCACCGCCGTCGACGCCTTCGCGCAGCACGTGCCGTTGGCCGACGCCCTCGCCACCGGCAAGGCCGTGAGCGTGCCGTACGTCGACGCCGCGCGCGGCGCGGCGCTGATCGCGCTGGCCGTGCGCGTGCCCGGCCGACGAGACGCAGCCGGCGTCGAGCGCCCGTGGGTGGTGGCGGTGGAGCTGTCGTTGCGCGGCCTCAACCAGCGCTTCGAGGAGGCCGCCGACGAGCGCTTCCGCGCTGCCCTCGTGGATCTCGAGGGCCGCGCCGTGTGCCACACGACGCGTGAGGCTGCCATGGGCCGACAGGCAGCCCCGCCGGCCGCCGCGGCGCGCCTCGCGGACCCGCGCGCCCCGAGCTCGGGCGCCCTCGACGACGACGGCGGCGAGCTCCTGGTCGCGTACGCACGCGCGTCACGGTTGGCGGCGCCCGACGGCAAGACCTGGGGCGTGGTGGTCGATCGCGATCGGGCCGAGGCGCTGGCCGAGGTGCGTGCGCTCGAGCGGCGCACCATGTTCTGGGTGGGCACCGCGCTGTTGTTGGCGCTCATCGCTGGCACCGTGCTGGCGCGCGGCGTGGCGCGCCCCGTCGAGCGCCTCACCGCCATCGTGCGCCGCTTCGCCGACGGCGGCCAACGAGGGGGCCTCGACGTGCGCGCGCCCGATCTCGGCGCCGACGAGATCGGCGTGCTGGCGGGCGCCTTCAACAAGATGGCCGACGACATCGACGGCTACACCGGGCAGCTGCGCTCGTTCAACGAGGAGCTGCAGAAGAAGGTCGACGACCGCACGCGCGAGCTGAAGGAGGCGCAGGGTCAGCTCATCCAGAGCCAGAAGATGGCGGCCGTGGGCGAGCTCGGCGCCGGCGTGGCGCACGAGATCAACAACCCGCTCGCCGGCGTGCTCGGCTCGGCGCAGCTCGCGCTCCTGCGCGCCGACAAGAGCGACACGCGCGTGCGCACGCACCTGCAAGACATCGAGCGCGAGGCGCTGCGCATCAAGGACATCGTCGACTCGCTGCTCAAGCTCTCGCAGGACCAGGCGGGGCAGTCCGCCGGCACCGTCGACGTCAATCAGGTGGTGGACGGCGCCATGGCGCTGCTGGCGCGGCCCATCATCGCGCAGCGCATCTCGGTGAAGAAGGAGCTGGCCACCGGGCTCCCCAAGGTGCGCGGCAAGATGGCCGAGCTCCAGCAGGCGGTGATGCAGCTCCTCACCAACGCCAAGGACGCCATGCCCGACGGCGGAACGCTGACCGTGCGCACCGAGGCGGTCGACGGGCGCCTGGTCAAGATCGTCGTCGACGACACCGGCCACGGCATCCCCGAGGCGATGAAGGAGCGCATCTTCGAGCCCTTCTTCACCACGCGCGCGAGCAAGGGCAACAAGGGCATGGGCCTCGCCATCGTGCACCGCATCGTCGAGGAGCACGGGGGTCGCGTCATAGTCGACAGCGCGCCCGGCAAAGGCGCAAGCGTGCGCCTGACCTTCCCGGCCACGCGCGAGACGCTGCACCTGGTGTGACGTCAGCTACCAGCGACCGCGGCCGCCGCCGCCCCCGCGATCGTCGCGGTCGCGGTCGCTGCGGTCGCGCTCGCGTCGACCGCGGCTCCGATCGCCCCCGAAGTCGCCACCGCCGCGGTCGCCGCCGTAGCCGCCGCGGTCGCCGCCGTAACCGCCGCGGTCCCCACCGTAGCCGCCGCGGTCGCCGCCGAAGCCACCGCGGTCGCCCCGGTCGAAGGAGCGAGGCCCGCCTGGCCCGCGCGGCGCGCGCTCACGCGCCTCGTTGACGGTGAGGGGCCGCCCCTCCAACAACGCGCCGTTCATCGCCTGCGTCGCCTTGGCTGCCGCGTCGGCGGTCGCCATCTCGACGAAGCCGAAGCCGCGCGACCTGCCCGTGGCGCGGTCCATCACGACGCTGGCCGAGACCACGTCGCCGTGCGGCGCGAACGCGGCGCGGAGCTGCTCTTCCGACAAGTTGTAGGGGAGGTTTCCAACGTAGAGGCGGTTTGCCACGATTCCCTCGGACTCTTGTGCCTGCGCGCGCCGACGTTTCTGGCGCCTCCGTGCGGTCGGCGCGATCCCGCCGGAGGCATCCACTACACCTACCGCGCCCGCCGGGGCGCTGGCCATCCGTAGCCTGTTTCGAGACAAGGTGGCCACAGGGGCGCCGGTGGGACATCCCCCGACCGGGCGCACGGGCTCGGCGAGCGTGCGCGCGAATCGGCTAGAGTGACCCCGAGCATGGCCACCGCCAAGAACCTTCTGCTCGTCGAGGATGAGCCCACGCTGCAGCGCATCCTGGGCTCGGTGCTGGGCGACAACGGCCACCTAGTGGACGGCGTGGCCACGGCCGAGCAGGCCCTCGAGCATCTCGAGAAGGGCGGCGTCGACTTGGTGCTGTGCGACAAGAACCTGCCGGCCATGAGCGGCATCGATCTGCTGGCGCGGGTGCGCGCGCGCTGGCCCGAGATCGCGTTCGTCATGGCCACCGGCTACCCGAGCCGCGAGAGCGCGCTGGCCGCCCTCGCCCACGACGGCGACGGGTATCTGGTGAAGCCCTTCCGCTCGCTGTCGTCGGCGGTGGAGCACATCGAGCAGGTGTTGCGCGCCGATCTGCGCGCGCGCCATGCCGGCGCCGCCTTGGCGCGTCGCGTGGCCCAGGCGTTAGCGGGCCTCGACGTGCCACTGCCCGCGGGCCTGCCCCTGGCGGTCCTCCTCGACGACGCCCGACGGGCGACGCAGGTGCGCCGGGTGCTCGAGGCCGCAGGGGCGCGCGCGCTCGACCTCGGGCAGCTCCCGGAGGCTGCGACGGTTGGCTTGGTGGCCGGCCGCGTGGAAGACGTCGCCGCGTTCGCCCGTCGTCACGCGGGCGCCGCGCACGTGCTCCTCGACGCGGGCGTCTCGTTCTCCGACGTCGTGGCGCTGATCGACGCCGGCGGCGGCGCGGTCGTCGACCCCGCGTTGGTGCCGTCCGAGGTGGCGACATGACGCGCTCGGTGGTGCTCGCCGTCGCGCTGATGGTCGTGGTGGTGGCCGTGGCCTGGGTGGTGTACGGGCGTACCGTCGGCACCGATGGGGCCAGCGGCAAGATCACGGTGGTGCTGGACGCCGGCGGCCCCGCCGCCGCCGCCGACGCGGGCGGCGCGCTCGCGGCGCTCGACGCGGGCACGGTCGCGCCCATGGACGCGCGCGCCGAGATCACCGCCGTGCGCGGCACCGTGCAGGCGCGCCCAGCTCAAGGCGCGTGGTCCGACGCCGCCGTCGGCCAGCGCCTCGCCAGCGACGACAGCGTGCGCGCCGGCCGCGCGTCGGAGGCGACGCTGCGCCTGGGCGACGGCGTCGAGGTGCGGTTGAGCCCACGGTCGGAGTTCACCGTGCGCGAGCTGTCGGCCGAGGTGTCGAAGATCCGCCTTGACCAAGGCCACGTCACCGCCAGTGTCGACGAGGGCGGAAAGCGAGTGCTGCGGGTGCAGACCAAGGGCTCCGACGCCGAGGCCGAGTCGGCCGGCGGCCAGTTCGGCGTGGTCACCGACGGTAGCGGCCAGCTCGCCGTTGCGACGTCGACGGGGAAGGTCAAGCTCAGCGCGGCCGGCAAGACCGTTGAGGTGAGCGCGGGCGAGACCTCGGCGGTGACGGGCGGCGCGCCGTCGGCGCCGCGCCCCATCCCGGCGAGCCTCTTTTTGAAGGTGGGCGCGCTCGGACCGCAGAAGACGCGCGAGCTCACCACGACGGTGAGCGGTCAGGCCGAGCCCGGCAGCGTGGTGCGGGTGGCCGATCAGCTCGCCCGCGTCGACGACAAGGGGCGCTTCCACGTGAAGGTGCCGCTCAAGGACGGGCAGAACCAGCTGGCCGTCGACGTCACCGACGCGTCGGGGCGCAGCAAGACCGAGGCGCTGCCGGCCATCACGGTGGATCGCGCGAAGCCCGAGATCGACGCGCAGACCACGTGGGGACAGAAGAGCAACTAGTGCCACAACCCCAAAGTTTGTAAGGGGTTCTGCTTGGTCTTCTCGCCGATCGCTGCGTCGCGTCCTCGCCGCGTAGCGCTGCTACGCGGCTGCGGGGCTCCTTGCCCTCGGCGAGAATCCGCGGCGCAGCCCCCCACGCACTTTGGGTTTGTGGCACTAGCATCCGCGCCTGGGGATCGCACCGGCGCGCGTCGTCACGCGCCGCCGCCCGACCAGCGTTTGAGCACGCGCGCCTCCTCCACCAGGTGGTCCTGCACCTCGTCGAGCAGGTGGCGGACGCGCGACGCCAGCGCGGACCCCGTGGCCAGCGCGCGCGTTGCCTGGCGCGCCCCGTCGAGGGCGCCGAGCAAGCGCAGCGCGTCCGTGGCCCACGCGTCGTGGAGCCGGGGTGTGCACGGGTGGTCGGCCTGGTACGCCGGGAACACGGCGCGCTCTTGGAACGCCGCGTGGGCGGCGAGCCGCTGCGCCAGCGACGCGAGGGCGGGGATGACCTCGTCGCGCCCCTCGGGCGTGTGCCCTATCCAGCCGAGTAGGTGCGTGAGCTCGTCGTCGAAGGCGCGGTGGTAGCGCTCGACCAGGAAGCCGGTCTCGAGCGCGCGGATGCGGGATGCGGCGGGGCTGTCGACGAGCAGCACGTGCGGGCTCCGTGGTGACAGGGCCACGATCCGAGATCCGTGCCAGCGCCGCGCTGCGAGCGTGTGCGCCCGGCGGCCTTGCCCGTGCGCCGCAGCACACACGACGGTGTGCCGCGAGGCTCGTGCGACCGGGCGGCGGGCGCGACGACGCAGTCGCGACCGGCGCGGCGCTACCGGTCGTGCGGCGCGCCCCGTTCGCGAGCGCGACACGTCGTGTGCGCGGTCACCGAGTGAGGTCTAGCCACCGCGCTATCGCCGCGCCAACACGGCTTCGTCCGGCGCCACCAACGCCGGAGTCCCCTGAGGAGGCAGCATGCTTCGCACGGTCGCCCTGGTCGGAGTCCTCGCGCTGCAGGCGGTGTTCGTGGCGTCGGCGTGCGTCCCCATCCCCGGCCTCTCCGGTGACGATGATGACGACGATAATGATGACGATGATGACGATGATGACGACGATGACGATGATGGTGCCGAGGGCGAAGGCGAGGGCGAGGGCGAGGGCGAGCCCGGTGACCTGACCTTCTGCCTGGCCACGTGCGCCGACGACAGCGAGTGCACCACCGGCTTCGTGTGTGACGCGCAGACCAGCACGTGCGTCTATCGCCCCGTCTGCATCGACGACGGCGTCGCCGAGGGCGCCGACTGTCTGGCGGTCCTGAGCGGCTGGGCCTACCAGCCGTGCACCTCCAGCACGACCTGCTACGGCGGCTACGGCCTGTGCGTCGACGTTGACGGTGCTGGGCCCGGGACCGAAGGTGGGTGCGCGCTCGATCCCGCGTCGGTGACCGGCGCCTGCACCGCGCCGTACGTCGAGGTGGCCGCACGCGACATCGGCGGCGACGACGTCACCGTGTGCGGCAACCCCAATGGCATCTGCGTGAACGGCGTGTGCACGACCGCCGACTTCGTCGACGACTGCAACGAGAACGCGTCGCGCTGTCCGGCCGGCTGGGTGTGCAACGCCGACGGCAGCTGCTCCTGCGACGCGGACGGCGACTGCACCTCGTGGAACGCTGGATTCGTGTGCCAGGCCGGGCGGTGTGTGTGCGACAGCGACGCGGACTGCGCGTCGAGCACCGCGGGCAGCGCGTGTGTGCAGGGCAGCTGCGGGTGTCAAGACGGCGGCGACTGCTCCGACGACACCACGTGCACGGCCGTGGGCACCTTCGATCCTGGCGACGTCGACTGACGGGCCGCGACTCGCCCCGCGCGCCGTGACGCGGCGCGGGCGCTGCCGCCGTCAGGTCCCGCGTTGCAGGCGCCGGACGATGGGCACGGCGATATGACCGCCGATGCTCACGATCCAGCACGCGTTCATCAGGCGCAGCACGAACGGCGTGGCCTGCTCGCGCAGCACCATCCACGCGATGGCCGTGGGGATGAGCAGCGTCGCGACGATGGTGCCGCGCACCAAGAGCGCGCCGAGCGCGCCCTGCAGGTCCGCCAACGTGATGCGCGCCGCGCGCCATAGGGCGAGCGCGTACGCGCTGCTGATCGCCATCGCCTTCCACCAGGCCGGATGCCGCGCAGCGTCGAGCCAGATGCCAACGAAGAACACGGCCACGGCCACGCACGATGCCACCACGCCGGCGTGCGCCAGCATCGACGCGCGCTTCTCGCCCACGTCGGCGCAGGCGATAGCGAGCGCGCCGAAGATGCCGGTGACGATGGCGGTGTTGAGGATCTTGGCGAGCGCCTGCCCGAGGGGCTCGCCGCGCAGCACGGCGAGGACCGCGACCACCACGCCGACGCCGATGAGCACGAGCATGAGGCGGAGCAACAGCTGGCGCAGCGTGGAGGACGGTGGGGGAACTTCGGTGGTCATGGCGGGATGCTCCGGCGCCACGGCGGCCGCGGCAAGCGCGCGCGGTCACGGCGGCGGGCAAGGCGGCGCCATCGTGGCGTGGGCGACGCGCTATCGTCACCACCCGATGCGCTGGTTGATCGGCCTGGTTGGAGCCGCGGCAGGGACCGCCAGCGGCCTCGTCGTTCCCGTCGTCGTCCTCGGCGCGCTGCACGTCGGTAGCGGCTCCTACGAAGACGTGCTGCTGCCGTGGATGGTCACCGTCCCCGGCGGTGCCGTCGTCGGCGGTTGGCTTGGCGCGCGCCTGGGCGCGAAGCTCGCTTCCCGGTAGCGGGCGCATGCAGCGGGATGGCTACTCGCCGCCGTAGCCGAGCGAGATGGCGCTGCCGATCTTCGTCGGATCGGCCGACGACGCCAGCACGTCGGCCTTGCCGTCGCACTCCTCGTGAAACAGCAAGCTGGTCTGTTCGCCACCGGCGTCGCCCACGTCGCTCACGGTGGCGTTGCCCGACACAGGGTTCGCGCGGCACGAGGGATCGGTGACCGTGAGCGCCAGCACGAGCTGGCGCACGGCCGCGCTGTCGTCGCCACCGTCGGAGGCGGCCGCGGTCTGACCCGCCCCCGACAGCTCGAGGGCGTCGTCGGTGGGATCGGCCGGCGTGCCCCCGAGGTGTACGGTGACGAGCCAGCCCTGCTGATCCACGTTGGCCTCGGCGTCGCCGCTGTCGTCGGCGTCGACGCCCTGCTCGGCGAACACGACCGTGATGTCGTCGTCGTCGCGGGTGACCACCACGGCGCCGAGCGCGAGCTGCACGGCGCCGTCCTCGACGCCCACCATGGAGGTGAGGTCGGGCACGAAGGTACCCGTGTTGGCGTCGGTCCAGTCGCCGTCGAGGATGACGGTGCTCCCGGAGCCGGCACCAATCGCCAGCGGGCACGCCTCGGTCACGCTCACCTCCACGCGCGCAGCGCAGGGCGCCGACGTGCAGGCCGGCGTGAGGGTGACGCAGTCGGGGCTCTCGCCGGCGATGGCCGTCATGGCGATGGAGCCCGCGAGGCCCAGCGCGACCGACGCGTCGAGCACGGTGGTGACGGGGCTGACGTCGATGGGGCGGCAGGCGGTGGCGGCGACGGCGAGGAGGAGGAGGGTAGTGGCACGCATGGGGATCAGTGTAGCAGGCGCTCGATGACGAGCGCGGCGAGGCGGCGCGAGCCGACGGCACGCGCGCGATGCGGGTCGCGATTCCGCGCCGTGCGCGGCTGGCGCGGCGATCAGCGGACGACGTCGCTCATGGCGGTACATGCGTCCGCGAGCCCCTCGTTGCAGGCGATGCGGAAGAGCTGCTGGGCCACGAGCGGGTTGGCGGCGGTACCCTCGAACCCCTCGAGGTAGCGCCAGGCCACGAACTGGCACGAAAGCGCGTCACCGAGATCGCAGCCCCGCCGACGCACCCACGCCTCAGCGGCGAGGTCGCGCGCCACACCGGTCCCATTGAAGTAGTAGCCGCCGAGCATGCGGCACCCGACGGCGTCACCCAGGTCGCAGCCCCGCGAGAATGCGGCGATGGCCAACGCCGGGTGCGGGGCGCCGCCGTCCGCCATGGTCCCGAGCGCCACGCATGCCCCGGCGTTGGCAGCGCCGCAGCGCGCATGCAGCGCGCGGCGGCGGTGGTCGGCGGCACCTTGGTCGGTGTCGTTCGGCAACGGGCCAGTCGCGAGCGGCTGGCGGAGCGACCTCGGCAGGGCCGGCGGCGGCGGCAGGCTCACGCCCTGCCCCGCCACGAGCACCGAGCGCATGCGCGAGGGCTCGACGGGCGCGGGTGCGACCTTGGCGTCGCTCGTACGCGCCCCGAGGAAGTAACGCAGCCACGCGCGCTCGGCTTCTCGATCCTCGGCCGACCACGGCTTCGCCGGTGACGACTCGAGGTGCCGATCGATGCGACGACCGAGCTCCTCGGTGACCCAGCCGCCGAGCGTCGCGACCACGTCGTTCTCGAGCGCGGCCAGGAGCCGGCTGCGCATGTCTGCCTCGGTGATCCACTCATTGAGCGCGGCGAGCCCCACGCGCCGCTCGGCGGCCACGCGCCGTAACACGAAGCCCTCGAGCGGCCACGCCTTCTGGTCGTGGCTCTTGTCGAAGCGCGCACCAGCGAGCGCCACCGATCGTGTCAGCGTCCCCGTCCATCGCTGCTCGGCGACCGTGTAGGGGTGCGTGAGGTTGACGACCTCGTCGATCTCCAGCGGCGGCTCGTTTTGGAGCAGGTCCCGATACTCGTCGCGTACCAGCCGCAACTGCGAGCGCGCCGCCAGCCCCGCGATGGCCGCCTGCTGGCGATCGGCGATGCTCTGATCGGTCTCCCGCGTCTCTGACTTGGTGCTGCCGCCCACGGTGTACGTGTGCACGGTCACCAGCTTCTTCTCGTACAGGTCCGACCGCGCCTGCGTCTCGTCGTCGCCGAGCTCGGCGAGTCGCTCCTCCTTCGCGCGGAGCTCCTCGAGCCATGGGGCATAGTCGGGGTTCACGACCTTGCGGGTGCCCTGATACGCCCACGTCGCCGCGACCTCCTTGACCTGGGGCACGAGCGTGCCCGCGACGGGGCGCGTGACCGAGAGCCCCGCGACGCCGTCGGGCCCCGCGGCGGCCGCGACGGCGGCGGCGTCGCCCGCGTGGAGGCGGAGCACGGTCGCGAACGGCGTGGCCTCGCCGACGACCTCGCGGTACAGGCGCTCGACCGCGCCGCGCAGCTCGTCGCTGTCGGCGCGTACCGCTGGCACGAGCCCGCGCGCGAGCTCGGCGAGCGCGCGCTGGCCTGGCTGCAGCGAGGGATCGGTGGCAGCGCGGTCGGTGAACGTCGTGCCCTGCAGGCGCGCCAGCATCAGCTCGATCGCGGCGGCCGTGCCGACCCGCCCGTCGCCGAGGGCCTTCGCCAGGAGCCCTGGCAACGCGTCGATCAGCTCTTGGTGCCGCAACTTGTCGTCGTCACCGACGGCGCCGCGCTGTTGGATCTGCACCGCGCGGTCCACGTAGAGACCGAGCTTGGCGGACCCGGTCGCGCGTGCCCAACGATCGGCGAACGCGCGGTCGTCGTCACCCCACGCCTTCTGCCGCGCGTCACGGGCCTGGGCGCGGACCTGCTCCGCGCTGGCGACCAGGGCGTCGAGCTGAGCGCGCACCTCGCGCAGCTCCGGCTGCGCCCCGACGCCGAGCTGGCGAACGCGCGTCGAGATCGTTGACAGTGCGCCGCGCGCGGCCACGCCCTGCAGCTCCTTGAGCTCGTCGGCCCAGGGGCGCACACCGTACACCTTCCAGAGCTCGTCCGGGTGCCGCGCCTCGACCAGCCGCCGCAGCTCGCCCCCGACCATCACGCCGAACGAGGCATCGCCCGACGAGCCCTTCACGCGCACGATGATGCCCTCACCGTCTTGTGTCGACACACCGACCAGCGGACTGCCGGCCCCGTCGGGGACCACCAGAGCGCCACCGTCGAGGTCCGCGATAGTGCCGGGGGCCGCCACGGTGATGGCGATACCGAGCAGCTCCCAGGTGCGCGTGTCCTCTTCCTCGTCGGTGGCCTCGCCCTCTTGCCGGTACCAGAGCTCCACGAGCGGGACCACCCGATCGCCCATGCGTACGTCCTGCATGCCGTTGACGATGTAGGTGGTGCCGCCCACCTCCACGAGCCAGGTCGACATGGAGCGGAAGTGCCCCTCGTCGCGCATCTCGGTGAAGTACTCCGCCCGGCCGAGGCTGCCGGACGACACGGGCGGAAACTTCAGGGCGGTGCGGATCGGCGTGGCACACGAGACGAGCGCAACGGTGCCGAGGACGGGCAGGAGGGCGAGGAATCGAGCCGTGTTCACGACGTGCCACCATTGGTTGATCGACAGCGGTGAACCTACCGCATCCCGGCCGGGCAGAAGGGCGCGTGGCGATCGCGGCGCCGGCCGCCTGGGCCGCGCGCCCGGCACCTGAACACCTGTTGCGTACCGGCGCCTATTGCTAGAACCCTCACCCATGTCCGAGCTGCACCACATCCGCGTCAAGGGCGCGCGCGTCCACAACCTGAAAAACCTCGACGTGACGCTGCCGCGCAACCAGCTGGTGGTGCTGACGGGCTTGTCGGGCTCGGGCAAGAGCTCGCTGGCGTTCGACACCATCTACGCCGAGGGCCAACGGCGCTACGTCGAGTCGCTCTCGTCGTACGCGCGCCAGTTCCTGCAGATGCAGGACAAGCCCGACGTGGACCTGATCGAGGGCCTGTCGCCCGCCATCTCGATCGAGCAGAAGACGACGTCGAAGAACCCGCGCTCGACGGTGGCCACGGTCACCGAGATCTACGACTACCTGCGCCTCCTCTACGCGCGCGCGGGCAAGGTGTTCTGCTACTCGTGCGGCAAGCCCATCGTGTCGCGCTCGGCCACCCAGATCGTCGACGATGTCATGACGGTCGGCGCCGAAGGCGGCGCCAAGATCTCGGTGCTCTCGCCCATCGTGCGCGCGCGCAAGGGTGAGTACAAGACCGAGCTCAAGGAGCTCCTGAAGGAGGGCTTCGCGCGCGTGCGCATCGACGGCGCCACCAAGCTCCTCGAGGAGCTGGCCGACAAGGAGTGGGGCGACCTCGACAAGCAGAAGAAGCACAGCATCGACGTGGTGGTGGATCGCATCGTGGTCAAGCCCGACGCGCGCGCCCGCGTGGCCGACGCCATCGAGCTGGCCATCAAGAAGGCCAAGGGCCTGGTCACCGTGGTGCAGCACGGCACGTCCGGCGACGTGGAGGAGCTGCACTCCACCAACTTCGCGTGCGTCGACTGCGGGATCTCCTACCCCGAGCTCGAGCCGCGCATGTTCTCGTTCAACGCGCCGCAGGGGGCATGCCCGGCGTGCTCGGGCCTCGGTGAGATCCAGAAGTTCGACGAGGATCTGCTCATCCCCGATCGTTCCCTCAGCCTGGAGGACGGCGCCATCAAGCCCTGGGGCGGCGCCTGGAGCAGCTACTACCTCGGCATGCTGAGCTCGCTCGCGAAGGAGCTGAAGTTCAAGCTCAAGACGCCGTGGAAGGAGCTCCCGAAGAGCGTGCAGAAGGTGATCCTGCACGGCAGCGATCACGAGCTGAAGTTCAAGCTCGAGGCCAAGACCAGCGGCAACGAGTACCACTTCAACCAGCAGTACGAGGGCGTCATCCCCAACCTGGAGCGACGCTACAAGGAGACCACCAGCGAGGGCGTGCGCTGGGACCTCGACCGCTACACCTCGAAGATGCACTGCCACGAATGCGACGGCGCGCGCCTGCGCAAGGAGGCACGCTTCGTGCGCGTGGGCGGCGTGTCGCTCAACGAGCTGGTGAAGAAGAGCATCAGCGACGGCAAGGCGTTCTTTGGCGCGCTCACGCTCGACGCACGCGACGCCAAGATCGCGGCCGCCGTCATCAAGGAGATCACGGCGCGCCTCGACTTCCTGGTGGCCGTGGGCTTGCAGTACCTCACGCTCGATCGCTCGGCGGGCACGCTGTCGGGCGGCGAGGCGCAGCGCATCCGCCTAGCCTCGCAGATCGGCTCCGCGCTGGTGGGCGTGCTCTACGTGCTCGACGAGCCGTCCATCGGCTTGCACCAGCGCGACAACGAGAAGCTCCTGGCCACGCTCAAGCACCTGCGCGACCTCGGCAACACCGTGCTGGTGGTGGAGCACGACGAGGACACCATCCTGGCCGCCGATCACGTGGTCGACATGGGGCCTGGCGCCGGGCACTTGGGCGGCCAGGTGGTGGCCGAAGGTTCGCCGGCCGAGATCACCCGCCACCCATCGTCGATCACGGGCGCGTACCTGAGCCGCAAGCGCAAGGTCGAGATCCCGCCCGAGCGGCGCGCGGGCAACGGGCGCGAGGTCGTGATCAAGGGCGCACGCGGCAACAACCTCAAGAAGATCGACGTCGCCATCCCGCTCGGCAAGCTGGTGTGCGTCACCGGCGTGTCGGGCTCGGGCAAGTCCACGCTGGTCAACGACACCCTGCAGAAGGCGCTCAGCCAGGCGCTGTACGAGACGCGCGAGCGCCCCCTGCCCTTCGACAAGCTCGTGGGGCTCGAGCACGTCGACAAGGTGGTCGACATCGATCAGTCCCCCATCGGGCGCACGCCGCGCAGCAACCCGGTCACCTACACCGGCGTCTTCGACGACATCCGCAACCTGTTCGCCGCCACGCAAGACGCGCAGGTGCGCGGCTACAAGGCGGGGCGCTTCTCGTTCAACGTCGCCGGCGGGCGCTGCGAGAGCTGCGAGGGTGACGGCGTCATCAAGATCGAGATGAACTTCTTGCCCGACGTGTATGTGACCTGCGAGGTGTGCCGCGGCGCGCGCTACAACCCCGAGACGCTGGCGGTGCTCTATCGCGCCAAGACCATCGCCGACGTGCTGCGCATGTCGATCAGCGAGGCGCGCGCGTTCTTCCAGAACGTGCCCGCCATCGCGCGCAAGCTGACCACGCTCGAGGACGTGGGGCTCGGCTACATTCAGCTCGGTCAGAGCGCCACCACGCTCTCGGGCGGAGAGGCGCAGCGGATCAAGCTCAGCAAGGAGCTCGGGCGGCGCGCCACCGGGCAGACCCTCTACATCCTCGACGAGCCCACCACGGGGCTCCACTTCCACGACGTGCATCAACTGCTCGGCGTGCTGCACCGCTTCGCCGACCAGGGGAACACGGTGTTGGTCATCGAGCACAACCTCGACGTCATTAAGACCGCCGACTGGATCATCGACATGGGGCCCGAGGGCGGCTCGGGGGGCGGCGAGATCGTGTGCGTGGGCACGCCCGAGGACGTGGCGCGTCACCCCGACAGTCACACCGGGCGCTTCCTGCGCGCGGTGTTCGCGCGCGACGGTCACGCGATGGATCGGGTCCGGCCCGAGACGCGGGTGGCGGTCCCCGACGAGCTCAACCGCGTGCGCGGGCGGCGCGCGCGCGCCGAGCGGGTGCAGATGCGGTAGCGGCGCGCGCGCGGTACAACCGGGGCACGCGGGGGCGAAGGCGCGGGTGCTCGCGGGCCCGCGGTGCGAGGTACCGTGCAGTCGCGAACCGTCGGTGGCGTCGTCTCGTGGTCGTTCATGGTGCTGAGCGCGCTCGTCGGGGGCTGCGAGGGGTGCTTCTACTTCCCGGGCCCCGACGCGGGACCTGCCGACAGCGGCGTTGCCGACGGCGCCCTCGTGATCAACGAGCTGATGTCGAGCAACGCGAGCGTGGCCATCCCGGGCGCCGCGGGCTCGCCCGACTGGATCGAGCTGAAGAACCGTGGCGATACGGCGCTCGCGCTCGACGGCTATCGCATGGCCGATGGCAGCGCCGACTCGCCCTTCGTCACCGGCGCCACCATCCCGGCGGGCGGCTGGCTCGTGGTGCTGGCCAACGACGCGGCCGACCCCGGCACGCCCGCGCTGCCGACCTTCCCGTTCAAGCTGAGCGCCACGGTGGGCGAGACCGTGAGCCTCTTCGATCCGGACGGCGCGCTCGTGGACACGGTCGCCTTCGGTCCGCTGGCGCCCGACCAGAGCTTCGGCCGCCTCCCCGATGGCGAGGGTGAACCTGCGAGCCTGCCGTTCCCATCGCCGGGGCGCGCCAACGACGACGCCGGCGAGGGAGAAGGTGAGGGTGAGGGCGAGGGCGAGGGCGAGTGCGTCCCGCCCTTCACCAGCGCGCCGCCCGTGTTCATCAACGAGGTCGAGGTGGTGAACACGGCCACGCTGGTGGACGGCGCGTATGCGCCGTGGATCGAGCTGTACAACGCGAGCGGCGAGGTGGTGTCGCTCGACGGGCTCGTCCTGGCCGACAACCGAGAGCTCACCGCCGCGTCGCCGATCGGCCCCGCCATCGAGCCGTTCGGCTTCCTCGTCATCGTCGCCGATGGCGCTGGACCCACGGGCGGCGCCCTACCGCACACCACGCCCGGCTTCACGCTCTCCGTCGCCGACGAGGTGGTGGTGCTGGCGGATCGGTGCGGCACCACGTGGCGCACGCTGGCGCTCGAGGCCGCGACAACAGCGGACACGGCCTGGGGCCTCACCCCAGACGGTGATGAGGGCGACGGCCCGCAGGCGTTGACCGCGCCGACCCCGGGCTCGGCGAACCCGTAGGGCTCGGATCGCGCGACGCGGGCGCAGGCGTGCGATCCTGGGCGAGGTGAACGGGACGCTCGAGACACCCAGGACAAGCGAGCTGCGCGTCGCGCTGCCGGCCGTCGTGCTCGCCGCCGCCATCCTCGCCGCCGCCGTCTGGGCCGTGCCCGTGTGGCTCGGCAACGATGCGCCGGCACACCTGTTCGGCGCCTTCGCGACCGTCCACTACCACGACGAGGCGCTCGGTTTCGCGCGCTACTTCGAGCTCAACCGTCCGCTGACGGCCCGCGGGTTCTTCGAGACCTATCAGCTCTTCGATCCGCTGCTGCCGTGGCCGCTGGCGTACCGGCTCACCCTCATCGTCATTGCGGAGCTGTGGGCGTTGGCATTCCTTTTCGCCGCCACAGCCTTCGACGCGCGCCGCTGGCCCGTGGGGCTCGCGGGCTTCGCGCTCGCGCTCGGGTGGGCCTTCGACCTCGGGTTGTTCTCCTATTGGATGGCGTGCGCGGGCGTGTTGCTCGTCGTCGGCACGACGATCCGCTTCGGCGAGCGCCGCTGGCTCGCCGGCCTCGTGGCGCTCCTGCTGTACGTTACGGCGTCCGCGCACGTCTTCCCTGCCATCGTGGCAGGCGTGATCCTCGTCGTCATCGAGGCGGCGCGCTCACGCGGGCGCCGTCGCTGGTGGCGCCTGGCACTCATGGTGCTCGCGGGCGCGCCCGCCGCCGCGCTCGCGCTCTTGGCGACCGACGCCAGGGAGCAGCACGACGCCCTGGCCAAGCAGTGGGGCTCGCTGGGGGAGCGCGTCACCAACACCGTGGCGTGCACGCTGTCGGGGCCGTGGTGGCGGTGGCTGCCGCTCGTGCTCCTGGGCGCCGCGTCGGTGGCGCTCCTGATCGCGCGGCGCAGGAGCATCCGCGACGTCGACGCCGCCGCCGGCGGGCTCGGGCTCGTGCTCCTGTCGCTGGCGGTGGCGACGCCCCTGCACTTGCGCTGGATGTTCTTCGCGCCGCGCTTCGCGCCCCTCGGGCTCGCGTTGGTGGTGCTGGTGCTGCCCGTGGAGCTGGTGCGCCCGCGCGCGCGTGTAGCGCTGGCGCTGGCGGTGGTCGCATGGGTTGCGGCCGCTTGCTGGTGGAGTGCGGCGGTGCACCGTCGACTCGCCGAGCGAGTAATGCCTGCGCTCGGGCTCGTGGAGGCGGTCGCGCCCATGCCCGCGCGTCGACTGGCGATCGCAGCACCGCTGCCCGGCGATGCCGGAACCGAGATTCGCTACCTGGAGCCGCTGCGCCAGGTCGGCCAGCTGCTGGCCATCGAGCTCGGCGGCATGTTCCATTACGGCCTCGTCGGTGCACCGACCATCCATCCGCAGCTTCTGCGCGACGAGTCCATCGCCGGCACGACCGTGCCCCCGGTAGCGTGGCTCGAGCACATTGACGCCGAGGCCGGGCCCACGCGGCGTGCCCACCTGACGCGCATCTTCGCGGCCAGCACGGAGGTCGACGAGGTCGTGCTCCTCGGCACCGCAGACGACGTCCAGCACCTCGAGGCCGCGGGGTTCGTCTCCCGGCTCAGCGCTCCCGGCGTCGTGGTCGCTCGCTTTCAGGGATGTGCCGGGTCGATCATCGCGCGCGGCGCGCCCGGCGCCCACGTCGAGCTCGAGATCGGCTGGTGGCCGCTGCTCGTGTCCTCCCAAGGCGTTGCCGGCACACTCGACGGGACGGGGCACCTCGCCTGGGACGTCGATGGGCTCACGTGCGATGACCTCTGGGTGCGGCCTCGCGAAGGCCGCTGTGCCAATGGCGATGCCAACGGCTATGTCCGCGGTCGGCTGCGCTCGTCCGCCATCCTGTGCGCGCTCCCGACGAGCCTGTGACGCCGGTACAGCGGTGCAGCGAGCGAGCGTCCGTTCTCGGGCGTGGCGCTTGCACGGGGGGCCTGTATGCTTCTCTTCATGGCCCGCGCCTGCCGCGCACGCCGCGCCTCGCTGCTGCCTGCGGTTCTCACCGCGTGGATCACGGGGCTCGTTGCCACCGCGTGCCCCCAGGGGTGCCCGCCGCTTCCGGGGCCCGACGCCGGCCCCGACGGCGGCCCCGACGGCTTTGACGACTCCACGACGTCGTCGTTGGCGGACCTCGCGGCCTTCGAGGACTTCGCCGCGCCATCGGCCTCGTCCACGGCGGTCAAGTTCGTCATCACGGGCTTCCTGCAGCCCGAGCCCGCGCTGCGCTTCCTCGACAGCGCGACCTACACCCTGCACGACGAGTGGTACTGGTTCCGCCTGCTCAACAACGTGCCCGTGGACCGCGTGGACACCGCGCCCGTGGACCTGGGGCGCACGTTCTCCACCGTCGCCGAGATCTACGCCTGGTCGCTGCAGCAGACGGCGCTGCCGCTGGATCTCCAGTTCGTCGGCGACGGCCGCCTGTACTCGCCGCTCTTCTATCAGCTCGCGCTCTACCGCGACCCGAAGGTGCTGGGCATCGGCACGGTCTTGCGCTTCGTCGAGCGGCCCGACCTTTCGCCGCCGCGCCCCGAGCTGTGGGCCATGGAGCTCGAGTACCAGCATGCGCTCACCGAGGTCGAGCTGCAGGTGCTGCTCGACGTCGTGGGGGCGGGCCTGCCGACGGGCATCGGCGACCAGCTCAAGCTCCTGGTGCGCTCGCCGCAACAAGAGGAGCTGGCGCAGGCGCTCGAGGCCGCGGGGTCGCCGGTGGCATCGCGCATCCTGCGCTACTCCGACGTGACGGTGCCGGGCGAGACCGAGGTGTACTCGGAGGGATTGGTGGCCGGTCGCCTCAAGGTCATGCGCGCGGGCGAAGGCGACTTCGAGAGCGCGCGCTCCACCGATCTCCTGGTGCTCGAGGACGTCCCCGACTTCCTGCCGCAGTGCGCGGGCCTCATCACCGCCGTGCCGCAGACCGCGCTGGCCCACGTCAACATCCTGGCGAAGAACCGCGGCATCCCGAATGCGTACCGCGGGGGCATCCTCGACGATCCCGAGATCGACGCGCTCGCCCGCGTGTTCGCGCCCGTGGTGGTGCGCGCGCAAGCGCCTGACCGGCTCGATCTGGTGGCCATGACGGAGCAGGAGTACACGCAATACCGGCAGCTCTCGGCGGTGCCACCCTCGTCGGTGACGCCCGTGGATCCGGGCGCGATCGAGTACACCTACGACCTCGCCACGCTGGCGTTCGCCGACCAGGAGAGCTGGCGGCCCATCCTGGGCGGAAAGTCGACGGGGTTCTTGGCGTTGCTCGATGCCATCGATGTCATCACGCCGCCGCGTCCGCTCGGCATCTCGGTGCGCGCCTACCTCGAGCACACCGTGGCGCTCGAGGCCGAGCTCGAGCCCATCATCGCCGACCCGCTGTTCAATCAAGACCCGCTGCGCCGCGCGCTCCTGCTCGAGGGGCCCGACGGCTGGGCCGCCAAGCACCCCGACGATCCGACCTATGCCGATCGCTTCCTCGCGCTCTACCCGCCGTCCGATCCGCGCCGCGCGCTGGTGGACGCCGGCGGCGCGCAGGGGCGTATCCGCAACACGCCGATCGATCCCGCCACGCTCGACGCCATCGAGAGCGCGCTGGCCGCTGCCTTCGGCAACCTCGCCGACGACCAAGGGCTGCGCTTCCGGTCGTCGTCGAACATCGAGGACGCCGAGGGCTTCAACGGCGCCGGGCTCTACACCTCGAACACCGGCTACCTGCACGCCGACCGCCTGCCCGACGGGCGCCGCGAGCAGACCGTCGAGCGCGCGCTCCTCGAGACCTGGGCCTCCTACTGGGGCAGCGAGGCGTTCGAGGAGCGACGCATGGCCAACGTCGCGCACCTGTCGGGCGCCATGGGCGCGGTGGTGCACCCGAGCTTCCAAGACGAGCTGGAGCTGTCGAACGGGGTGTTCACCTACACGATCCTCCCTGCGGGCCACCCGAGCGGCGCCGCCGTGCTCGAGCTGAACGTGCAGGAGGGCGCGCTGTCGGTCACCAACCCGCCGCCCGGCGATCCGAACCTCCCCGAGGTCGATCGCGTGGTGCTCGACGCCAGCGACGTCACGCACATCGAGCGCGTGCGCGGCTCCACGCTGGTGCCCGCGGGGCAGGTGCTGATGACCGATGCGCAGCTCCTGAGCGTCTTCGCGCAGGCGCGCCGCGTCGCCGAGCTGTGGCTGTCGGTGGAGAACGCCGCGCTCGCCGTGAGCCAACAACGCAGCACGCTGACCATCGACTTCGAGCTGCGCGAGATGGATGACGGATGGCCGGCGTTCGCCGACGGCACCGTCGCCGGCGCGCGCACCGTCATCAAACAGGCACGCACCCTCGAGCCGAGCCTGCTGCGCGTGCCCGCGACCGTGCGCAACATGCCCATCCCGAAGGACGTGCTCGCGCGCGCACGGCGCGTGGAGCAGCGCACGTGCGACGCCGGCGCGCTGCGCGTCTCGATCACCGACACCTTCACCGATCCGCTCAAGGCTCCCGACGTGGGGTATGGCGTGGCCCCGTTCACCGCCTTCGTCATCGTCGACTTTGTCACCGACGTGCCCGAGCTGTCGGCCACCGGCGGGCAGCGCCGCTCGGCTGTGCACACGGCGTTCGCCGCCACGCACCCGGGCATGGACGACGGCGGCCCCTGGGCCGTCGACGTCGACGTCGACGACGACCGCGAGGCGTCGCTCGGCCTGTCGCGGGTCGCGTGGACCGACGGCGCCGTCACCGTGACGCTCGACGGCGGAACGTTCAGCGCCGCCGCGCCGTGCTCCACGACGGTGCTCTACTCGTCGCCCGAAGACTTCCTGGCCGCGATCATCGATCGCCAGTGAGCGCGGGCCGGACTACGGCGCGCACTCGGGCATGGGCTCCCACCGGCGCCGCGCGATCAGCGCCTCGGAGAGCTGCGGGTCGTTCACGGTGTCGCAGCCGGCCGACGACGTGGTGACCTCGGTCTCGCGTCCCAGCAGGGGCACACAGGGGTCCGCGCCGATGGTCGAGCGGTCGGTGTCGGCCGGGATCTCGAGGGAGATCTCGATGCGGTCGGTGAGCGAACACGCGCTCGCGTCGCTCTCGCGCACCAGCTCGTCGACGAACAGGAGGTCGCCCGCCTCGTCGAACGACCCAAGGATGGCGCGGTCGGCGACGCCGCCGCGTGGGATGCCGTAGAGCCACACGTTATCGTCGTCCTGCTCCACCAGCCGGACACGCAGATCGTCGGTGCGCTCCTCGCGCGTGCACACCTCGGGGCGGTCGCCGACCACGCGGCACATCTCGTGTTGCACCACGCGGCTCGAGAAGGTCGCGTGTAACGGCGCGTCACCGCACGCCGCAGCCAGCGCGGCCCCGAGCACAAGCAGGGACCAGCCGGCGGTCCTCATGGCGCACCCGCGGGGATGCCGTCGAGGCGCGCGCGCGTGCGCAGTCCCGTGGGCGTGTCGCCGCACTGCTCGGGCCCCTCGATGACCGCGCGCTCGGCGATCTCGCCCGTGAGCTCGCCTGCGCCGGTGAGCGGGTCGTACGTCGCCAGGATCGCGAAGCCGCGGGTGCGAGTGGTCGTGCACGGACCGGGCTCGCGGGAGCTCACCTCGAGCTTGTCGGCCGTGACGAAGTCAGGGCTGTCGTCGGGGTTCTGCACGTTGGCGACCCACACCTCTTCGTCGACATAGACGCGGATCTCGGCGCCCACGTGCTCCACAGCCCACACCTCGGTGACGGGCGGCGCGAAGCCCTCGGGCTCATCGCACAGCTCTCCCTGGGGCATGATGTCGCACTCTTCGGTGCGCTCGCGCACCACGTCATAGAAACGAAACGTGTCGCAGCGACACGAGCCGAGCGCGCCGAGGGCCAGCGCGATCGTCGTCACGCGCGCTCGCGCGCTCACTCGACGTCCTCCCCGCGCACCAGCGCGGGCTCCGCCGTGGGCGTGCCAGTGACGTCGTCGATGCGCTGCACGATGGTGGACGTGCCGCAGCCCTCGTCGCTGCCGTTTTGGTCGCCGATGATGCCCGCGACAGCGCCTTCGGGATCGCGGCGTAGGATCGCCACCAGCTCGCCGAAGCGGGTGCAGTCGTTCTGATCGATGGACTCGAACTTGCGGCGCGCGAAGTAGCAGATGCCGCCCTCGCCGGTGCACGGCGGCTCGTTCAGCGAGCGCCCGTTGTCGGTGAACCAGATGCCGGGCAGCGTGACGCCCTCCTCGGTGGTGAGCGTGAAGGACTCTTCCGGGGTGTGCTCGATGATCCAATGCGCGCGCGTACGGCGCTGCGCCAGCTCGGCCTCATCGACGCAATCGCGCGAGGTCGCTCCGGTCAACGTGCAGTCGATGATCGGCTGGCGCACGACCTCGTAGCCCTGCAGCGGCGCGAGCGCCGGCGCGCACGCGCCGGTGGCGAGCAGCACCAGCGCCGCCGACGTCGACAGGAGCGGGTGCGATGCACGCATGGGTCATGGCTCGAGCTTGAGGACGCCGCGGCTGACGAACGCGTTGACGATGCGCACGAGCTCGGCCTTCTGGATGGGGCTCACGGCCGCGATCTGCTGCAGCGAGCGCCGTCCGTCGACGCGCGACAGCACGTAGCGCTCCTTCGAGGTCAGATGCGCGAGCGCGATCTGCTCGCGCCGCATGCCGAGCTTGGGCACGCGCCGCAGGTCGATGGCCTCGTCTTCGGGCACGGACTTCTTGAGCTGCGCCTCGGCCACGCGGTAGCCGGCGATACCCTCGGCGTCGAGCGGATCGCGCTCGAGGATGCGCTGCGACAGCAAGAGCGCCTCGGACCAGTTGCGCCCCGCCAGCGCCACGCGCAGGGCCGCGATGGGGTCGTGCGCCTCCGCCGGCACCTGCACGCCCGGCGCCTCGCGCGGCACCTCGGCGCGCTCGGGCGGCGGCGGCGGCAGCCCCGGCGGCGGCGGCGGCATGGTGAGAGGCACGTCGGCCCGGAAGGGCATGGTGGCGGGCAACGTCAACACCCACGGCTGGCTCGCCGCCGGCGTGCCGGGCGTGGCCGCCGGGCTCGAGCTTCTGCTCACGCGCTTTGGCACGCGCCCGCTCCGCGAGGTCATCGCGCCCGCGATCGAACTGTGCGAGGGCGGCCAGTACGCTCGG
This sequence comes from uncultured Myxococcales bacterium, assembly GCA_964580865.1. Taxonomy (GTDB): domain Bacteria; phylum Myxococcota; class UBA727; order UBA727; family VGSZ01; genus JACOUT01. The sequence goes on along the minus strand of CAZONM010000033.1, from coordinate 185 downwards.
GCGGTCAAGGGCATCGACGCTCCCTCGGCCCCGCAGAGCGCGCCCGCTCCCGGCCAGGACGCGTCGCTCCCGCCCGAGACGCGGCGCAACCGCGACCTCGCCCGCCTGCTCCGCACCCTCGCCGGTCGGGGCTCCTTCGATTCGCTCTACCGCGGCGACTTCGCCGACCGGATCGCGGAAGCGTT
>CAZONM010000032.1:0-24173 GCA_964580865.1 uncultured Myxococcales bacterium | reverse complement strand
GCGGCCCAGCGCGGGATCGCTCGTCGTGGCGGCTCCGCGGTCGGCAGCCTCGCGGTGGGAGAGGTGCCGGGCGCCGTCGGCATGGGGCCCGATGGCGCCGAGGCGACCGGCGCGCGCGACACCAGCGCCGTGCGCAGGCCCTCGGGGAGGCTGCGCATGCGCCAGCCCCCCGAGATGGCGTCGGTGTGCGGCGTGGAGGGGAGGAACCCCGGCGCCGCTGGCGCGGGGCCGCTGTCTTCATCGCGGTTCGGGTCGTCGAGGATCTTGCGGACGAAGGGCACCACCACCGTCTTGCGCGAGGCGGTGACGTGCTCGAGCGCGGCGGCCACCTCGCGGGCCGTGGCCACGCGGTCCTCGCGCTCCTTGGCCAGCATACGGAGCACCAGGTCGTTGAGCTCCGGCGGGATGTGCGGGTTGAGCTCGACGGGCGGCTTGGGGGTCTCCTTGAGGATGACCTCGATCAGCGCGAGGTCCGAGGCCGCGGCGAAGGGCCGCTTGCCCGTGAGCAGCCAATAGGCGGTCACACCGAGCGCATAGAGGTCGGCGCGCGCGTCGACGGCCTCACCGCGCAGCTGCTCGAGCGCCATGAACGGTACCTTGCCCTTGAGCTCGCCGGTCTGCGTGCGCTCCTGGTCCACGGTTCGCGCGATGCCGAAGTCGAGGATCTTGGTGACCCCGTCGCGATCGATCATCAAGTTGTCGGGGCTGATGTCGCGGTGGATGATCGGCGAGGGCTTGCCGTCGGCGTCCACGCGCTCGTGGGCCGCCGCCAGGCCCTCCGCCGCGTCGGCAATGGCGCAGCACACGACCTCCATGGGCACGGGCCGCCCGGCTCGCCACGCGGTGCGCGCCAGGATGTTGAGCGGCACGCCGTCGATGTGCTCCATGGCGATGTAGTACTGGCCGTCCGCTTCGCCGAGGTCCCAGATCTGCACGATGTTGGCGTGGGCCAGCTGCGACGCGAGGCGCGCCTCGCGCAGGAACATCTCCACGAAGCGCGGCTGCAGCGCGAGGTGCGAGAGCATGCGCTTGACGACGCATGCCTTCTTGAAGCCCGCGGCGCCCTGCTGCTCAGCGAGGAACACCTCGGCCATGCCGCCGATGCCGAGGCGCCGGGTCAGCGTGTAGCGGCCGAGCGTCTGCGGCAGGCGCGACAGCGACGTCTCTCGCGTAGCAGCGCTCGCCTCGGCCAGCGACATCAACGGCGCCACACCCCCGCGCGTAGGCTCGAGATCGACGTCCACCGTGCCCTCGGCGAGGCCGTGCGGCGGGTGCTCGGCCGTCGCGGGGGCGACCTCGAGCGACGGCTCTTCCTGCAGCTCGGCCTCGACCAGCTCGTCGGGCGGCTCCTCGGCGTCCGCGTCGGGTTCGCCTGGGGCGTCATCCCTGGTCACCCCCGAACGCTAGCGCCTTTGCGCGCGCTGGTGCCAAGGAGCCGGCGCCCGGAGACACCGGAGACATCGTGGCGAGCCTCTCACGGCCGCTCGTCAGCGCCGATGTCCGCCGCCGCGCCCGCGGGCCGCTCCTCGCTGTCGATGTCGGCCTCCAACGTGGAGCCCGGGGCGGCGTCGATGGCGGGCGAGCCGGCGAGCAGGTGGAGGTCGCCAGCCGCGAGCTCCGCGAACAGCGGATCGACGCCGCCGGTGAGCGACTCGGTGGTGGTGCAGTTGGGGCTCACCTCGGTGCCGGCGTTGGCGAAGACGATGATGCGCAGGAGCGCCGTGCCCGCGGTGTTGCAGCGGACGCCGCCATTGCCCATGCCCGACAGCTGGTTGCCGGCCACGCTGTTGTGCTCGAAGCGGCCGCCGGCGAGCTGCAGCACCACCCCGCTGTCGCCGTTGTTCACGATGAAGGTGTTGAGGACGGTGTAGCTGGCGGTCAGGACCTGCATGCCCCCGCCCGCGTTCCCTTTGATCACCGAGGCCGCGACGCGCACGGTGCTGTTGCCGAGCGCCTGGATGCCGAGGTCCGTGGAGGGTCCGATGGTGGCGCGCTCCACGTCGAGCGACCCGCCGTTGTCGACCAAGAGCACCTTCGCGTTGCCGCCACGGGTGGCACGCAGCTCGAGGTCGCGGATGACCAGCGAGCCGCCCGCGTCGACGCGCAAGGCCGCGGTGGAGTCGAGGACGGCGCCGGGCTCGCCCACCAGGATGACGTCCTTGGCGCCGGTGCCCGCGAACACCGTCTGATGCACCCCGGCGGCAACGTGCACGGTGCCGCCGCTCGCCGGTAGTGCGTCGAATGCACCTTGGAGGGACGACGCGTCACCGGGGAATTCGACGGTGACCTCGCCCTCGCCCTCACCCTCGCCCTCACCCTCGCCTTCACCTTCGCCCTCGCCCTCGCCCTCGCCTTCGCCCTCACCTTCACCTTCGCCTTCACCTTCACCCTCACCCTCACCTTCACCCTCACCTTCACCCTCACCCTCACCTTCACCTTCGCCTTCGCCTCCATCCTCGATGACGCAGACGCCGCTGACGCATTGGTAGCCCGCGAGGCACGCGTGGTTCTCGTCGCAGCGATACCCGTCGAACGCCAGCTGGTAGCAGCCTGCCGCGGCCGCGAGCGCAATGATGAACAGGATGAGCGCCGGACGCGCTCGGCGCGGGGCGCTCATGGCGGTCCACCCTCCACCAGCAGCCACGCCGACGCCGCGAGCACCGCGGCGCCCGCGGGGACCAGCGCCCAGGCGACGCCCAGCTCGACGTTGGCGGCGTCGAGTCGGGCCTTGGCGTCGGCCTGGTAGAGCTGCTTGTCCTTGGCGCCTTCGAACGTCGCCCATGACAGGCCGGCGAGGCCCACGCCGCCCACGAGCGCGGCTGCGCCCGCGGCGGCGCCGATCAGGGGCAGTGCGGGCGCGGGGCTCGAGGGCACCGGCGCGGGGCTCGTGCTGTGCTCTGCCGGCGGGTCGGCGGGCAGCGGTTGCTCGGCGCGGCGCCGCGCAGCCTCTTGGCGCGCGTCGTCGAAGACCTGCTGCAGTGCGGGGGCGACCTCCACGGGCAACGCCACCGCGGCATCGATGGTGGCGGCGTCGACGAAGGCGCGCCGCGCGGCGTCCATGCTGCCGGTCCCCGCGTACGACAGCCCGAGCCACGTCATGACGACCGCCTTGTCCGCGCCTGCGAGGTCCGGCCGCACCGCGACCTCCTGGAAGCGAAAGACCGCCTGCTCGTACTCGAGCTGGTCGTAGAGCGCGCGCCCCTCGGCGAACGTGGCGTCGTCGCCCAGCGCTCCGAGCGCGAACACCCACACCCAAACCATGGAGGCAGCGTAACCGCTTCAGTGCCGGCCAGCGACGTTGGCGCCGTGGGTGCCTCGCCTCGAGGCCTCGCAGCGTCCCAGGCGCGCGCCAGCGCTCGCGGCGCCGATCGGCGTCTGCGCTTCCGACTTGACATGCCGAACAGTGTTCGGTATGGTGGTCCCATGACACGAAAGGACACCCGCGACCGCCGGCACGACCGCAGCCGCGAGCACATCCTCACGGCGGCCCGTGAGCTGGTGCTCGAGGCCGGGCCGGAGCGCCTCTCGCTCCGAAAGGTCGCCGAGCGCGCGCACTTCAGCCCGTCGTCGCTCTACGAGTACTTCGATGGCAAGGACGACATCGTGCGCCAGCTCTCGGCGCGGGTGATGGCGCGCCTCGACCTTCGCATGGCCCAGGTGCCCGCCACGCTCGATCCGCCGCGGCGCCTGGTGCGCTACGGCATGGCCTACGTGGCGTTCGCGGCGGAGTGCCCCGAGGACTTCCTGCTCTCCTTCATGCACCTGCGCTCGCAGCGGAGCGCGCCGAGCGAGCAGGTGGGCGCGCAGTCACCCTACGCGCGAATCCTGGCGGCGGTGCGTACCGGGCTCGACGACGGGAGCCTCGCGGGGCCCGAGCGCGATCCAGAGACCGTGGCCTACGGGCTCTGGGCGGTGGCGCACGGGCTCGCCATGCTGCAGGTCACGCACCTGAAGGGCTACGCCATGGACTTCGAAGCCGCTGACCGCGCCGTCATCGAGACGTACGTGCGCGGCCTGCAAGGAGGCTGAGGGGAGCCGGCGCGCGCGTCGGCTCTTTTTTTGTACGACCCCGAACACTGTTCGGCAAGACAGGAGGACGAGATGAACTGGCTCAGGAGACACGGTTGGTTGTTGTTCGGCGCCGCGCTCATCGTGGCGGCGAACCTGCGGTGGGGCGTGGGCGTGCTCGCGTGGATCGCGCCCGTGCCCCTGCTGCGCTACCTGCGGTTTGCGCCGGGCGTGCGTCCCCGCTTGGCGCTGGCGGCGATGCTGCCCGTCGCGTGGACCCTCGCGACGCTCAAGATCATGACCGACCCGCTGCCGGCCATCGCCGCCGTGGCGTTCGGGGTGGGCTACGGGCTCGTGTTCCTCGTCGGCTACCTCGCGTGGGACGCGCTTCGGCGGCGCGCCGACGACTGGCGCGCGGTGCTCGCGTTCCCGGCGATCATGATCGGCGCGGAGTGGACCCAGGCGCGCTTCACCGGGCTCGCGAGCTGGGGGGCCGCGGCGTACACGCAGCTCGACAACCTGCCGCTCCTGCAGGTGGCGTCGGTGTTCGGTGTCTTCGGCGTCAGCGCCGTGGTGTACGGCGTGGCGGCGGCCCTCGAGCGCGCGTGGGCCACGTCAGGCACCGCGCGGCTGCGCTGGGCCGGCGCCGCGGCCGCGCTCGTGGTGGTCGCGCATGGCTTCGGCGCCGCGCGCTTGGCGGCGCCGACGTCGGTGGAGCGCGAGGTGCGCGCCGCCGCCGTGGGCACCGACGCGACCTTCTCGGGTGTTCCCTTGCCCAGCGCCGATGACGTGGCGCGCATCGACGACGCGCTGTTCGCGCGCACGCGGCGCGCGGCCGAGGCGGGTGCGTCGCTGGTGGTCTGGAACGAGGGCGCGACCGTCGTCATGCCCGACCGCGAGCCCGCCTTCCTCGCGCGCGCCGCCGCTGCCGCACGCGACGCCCGCGTCGAGCTCGTGGTCTCGTACGTGTCGCCGGTGTCGATGTCGCCGCTGTTGTACGAGAACCAATACCGGTGGATTCGCCCCGACGGCACCGTCGATCACCGTTACCTCAAGCACGAGCCGGTACCCGGCGAGCCCGCGGTGCGCGGCACGGAGGATCACCGCGCGGTCGAGACCGGCTTCGGCCGCGCCTCGGGCGCCATCTGCTACGACTACGACTTCCCCGCGCTCGCGCGGGAGCACGCGCTCCTCGGCGTGGACGTGGTGGCGCTCCCGTCGTCGGACTGGCGCGGCATCGACCCCATCCACACGCAGATGGCCGCGCTGCGCGCCATCGAGGGCGGCTACTCGGTGCTCCGCTCGACACGCATGGGCCTGAGCGCGGGCATCGACGCGCACGGGCGCCTGCGGGGCTGGTTGAGCGCCAACGAGTCCGGCGAGCGCCTGCTCGTCGTGACGTTGCCGGCGAGCCGGCGCGCGACCATCTACGCCACCATCGGCGACGCCCTGGTGTTCGCGGGCCTCGCGTGGGTGCTCACGCTCGCCACGTCGGTGGTGCTCCGTCGTTCGGCGACGGCCGTGGCGCCGGTGGGCGGGCGCTGAGGGCGCCGCGCACGCCGCACCATCGCGCGCGGCGCGCGGTGGTGCGGCGCCGATCGCGGCGCGCGCGTGAGGTCATGGTCGCCGAGGGCGCGCACGGCTCTTCGAGGCCGTCCTCCCACATCTGCTTGCCCGCGGTGGCGCTTCCGCCGCAACATGCGTCGGTGAGCCGCCTCGCCATCGTCGCCGCGTTCGCCAGCGCCTTCCTGCTCTTCTGGGGCGAGCTGTTGGCCGGCAAGCTGTTGCTGCCGGTGTTCGGCGGGGCGCCGTCGGTGTTCGTCACCTCGCTCTTGGTGTTCCAGGCGCTGTTGCTCGGCGGCTACGCGCTGGCCGCGGCGCTCACGCGCGGCCGCGCCACACGTGCTCGCTTCGCCGCGCAGGCGCTCATGCTCGGCGCCGCCGTGGCGATGGGCGCGCCCACCCTGGCGCGGCTGTCGCTCGTGTCGTCGTCGTGGCACCCCATCGCCCAGGTCATCGTCGCGGTCCTGGGCGTCATCGGCGTGCCCTTCTTCGCGCTGTCGGTGCACGCGCCGCTCCTGCAGCGGTGGCTGTCGTGGACGCGCAGCCCGCGCGCGCGCGATCCGTACTTCCTCTACGTCGCGTCGAACGCGGGCAGCTTCGCCGGGCTGTTGGCGTTCCCGCTCGTGCTCGAGCCTCTGTGGTCGTTGGATGAACAAGCGCGCGCGTTCCAGGTGGTCCTCATCGTCACCGCGCTCTTGACCGCGTGCCTGCTGCTGTTCACGCCGCTTGGCGACGGCGAGCGGGAGCCGGAGCCGGCCGCGTCGCGCAGCACGCCGCGCGGTGACATCGCCGTGGTGCTGCTCGGCGCGCTGCCCGCGCTGCACCTGGGCGCTACCACGCTCGCGCTCTCGCTCGATCTGGCGGCGGTGCCCTTGCTGTGGGTCCTGCCGTTGGCCGCGTACCTCTTGTCGTTCGTGGTCGCGTTCTCGTCGTGGGGGCCGCGCGCCACGCGCGCGGCGGCGCGGGCGCTGCCGTTCGCGCTCATCGCGCTCACCTTCATCCTCGCCACGCGCGCCACCGAGCCCGCGCTCCTCATCCTCGCCCTGCACCTCGGCACGTTCTTCGTGGGCGCCGTGCTCTGCCACGGGCACGTCGCGCAGCGGAGACCAGAGCCGCGCGCGCTCACCCGGTACTACCTCATGCTCTCCATCGGCGGCGCCGCCGGCGGGGCGATGGCCGCGGTGGTGGCGCCGCTCGTGTTCACCTCGCTCGTCGAGATCCCGCTGGCGCTCGCGCTCTTGCCGCTGGCGGCCCCGCGCGTCGACGACGGCGCGCGATCGCGCGCGCGCGATCGCGCGTTCGACGTGCTGGTGCCCGTCGGCATCGTGGTCATCGGCGCGGCGGTCGTGGCGGCGGGCCATGCGCTCGGGCTCACCGGCGCCGCGGCGCGCCTGATGGTGGGCGTCCCCGTGGGGCTGCTCATCGTGGCCAAGGGCCGCCCCCCGCGCCTCGCGCTCGCGCTCGCCGGCGTGTTCGCCCTGGGCGCGTTCCTGCCAGCCCCCGAGGGCGACGTGCTGCGCACCGAGCGCAGCTTCTTCGGCGTGCACCGCATCGTCATCCAAGGCGCTGCCAAGAAGCTCTACCAGGGCACCACCGAGCACGGCAGTCAGAGCCTCGATCCCGCGCGGCGGCACATCGCGGGCGCGTACTTCCACCCGCTCGGCCCCGGCGGCGAGGTCCTCGACCACCTGCGGCGCGAGGGGCGCGCGCGCGACGTGCTGCTCATCGGCCTCGGCGCCGGCGCGCTCGCCGCCTACGCCGACGCCGGGAGCACGTTCACGTTCCTCGAGATCGACGCGATGGTGGCGCACCTGGCCGAGCACGAGTTCACGTTCCTCACCGACGCGCGCGCGCGCGGGGCCACCGTCGATGTGCGGCTTGGCGACGGGCGGCAGCTGTTGTTCGGCGCGCACGACGTGGTGGTGATCGACGCGTTCACGTCCGGAGCGGTGCCCGTGCACCTGTTGACGCGCGAGGCGATGCTCGCCATGCGCGCGGCGTTGCGCCCCCACGGCGTGCTGTTGATGCACATCTCCAACCGCCACCTCGATCTGGAGTCGGTCATCGCCCGGCTGGCGCAAGAGCTGGGCCTGGCCGCGCGTACGCGGGTCGACCTCGCCGACGACGGCGCAGCCGCGCGCGCGCCCTCGCAGTGGGTGGTGCTGGCCGCGCGCGACGACGAGCTCGCGTTCGTGAACGAGCGCTGGCGGCCCCTCGAGGGGGCCGCCGACGCACCGCTCTTCACCGATCAGCGCTCGAACCTGGTGCAGGTGCTGCGTCGGTGAACGCAGGCCCGCGCCGATGGCGGCGCGGGGCGCTCGCTATGGAACCCGCACGCGCACGCCGTCGTTGCCGTCCTCGGTCCAATACAGCTCGCCGGTGGCGCCGCGCGCGAGGCCCCATGGCAGGTTCAGGAGCGGCACACCGGGCGGCTGCGTGAGCGAGCTGAAGCCGGCCGTGTTGTAGGCGCCGAGGATGGTCGTGACGCTCCCGGGCGTCGTCGTGACGTTCGGAATGCGCCGCACGCGGTGCGAGTCTTGATCCACGTAGATGAGCGCGTCGCCGTCGAGGACGAGCGCGGCGACATTGCCGATGCGGATGTTCGGCGCGGCGGCGCCTTCGCCGTTCGTGGTGCCGTCGGAGGTGTTGGTGCCTGCGAGGAACGTGAAGGCGCCGTTGGTCTCGCGGCGCAGCAACCCGTAGGCGGAGATGCCCGGCAACGGGCAGTCGGTGGTGGCGTACACGTAGGCAGCGAGGTACGCGAGGCCGCTCGCGTCGAAGGCGACGCCGGTCTCGTTGAAGTCCCACGGAATGACGCCGGCGCCGGTGCAGTAGCCCGTCTGCTGCACGAGCTCGGTGCCGCCCGTGGTCGGGTGGGCGCGGAGGAGCACGTTGTGCCCCGAGTCGACGACGTAGAGCAGGCCGTCCACCGGGTTGAAGCCGATGCCGAAGGCGTCGGACAGGTTCACGCCCGTGCCTGGCGCCGGGCTGCCGAGCGCGCCGAGCCCGTGCCCTACGGTGTCGGCCGCGCCGCCGACGACGGTGGAGATAGCGCCGCTCACCGCGTCGACCTTGCGGACGCGGTCGCGATTGGCGGCACCGCCGGCGTCGACGATGTAGAGGTTGCCGTCGTCGTCGAGGGCGAGGCCGCGAGGAGTATCGAGCTGCGCGATGGCGGCGTCGACGTTGTCGATGAAGCCCTGCGTGCCGGTGCCGGCGAAGACGCTCACCATGCCCTCGGGGCTCACTGTCAGCACGCGGTGGTTGTTGGTGTCCGACACGAACAGCGTCCCGTCGGGCGCGGCCGCCACGCCCGCGCTCGCGAGGTTCAAGCGCGCGGTGGTGGCGGCCACGCTCACGGCGCTCCCGATCGGGGGATCGGCGCCCTGTTGCGCCGTGGCGTTCACCACGGCGTAGGCGCCGCCGCTGTCTGGCAGCGCGGCGTCGAGATCGAAGGTCGCCGGAGAACCGATCAGGTCGACGGGGTCGAGCCAGGTGCGCGCCGACGCCGTCACCCGGTGGAGCGCGGTCGCGCTGCGCCCGAGCCGCACGTCAGTCTGCGCGTCGCCGCTCAGGTTGGTGCTGACGACCGGCTGCACGACGACGTCACCGGGATCGATCGCCGTGAACGTGACGGGGATGTTCCCGAGATCGACGCCGCCGTCGCCGACCAGGTTGACGCGCAAGGCGACGCCGCCGGTTGCGGTGATCAGCTGGCCGGTCACGCCTGCTTGGTTGTCGCCGGCGACGATGCTCAAGGTGGCGCTATCGGGCACGGTGGCGGCGACGCCGCGGATGACGCGCACGGCCTCGTTCGCGCCGTCGGCGACGATGAGATTGCCGGCGCCGTCCATGGCGAGCATCGAGGGAGCGTTCAAGCGTGCGGCAGACGCCGGGCCGGCGTCGCCGGCGAAGCCCGCCACGCCGTCGCCGGCCACCACCGTCATGCGTCCGAGCACGTCGACGCGCCGGACGCGATGGCCGCCGTTCTCCGCGACGAACAGGTTACCCGCCGGGTCCACCGCCAGGCCCGACGGGTTGTCGAGGTCGGTGTCGTAAGCGGGCCCGGTGGCCCGCTCGATGGACCCGCCGGCGATGATCGACATGGAGCCGTCGAGCTCGAGCCGCAGCACGTACGTCTCGTAGTAGACGGGCGCCGGGCAGCCGCCGCCGTCGTAGACGCTCCCCGTGAGGTACATCCGCCCCGAGGCGTCGAACGCGAGCGCGCTGTCGTCGAGCGTCCACAGGCGTACGTTGTTCGTGGTGCAGTACGCCGACGTCACCACTGACGTGATGATCCCCGGCACGCCGGGGTCCGAGGGGTCGACGTTTACGCGCCGCACGCGGTTGTGGCTCTGATCGACGATGAAGATGTCGCCGTCGGGCCCCACCGCCACGCTGGTGGGCGCGTCGAGGTTGGCGCCGGTGGCGACGAGCCCGTCGACCGGGTTCGCGTCGTTCAGGTTGTTTCCCGCGAAGATGTTGAGGGGGCAGCCGTTGGGCGCGCAGTCCTGGTCGGCGCCGAGGAGCACGCGCACGTAGTCGTTGTCGGTGTCGGCGATGTAGAGGTTCTTCCGGCCGTTCACGGTGTCGTCCTCGAGCGCGAGCCCGCGCGGATAGGCGAGCGCGACCGTGAGCGCGGGGCCGCTGCCGCCGCGGCCGTAGACGCCGCTGCCCGCGATCTGGGTCACCTGGCCGCTCGCCGCCACCCGGAGAATGCGATTGTTGACGGTGTCGGCGACGTAGAGCGTGCCGTCGTCGGGATCGACGGCGATGCCGGTGGTGTAGCCATCCGTATTCATGCGCAGGCGCGCGGCGGAGCCACCCGCAGGCGTGTTGCCCGAGGCGCCGGCCTGGTTCACGAGCGAGAAGATCGTTCCGGGCGCGACGTCGGTGGCGGTGGCGGTGAGCGAAAACGGCGATCCCGGCAGCGGCAACGCGTCGGGGCCAAGGGCGGTGACCTGGAAGCTGTAGCTCCCGGGCGCGCGTCCGACGAAGCCGACGAAGGTGGCGTTGCCCGACGCGTCGGTCATCGCCATCGACGGCTCGGCGGCGGCGCCAGGGGTGGGCGTCACGCTGAGCCGCACGTCGGCCACGGGGGTGCCGCCGGAGTCCTCGACGTGCAGCCCGAGCGCCGCGGGCAGGGGCTGGTTGAGCGGCGTGCTTTGGCCGTTGCCGACGAGGGACACCACCACCGACGGAGGGGTGGTCTGGAGGATGTTCCGCACGACGCGCACGTTGTGATTGGTCGCATCGGCGACGACGAGGTCACCGGTGGAGGTCGTGGCGAGGAACGCCGGCTGCGCGAGCGCCGCGGCGGTCGCGAGGCCGCCGTCACCGCTGTTGCCCGACGCGCCGGTGCCGACGATCGTCGAGATGACCCCCAGCGCCGACACCTTGCGCACGCGGCGCCCGGAGCGCTCGCCGATGTAGACGTTGCCGGCCTGGTCGGCGGCGAGGCCCGTGGGGTCGTTGAGCTGCGCGCCGCGAGCGGCGCCAGTGGTCACCACCGTGGAGCCGCCGGCCACCGTGGTCAGTGTGCCATCGGGCTCCAGACGCAGGACGTGCTCCACACCCGAGGCGATGGGGCAGCTGCCCGAGGTGTACACGAAGCCGACGAACAACAGGCGACCGAGGCGATCGAGCGCCAGTTGCGTGTCGTCGAGCGTGTACGGGCGCACCGTGGCGTCGCAGTAGCCCGAGCTCACGGCCGTGGTGATGATTCCCGCGGGCGATACCCGGCGGATGCTGTTTTGCGACGACGTGTTCTGGACAAACATGTCGCCCGCGCCGTTCACCAGCACCGCCGATGGGTAGGAGAGCTGCGCGGTGGTGGCGAGCACGTTGTCCCCCGTCGCGGTGCCGCCACCCGCCACCGTCGTGATGACGCCGCTGACGGCGTCGACGCGCCGAATGCGATGGTTGTAGGAGTCGGCGATGAGGAGGTTGCCCGCAGTGTCGAGCGCCAAGCCGCGCGGTTGGTACAGGAGCGCCGTGCGCGCCGGGCCGTTGTCGCCCGCGAACCCTGAGGTGCCGGTGTTGCTTCCTGCCACGTGGTGCAACGCGCCGTTCGGATCGAGGCGCACCACGCGGTGGTTGTTCGTGTCGGCGAGGTACAGCGTGCCGTCGGTGGCGGCCACCACGCCCGACGCCGCATACGAGTCAAGCGAGATGCGCGACTTGGTGCCCGGGGCGGGCGTGGGGTTGCCGCCGCCGTCGAGCAGCGACGTGCGACCGCTGGTGCCCACGTGGTTCACGATGGTCTGGATGACGCCGGGCCCGAGATCGAGCGCGGTGGCGTTGATGGAGAGCGGCGCGTTGACGAGCACGGTGCCGTCGGGCCCCGACCCCGACGCCGTGAAGATGTGCACGCCGGGGGCGCGCGGCAGCGTGAGGACGGCGGACGCGCTGCCGGTGGCGTCGGTGAAGGGCGTGGCGGGCGCCACGGCGCCGCCGGGCGGCGGCGTCAGCACGAGCTGCGCGCCCACGAGCGGCGCGCCCACACCGTCGAGGACGCGCAGCACCACGGGGCTCGCGAGGTCGGTCGCGAGGCGCTGGCTCTGGTTGGCGCCACCGGTGACCGCGAGGGTGAACGGCGGGTTGCAGAGCGACGCGCAGTCGCGTGGGCAGGTCTGGCAGCTCTCGCCGCCGCCGGTCTGGCACGTGCCGTCGCCGCAGGTGCTGGCGCAGTCGGCGGTGCACACGGTGCACCCCGCGAACGTGGGGCTGCAGTCGCGGTCCTCACTGGCGCCGCAGCGCCCGTCGCCGCAGGTGTCGCACTGCTGCGTCTCGAACGCGCAGTCGCCGCGGCATGAGAGCTGGCCCGAGGTGTGGCCGAGCCCCAGCGTGGCACAGCTCTCGTTGTCGAGGTTGTTGCCATCGCACTGCTCGCCCGGCTCCACCAAGCCGTTGCCGCACTGGGTGCAGGTGGCGGCCGACAGCACGCAGGTGGAGGTGCACGTGGGCGCTCCGCCGGTGAAGTCGACGTCGAGGTCTTGGCAGGTGACGCCGCCGAGGTTGGCACCGTCGCACTCCTCGAGCGCGTCATCGAGCAGCCCGTTGCCGCACTGGGTGCAGGCGCCCGTGTTGAGCGTGCACGACGCCGAGCAGCGCAGGGTGCCGCCGAAGAAGCCCACGTCCGCGCAGGCGAGCCCGTCGAGGTCGTCGCTGTCGCACTCTTCGCCCGCGTCGACCGCGCCGTTGCCGCAGTCGCCGCCGATGACCAGCGCGTTCGGCGCCGGCACCACGAGCTCCGTGGGCGTGCCCGCCAGCGTGAAGGCCCACACGAGCGCGACCTCGTAGGTGCCCTGCGGCAACAGCGTGCTGACGACGTCGGCGCGCGCCAGCGTGCTGGTGCGCACGGCGACCGCTGTGTCGAACACCGTGTCGTCGTCGCGCGTGAAGCGCAGCCCCGTGAGGCGCGTGGGGTTCAGGTTGGCGCCCGACACCAACACGGACAGCGTGCTGCCGACGATGGGCTGCCCGGCCACCACCTGCTGCGAGAGCACGCTGGGCGCGAAGGCGGCGAACGTGGGCGACGACACGGGCGGCGCGCGGTCGATGACCACGCGGTAGTCGTCGCGCTCGGGCAGCGCGTCGTCGATCTGCAGGCGCAGCGCGGTGGCCGTGCTCGAGAGCAGCGTGGCGGCGTACGCCGCGCCGGTGCCGTCCCTCAGCTCCACGTCGGCGGCGGCGAGGGTGGGGAGGTTGGCGCCGCCCACGGTGACGACGTCGCCGGGCACGCGCGCGCCGACGATCTCGGGCGCCACCGTGGTGAGCACCGGGTCGAGCGCGTCGGCGTAGCTGAGCACCGCGGCGTCGGTCTGGCCGTCGGGGTTGGTCACGCGCACGATGCTCGCGCCCACCGCGTGGGCCGGTGCGTTGAAGGTGAAGGCGGTCGCCGTCAGGCCCTGCACCGTGATGGCGACGTCGTCGACCACGGCGATCATCCCGGCCTGAAAGCCGGTGCCCGTGACGGTCACGGTGCCCAAGGTGTCCGTGCGCACCGACGACGGGTTGAGCGACAAGACGCGCGGCGGCGCTGCCGTGGGTGCCACCACGGTGATGGGCAGCTCGGCCGACGTATCGGCGCTCGGCGCCGGGTTGGTGACGACGATGGCGGCGCTCCCGGCCGCGAGCCCCACGGGGGTGGTGACGCTCAGCGTGGTAGAGCTCAGGTACAGCACGTTGAGCGCCGCGTGCTCCGTGCCTCCTTGGCGGAACGCCGCGGTGGCGCCCGGTCGAAAGCCCGTACCCGCCAGCGACACGCGCGTGCCGCCGAGCGTGCTCACGGTGTCGGGCGTGGCCAACAGCAGCACCGGTGGCGGCGTCTGGTAGCTGAAGGCGCCGACGGCCACCGCGCTCTGGCCGTCGAGGTTGGTCACTATGACGTCGACGGCGCCGTCGGCGAGCCCGGGCGGCGCCACGCACAGGATGGTCGCGTCGTCGGCGACCACCACGCCTTGCGCCAGCGAGCCGCCGAAGCGCACCAGCGCGCCGTCGGCGAAGCCGGTGCCGTCGATGGTGACGGCGGTGCCGCCGCCGATGTCGCCGAGGGCGGGCGTCACGCCGGTGATGGTGGGCGGTGCGCCGTCGGGGGCCACGTACACGAAGGGGAAGGCGTTGCTGCGCGCCTCGCCGCCGTCGGCGCCGAGGTTCACCACCGCCAAGGTGGTGAAGCCGGCGGCGTGCGTGGGCGCGACGGCGGTGAGCAGGCCCGGCGTCAGCACGGTGACGTCGGTGGCGGGCACGTCGTCGATGAGGACGAGCGGGCCGCCGTTGTTGGTGGAGAAGTACGCGCCGGTCACGAGGATGGGCGTGGGATCGACGGTGCTGCCCACGGGGGGATCGACGTCGTCCACCGCGGGGGCGGGCGGATCGTACGCGAAGCCGTCTGGCAGGACCGCGGCCTCGCCGCTCGGGTTGATGGCGATGACGTCGAGCTTCTTGCCGATGTCGCCGGTGTCGGCCGGCGGCGTGATGGTGACGATGCGCGCGCCGTCGTCCTCCACGGTGGTGCGCGTGGGATCGGCGGCGTGCGAGCCGAAGCGCACCGTGGCGCCAGGGGCGAACGAGATGCCGCGCAACACCACGGGCTCGCCGCCGCGAAACGCGCCCGCGAGCTGGCGCACGAAGGTGGCGCCGTCGCTCGAGATGGCGTCGCCCGACGGGTCGAACTCGGGACCCGACGTGAGCTGCGCGAGCAGCGCGAACGGCAGCTCGGGCAGCGCCAGCGGCTCGTCGCCGTCGCGGGGGTCGACGCGGCCGAGCACGATGACGGCGCGCCGCGTGGCGGTGGCGGAGAAGTTGCGCAGCTGCACGCTCTCGACGCTGGTGCCGGCGCTCGCGGAGACGTCGGCGTCGCCGTCGCCGGTGAGCGCCGCTCCCTGGTCGTCGAGGAAGAACATGCCGAGCTGCACGTCGGCGCCGAGGTCCGAGAGCACGGCGGAGGCGCGGTGGCGCGGCGGGACGTCGAGCGCGAACACCAGGCTCGCGGGGATGCCGCCGAGCTCGTCGCCGCTGACCCCGAGGCCGGGCACGGCGAGGACGTCGGCGTCGTCGTCGGACAGGCGCACGCTGCCGGGCGCGATGGGCTGACCACCGAAGAGCTGGCGCGCCGGATAGACCAGCGACGGCACGGTGGCCGGGTCGAGCCCGAGGGCGGTGACGTCGGCCGCCGTGGGCGCGTAGCCGTCGACGACGGGCTGAGGGTTGCCGTCGGAGTTGGCGAACAGCTCCACCTCGGCGCCGCTGGTGACGAGGCTGTCGGAGGTGCCGTCGGTGCCGTCGTCCTGCACGGCGGTGAGGCCGACGCCGCCGCGCACCAGGAACGCGTTGGTGGGCGCGAACGTGACCGCGAGCAGCACCTCTTGGAACGGCTGCAGCACGATGGGCGCGAGCTCGCGCGGCGCGCCCGCCTCGGGCGTGCCGGTGGCGTCGACGCGCGTGATCGACACGCCCTGCGCGCCGATGATGGCGGGCGTGAGCCGCTGCGGCAGCCCCGAGACGTTCTCGACCACCACGATCTGGCGCACGCGATCGCCGGGCTGCACACCCGAGGGGAACTGCAGCTCGGACGGCGAGACGTCGAGCACGCGACCGGGGGCCGGGTCGAAGCCCGCCACCAGGTCGGCGATGTTGCTCACACCGTTGCCGTTGGCGTCGTACACCGGCGCGCCGTCGGTGCTCCACTGCTCGTCGGTGGGCGCGAAGCGCGCGCGCTCGCGCGGCGCGAAGGCCAACTCGCTGCGGGTGAGCGCCAACAGCACCTCGGGCGCGCCGTCGGTGAAGCGGCCGAACACGCGCACCGTCACCGGCACCGTCTGCGGCTCGAGCACCTCGACGACGAAGGCGCCCGACACCGCGGTGCGCTGGTCGTTGAAGGCGAGCTCGGTGCGCGGGAGGAGGCCGGGCGCGTCGATCTCGGCGCGCAGCAGGGCGCGCTGCTCGTCGGTGAGCTCGGAGAGCTGCAGCGCGGATGGGAGCGGCAGCGAGAAGCCGCTCTCATCGGCGCAGGCGAGGGCGGACGCGGCGGTGGCGAGCGCGACGGCGCGCGCGAAGGTGCGGTGGGCCATGGCGTTCACTTCTCCGGTCCACCGACGACGAGGCGCGCCGGCGAGGTGAGGGCGTTGTAGGCGAGCACGCCGCCGACGCTGGCGCCGACCACGGCCACGCCGGCGATGGCCGAGCCCCACACGTACCAGCGCGCGTACCAGGGCTGCAGGCTCAGCTCGTCGACGAGGTCCACCTGCACGATCTGCGTCTCCCCCTGGGTGATGGCGACGTCGCGCCCCCACGGCACGAAGCCCGCCTTGCGCACCTCCAGCCGGTGCGCGCCGATGGCGAGGCCGCGCACCGGCGGCAGCGGCGTGCTGCCGAGCTCGCGGTCGTCGATGACGACGACGGCGGCCTCGGGCGCCAAGATCTCGAGGTCACCCACGAACGCCTCCGCCTGCTTGCCGTAGAGCAAGCGGTCCACCGCGGGGCGCGCGAGCTCCACCAGCTCCGCGGGATCGGAGCGCCACGTGTACGCCACGCGCTCGAGGATCACGGGCCCCTCGGGGTCCACCAGGCTGAGGGAGAACACCGTGGCGCCGCCCTCGGCGAGGTCGAGCGCGCCGGCGACGACGCGGTCGGCCTTGAGGAGCTTGCCCACGTCGGCGAGGCATTGCGTCTCCTCGCACCCGAGCAGGCGCTGGTCGGACTGGTGCGCCAACAGCGCCTTCACCTCGTTGCGCGAGATGGCGCGCATGCCCTTGCGCATGCCCACCTCGTTGGTGAGCAGCGTGGTGAGCGCCTTGGCCGCGCCCTCCACGCCGGCGCCGGCGCGCAGATCGAGGATGGCGACGTCGAGGACGTCGTCGGCAACGGCCTCGGTGGTCGGCGCGGGCGGCGGCGCCAGCGCCGGAGCGGGCGCCGGCGGCGGCGGCTCGCTGGTGGCGGGTGGGGGCGGGGCGGGGGCACGCTGGGCAGCGAGCCCCACGAGGAAGGCGGCGACGATCATGGTCCCTCCGGCGGCGCCGACAGTGGCGCGACGCCGAGCCCCGCGCAACGCTCGAGGGGTGTCCGGGCGCGGGGGTGGGGCGACGTCGGCGCGCTGCGTCGTACCGCCGCGGTCGTCGTCGTCGTGGCCGGCGGGGCTACCCCTCGGCCTTGGTCCCGCCGGTCGGGCGGTGGCCAGCGCCGTGAAGCTCGGGCTTGCGGCGCTCGCGGTGGCGGGCGGGATCGAGCGTCGACTCCTTGGTGGCGACGCCGCTCGTCAGCTCGCGCGTCTGCGCGCTGATCATGTGGGCCACGTTGGCGGCCTTGTCGGCGTCGTCGATGGGCACCACGGTGATGCCCGGCGAGCACGCGTTGAGCGCGCACAGCATCGACGCCACGCCGCCCGCGCCGGTGCCGTAGCCGACGCTGGTGGGCACGGCCACCACGGGGCTCTGCGTGATGGCCGCGACGTGGTTCGGCAGGCCACCCTCGAGCCCGGCGGCCACGATCACGGCGTCGGCCTGCTGGTAGGCCTTCTCGATCTGCTTCAGGCCGTCGGGATCGTTGACGCCGTGATCGTAGAGCCGCACCACGCGCACGCCGAGCGCCTCGGTGGCCTTGGCCGCCTTCTCGGCCACGGGGATGTCGGCGGAGCCGGCGGTGGTGACCACCACGTACCCGCTCTCTTTCTTCGGTAGGCGGCTGTTGAACACCGACGTCGTCCCCGCGGTGGTCGCGCGGCGGTTGATCTTGTCGGCCACGTACGCGGCGCCGAAGCCGTTGTCGATGTTCACGAACGACACGCCGAGCAACGCGTTCGCCATGTGCTGCATCAGGTGATCGGCGCCCTCGAGGCCCTCGCCGAACGCCGCCTTGGTGGGCGTGGCGATGACGGGCTTGTCGGTCAGCGCCGCCACCTTGTTGGGCAGGTCCACGTCAGCGCCGCAGATGGTGATGACCACCTTGGCGCTCTTGAGCAGGGCCTGCTTGGCGTCGAGGTCGTCCTTGGAGATGCGCTCCACCTTGCTGCCCATGGCCTCGGTGATGCGGCCGGCCTCTTGGGCGATGGGCAGATCCTGCGCGCCGCCCGCCACCACCACGACCAGGCCCTTGGTGGGGCGATCGCCCTTCTCGACCGTGAGCACCTGCGACACCTCGTCGAACGAGATGCGCAGCCCCTTGAGCGCCGGATCGGCCCGGAGCGCCTCCACCTGGGCGAACTCGGCCTTGGTGCCGATGACGACGTCGAAGCGGGCCAGCCGCCGCTCCATGTCGGCGCAAACGCGCTCGGGGCTCTTGCCTTGGCAGAACATCAGCTGCTCGTTCACGAGCGCGTCGCTGTCGTGCTGCCGCGTGGGGTGGCTCGTGACCGGCTGGTGATCGGCGCGCACCGTCTTGCTGGCGCGGCGCATGGGCGCGGTCGAGATCTGGAGGAGCGCCGCTTCGTAGCGCTGCAGCGCCTGGTCGTACGTGAGCTCCTGCAGGCCATTCTTGCCCTGCTCAAAGAAGCGGTCGCCACCGGCGTCGACGAAGCCGCTGGTCGTGCCGGTGTCGAGCACGGCCAGGCGCGTGACGCGCTGGAACTCGGCCACCGAGATTCGCTTGTTGGTCACGGTCATGGTGTTGGCCTCAGCGGTGGACTTGTTCGGCTAGTGCTCGAGGGCGGCGATGTCTTGCGCGAGCCCGTGCAGGCGTCCGTGCTCGTTGGCGATCGACGCCACCGATGGCGGCGCCACGGTCTGCCCGCAGTAGCGGAAGTCGCACGAGCCGACGTCGAACGCCTTGAGCAGGCTCCCCGAGTACCTCGTGGGCGTCATGCGGAACGGCAGGTCTTTGCCGTCGGACCCGATGACGCCCATCTTGTCGTTGTTCCACGCCCCGCCGTCGGCGAGGGCGCTGGCCGGCAACGGCAGGCCGTCGAGCGGGTAGAGCTGCTGATAGAAGGCGTCGGCCGCGCGCACGTTGTCCTTCACGTGGCCCTGCTCGTCGAGCTCCACCAGGATGTTGAAGGTGTGGTTCTCCACCTGCTGGTACTTGCCCTCGGCGTCGCGCAGCGGGCGTCCCTCGCCGTCGGTGGCCCAGTCGTACATCTTGTTCATCTGGATGGGCGCCTCGATCAGCACCGTCACCGTTCGCAGCATGGTGCGCTGCAGCCGATCGGCCTCGTCGAGGTTCGCCTGATGCGCCTTGGTGTCGCCCTTGGTGCTGGCTTGCAGCGCGGCGCCGAGCTTCTTGGCCACGGCGTCGTGCTGCCACACGTCGAAGAACAGCTGCTTCGAGTACGCCGTGGGGCGGCAGTCGCCGATGCCGAGCGCCAAGATCGCCAGCAGGTCGGTGCGCGAGTCGCCCGAGACGTCGGTGGCCGCCAGCTGGAAGCGGTTCTTGTCGTAGGCGTCGAGCACGTGGTGCTCGGCGCTGTGCAGGTCTTCGAGCGGGCGACGACCGTTCTCGTCTTGCAGGCCCAAGAGGACGTTGATCTTCCCGTTGACGAGCTTGTTGAACGCCTCGACGTTGTCGACCTTGTCGAGGCCCCAAGCCGCCAACAGCTCGCGCACCACGCGCACGCTGTGGCGCGTGATGGTCATGTCGGGGATCTGCCCGCCATAGGCCACGTTGCCGCCCACGGCATGCGACAGCGTGAGCGCGCGGAAGTCTGCCGTGCTGTTGAGCACCTTCTTGGTGGTCGCCGCGGCGGCCGCGGCGACCGGGTCTTGCGCCTCGTCCGCGGGCTTGACGCCGAGCGTGCGCCGCAGCTCCGACGTGGTCTGATCGATCCACGCGGTGGTGCTCTTGGCGAACGCCGCGTCGAGCGCCTTGGCGTCGACGCCGGGGGCCTTCTTGGCCTGGGCGTGCGCGTCGAGCGCCTCGATGCGCGCGTTGAGCGCGTCGATGACGTGGTGTAGGGCGCGCGTGTCGTTGCCGGCCCGGTCGCGCGCCGCGCACAGCGTGCTCATCTTGCTGACGGTGCTCGACAGCATCCACCCCACGTCGGCGCGGGACAGCATCTTCGGCAACAGCTCGAGGAGGTCGGCGTTCTTGTTGAGGATGAGCGACAGCTCGGTCTGCGTGGACAAACACCAGTAGTCGCCGGCCTCCTTGCCGCCGGCGCGCTCGCAGCTCTGCCACACCATGGGCGCGAGGCGCTCGGCGCGCTCGGGATCGCCCTTCTCGTAGTTGTTGTAGACGCTGACGATGCCCGGGTAGTACTCGAAGTCCTGCGCGAAGCCCGCCTCGTAGTAGCGCGTCGACACCTCGAGGGCGGCCTTGGCGTAGTCGAGCCCCGCCGGCACCTTGCTCGCATCCTGGTAGCCGAGCTCGGTCTCGATGGCGCTCTTCAGGGTGGGCGAGAGCGGCGTGCCCTTCCGGATGCTCTCCTCCACGAGCTTGAACGCCTTGCCCAGGCCCGCGAGCACCTCGCCGTTGACCTCGGGGGCAGGGTGCGTGAGGGCGGTGCTCGGGTTGAACTCGCCCTGCGTGACCGACGCGATGTAGTTGCGCGCCTCGAGGATGCTCTCCTCGAGCCGACCCGCCTTGTTGAGGCACACGATGAAGAACTCGCGCCCGATCTCGTCGGCCGCGTGCGTGGGGTGGCGCGCAGTGGAGTCGCGATACCACTGCACCGCGGCCTCGAACGGCTTGATGTCCTTGCCGCTGGCCAGGTTCATCATCGCCTTCATGAGCTCGTTTCGGCACTGCGCGGGCAACGGCTGATCGCGCCAGGTGCGCGCGACGTCGAGCACGGCCTCGAGCGTGGTGGCGCCGACGAGCTCGCCGCGGAATTGCTTGACCTGCGCGGCGGCCGCCTTCACGTCGTCGGATCGGAGCTTCAGCTGCTCGGCGTGAGCGCCGTAGATGAGGTCGCCGAGCGGGCCGAACGTCTTCGTCAGCGCCTCTTGCACGGAGCCCGGGACCTGCCCCTTGAGCCCCGGCCCGCCGACGGTTGCGAGCTGCGGCACGCCGAGCGTCGCCAGCCCACCCGGCAAGGTGGGCGCGGCGTCGGCCAGCGACGTGAGCGAGGTGAGCCGCCGCAGGAGCTGCCGCTCGTCGGCGCACCCGTAGGAGTGCGCAAGCTCGCGCACCACGGCCATCGCCTGCTGCGCCGTCAGCACCGACGTCTTCGCCTCGGGCGACAGGATGGGCGTCGACGACAGGTGATCGGTGACGGCGCCTGTCCCCTGCTTCTTGGTGACCTCGGTGACCGGCGTCGTGGCGGTGGTCTCGGCCGCGGGCTTCTTCTTCGAGACCGGGGCGTGCTCGACGTGACGACCCGCCACCGGCTTCTTGCCGCCGGCGATGCTCATGCGGTGGTCGCTCATCGGCGCCCCCCGCTGCCGCCGCGCCCACCGTCGCTACGCGCGCTCGCGCCGCTGACGCGCGCGTCGAGCCACGAGCGCGGCTCGAGGTAGCGCTGGGCGAACTTGCGGAACAGCGCGCGGTTGCCGCTGACCGCCATCACCGAGGGCGTGGTCGGCGCCTGGCCGGAGGCGAGGATCGACTCGGCGACGTCGGCGTCGACCACGAGGGTGACGTCGGCCGCGGGGGCGGCGTCGAACAGCTCCGTGGTGGCCTTGCGCACGTCGGGCGTCAGGCGCCAGAAGACCCAGCGCCCGTCGTCACAGCGCACGCCCACGGCCACGCGCCCGGTGACCGCGGCCCCCGGTGCGGCGCCATCGCGGATCACGAGGGCGTCCAAGAGGGCGAGCAGGCGAGCGCCGCGCACGCCTTGAAGCGGGTGGAGGGAGGTGGTCGTAGGGGGGAGAGCCATGCAGACGAGCATACCTGTCCGCCGTTTTGGCGGGCGGGTGAGCTTGGTCACGGGCCAGTGACGAGGCCCGTCACCCCCGCGCTGGCACGCCGTCAGGTTAGTCGCACCAGAGCCTGCGGGCCCGGCGCCGCCACGAGGCGCGGCACTCGCGCGCGGCGTGGCACAGCGGCCGCAGCTCCCGCGACGGCAGGGTGCGCGCGCTGCCCGGGATAAAGCGGAAGCGAAAGGGCGCCACCGACGCGGTGCCATCGGTCGCGTCGGCAGCGGCGGGCGGTGGGGGCGATTGGTGCGGCGGCGAGCCGGCGGCGAGCTGCATGCGGAAAGTAGTAAGCTATACTTCTCATAACGCAAGAGGGTGCGGTGGCGACTCCGATCCCCGACCGACGCACCGCAGGCGTGGGCCTGCCGATCCACCGGTCGGCCGTGCCCGCACAACGCAGTCGGTCACGCCGCGGCCTTGGGGAGCGCGCGCTCGATGTCTGGGGCGAGCGTCGCCGGCTCGTCGCGTGGCCCGAACCGCTTGAGCACGCGGCCGTCGGGTGCCACGAGGAACTTGGTGAAGTTCCACTTGATCGACGAGCTGCCGAGCAGCCCCGGGGCCTCGCGCTTGAGGAGGCGGAATAGCGGGTGCTCGCCGTCGCCGTTGACGTCGACCTTGGCGAACAACGGGAAGGTGACGTCGTAGGTGAGGCTGCAGAAGCTCGCGATCTCGGCCTCGTCGCCGGGCTCCTGGTGACCGAACTGGTCACACGGGAAGCCGAGCACCACCAGGCCGCGCTCGCGGTACTGGCGATAGAGCGCCTCGAGCCCCTGGTATTGCGGCGTGAAGCCACACTTGCTGGCGACGTTGACGATGAGCATCGCCTTGCCGGCGTACTCGCGCAGCGAGCGCGCCTCGCCGGTGATGGTGGTGGCCTGAAGGTCATGCACGGTGGCGGTCACGGGTCCTCCTTGGAGTGCTCGAAGTGCTGCTGGCGGGGCCGCGCGCGGACGAGCGTCCCTCGTTTGATGCCGCTGGAGGTGCCGCGGTTGCGCGGGCCGCGTCTCGGTGCACCGGCACCGCGACGTGTCGGGCTCACGGCGCTCGTGCGCGCCACTGCCCGCGTGTCGTCTCGCTCGTGAGCGATCGATCGTTCTACCCGCACCCTAGAATCGGCGCCTCCGCGCACCCGCACGCCACCCGTCACCGGCGTGCCAGCGCGGCGCGGGCGTGGCCCTCCAGGGCCTCCATGCGCGCGAAGGCAGCGACCTCGTCGCTGGAGCCGGGCGCTTGACGCGGCGCGAGCTCGAGCCACGCTTGCGGTCGCAGGAAGTCGAGCACGCTCAGGCAGCCGCGCGAGCGCGCGCTCAACGGCGTTCACGCACCGGTCGCTGTACGCGACCTGCACCGGGAGCACCTCGAGGTCGTGCTCGGCTTGCGCGAGCAGGTCCGCGGCCACGAGCACGGGACCGGCGCGGTCATCGGCGATCAGCACTTCGGCGCTCGGCCGCGGCGACGCGACCACGACCACCTCCACGCCGGCGGCGCGCGCCAGCACGTCGACGGAAGCGGCCGGAAGCCCGTCGAGCGCGCGTCGAGGCGCAGGGCGCTCGAGGACCAGCGGCTCGCCTGCGCGCACGTTGAGGAGCCGCAGCGCGTGCTCCATCACAGCGCCGAGACCGCGCGCGCGCAGGTCGTCGACGATGGCGCGCGCTGGTTCGCGCACGACCTCGGCCGGGGCCGCGCGGCGCGCGCGGACCCCGCGAGCGCCGCCACGCGAGACACCGCGCGAGACACCACGCGACACCGCAGGACTCGTGACCGCGTTGGCCCCGCGCGACACACTGCCGATCGAGCGGGAGGTCTCGTGCGTCGTCGCTGTCGTCTCGTCTCTCTCTCAGCCGCCGCCGTCCTCGTGCTCGTGGCCCTGCTCTTGGCCATGCACGAGCGATTGCCCGAGGACGCCGGCGCCCGCGACCAGACCAATGATGAGGACCCACGCATCGTCGCCCGTCACCGCGATCTCGGCCCCGCTGGCAACGGGACGTCGGAGGCTGCCGCCGCTCACGACGAGCTCCTGGCGGCCCCGCGCTGCCTCGGCGACCTCCTCGCCATCGATGCGCTCCCGGGGATGTCAGCGGTGCAGGCCGCGTTCGCGCGCGGGTTGCCAGCGGGTGACGCCGCCGTCGCCGACTACCTGAGCGACCTCGTCGCAGAGCACGTGGCGGCGAGCGCCGCGGCGGCGCTGGAGGTGCTCGACGCTGTCGACGCGGCGACGCCGGAGCAGGCGCGCGTGCTGCTCGACGGGTTGGCGCGCGCTCCAGGGGCGCGCGTCGCGCGGCAAGATCGGAAGAGCACACGTCTGAACTCCAGTCA
>CAZONM010000031.1:0-24521 GCA_964580865.1 uncultured Myxococcales bacterium | reverse complement strand
CGGGCTCTGGCGCGGCGCACAGGCGCACGCCGGGCGGACCGCGCAAGCTCTCGGGCACCTCGGCGTGCGGGTTGGCGGCGCGCACGAGCTCCACGGCGCGGGCGTCGCCCGGCTGCCCGCGCCGCCACAGCGCCACGAGCAGCGCGCGCAGCTCGTCGGGGCTCTTGTTCTGCGCGAGCTTGGCCTTGCCGTCGATGCGCGCGGGCACGACGCGCGCGACCATCACGCCCTTCAGCTCGTCCTGGTAGCGCGGGTCGTCGTGGCGGATGGGCGCGTGGCCGCCCTCGGGCTGGAAGCGCTCCATCAGCGCCTGGAGCGCGCGCGCCTTGTGCGCCGGGTCGTCGACGCGCTCGAGCATGCCGTGCACCTGCACCGAGCGATAGAGCACCGAGGCGAAGCAGGCGCGCTCGTGGTCGACGAAGGTGGAGGGCAGCGCGGCCACCTGCTCGTCGGCGCCAAGCACCACGGGGCCGCCGAACAGCGCGGTCTTCTCCCCCGCGATGGCGCCGTGGAAGTACCAAGCGCCGTCGAGCTCGACGACGTTGAGGGTCTTGAGCACCGGTAGGCCGTCCTTGCAGCCCGCCAGGTGCGCGAAGGGCGCGGCGCGCAAGAAGGCGCGCGCGTCGCTCTCGGTCATGCGGAACTGCGCGCGGCGCATGGGCGGTGGTTCATGGTGCATGGTGGGCTCTCACGGCAAGCGGGCGCGACAAGCGTGGTAGCGCGCGGCGACGCTCTTGGCGAACCACGCCGTGGTGCGCGGCGCCTTGAGCTTGGGTGACGCGAGCGCCACGTCGGGGACGCGCGCGTACGGTGGCGCGCGGCCGGCCTCGCGCTGCCACGCCTCGCGCACGGCGCGCCAGGTGGCGGTGTCCTCGAGCGCGGCGGTCTTCTCCTTCCGCGCGTCGCGGTCGATGGTCCACTGCGACAGCCCGTGTGCCCTGCCAAAGGCGCGCAGCGCGCGCAGCGTGTTCGTCTCGGTGCCCGAGGGGTTGCCGCGCGCGTCCCACGCGAGCAGGTCGCCGTCGGGGACCAGCGCGATCCCCGTGAGCGCGGTGAGCTGCTCTTGCAGGGCCGCGTTTCTGCTCGCATACACGCCCGCGTTGTAGTCGGCGAAGCGAAACACCACGTCGGTGTACTGGGCGGGGTAGCCGATGAGGCGCGCGGTGCCGAACCGAACGCCGCCGCCACGCGTGTACAGCAGCTCGCGCACGGCGTCGTCGTCGAGGCCCTCGTCGCCGCCGAGGTCGCGGGCGAACGACACCTTCACCTGCATGGAGCCCGCGGTCGTGACGGGGTTCAGCTCGTGAAAGCTCCCCTTGCCCACGAGGAGCGAGAGCGCCGAGGCGACCGCGAACGTGCCCGGCGCCTGCGCGCGATAGGCGGCGGTGATGTCGCGAAAGAGGCGGTCGAGGTCCCGCTCGGTGCGCAGGGCGTCGATGCGCTCGCCGAAGGTGGCGCTCGATCCCGGCGCGCTGCCCTCGAGGATAGCGGCGAGCGCGGGCTCGGCGAGCGGCCCGAGCGGCGCTAGCCTCTCGACGAGGCCCTGCTTCACGATGCGCGGCAGCTCAGCCACCGCGGGATCGGCCACGAAGCCGCTCTCCTGCCCGATGACGGCGGCGACGGCGCACGCGCGCTCGGCCGTGGGCTCCTTGCCCGCGAGGCGGATGGCCACGAGGATGTCGTCGGCCCAGCCCGCACGGTCACGCACCTTCTCGGGCAGCGCGCGCGCCAGCTCGTCGACCGACACGGTGCGCGGCGGCGGCGTGGGTGGCGGTTCCGGCGCGTGCGCGCAGGCGAGTGACGCCGAGACCGTGAGCGCGACCAGGACCGTGCGCACGCGGGCAGTGTGGCACAGGCTGAGCGCCGTGGCAGCACGTGGAACGGCTGTGCCCACCTCGATCAACAGCGCCGGCGTCCGCGGTAGACTGCGGCGACCATGAAGGTGTTCGTCAAGGTCGAAGAGCGCGGCGGCGATGTGCGCATCGTCCCGATGGACACCGATCAGCTGAGGATCGGTCGCAACGAAGACAGCAACCACATCGTGCTCAAGCGGCGCAGCGTGTCGCGGAAGCACGCCGTGCTCGCACAGCACGACGGGCGCTTCGTCGTCGCCGACCTGCGAAGCGCCGGCGGCACGTTCGTCAACGGCGAGCGCATCAAGGCGCCCGTGGTCGTCAAGCCCGGTGACCGCATCATGCTCGGCGACTACCAGCTCACCCTCGTCGTCGACGTGGGGGGCGACGACGCGGCTGGCTTCGAGGAGGAGGTCAAGACCCGGCGCATGCTGTCGCTCGCGCCGACCTCCGGCGACTCGAAGGACGACATCCAGTTCGGCGATGCGGGCGAGGAGATCACGCTGTTTCACGCCGAGGGCGGCGCGGACCGCGGCCGCCTGGAGCGCGCCGTGCTGCTGCCGGCGTTCAAGGGTGTCCCGACGCGGCCAGAGGAGAGCGCTCAGTACGACGTGCAGACGACGTGCTGGGTGTCGTCGTCTCCGCGGGTCTTTCCCGGCGGCGATCTGGGCGCGCTGATGATCGCCAAGGTCGCGGGCGAGATGGCGCAACGAGGCGCGGAGCCACACCGGGTGCGGGTCGATCTGTTCGCCGAGGAGGGCCTCGGGATGCAGGAGCTGCACCGGCACCTGCGCTCGATGCGCACTGCCGTGTGGGACGAGCGCTTCGAGCTCTGCGCCGGCGACGTCCACGTGGGCGAGAAGGGCACCGTGCCCGGCCTGGTGATGCGCGCCGCAGCCGAGGGCATGCACCTCATCACGCCGACGCTCGCGCTGCAGCCAGGCGATCGCGTCGTCGTCAGCGGCACCGTCGGCGCCCATGGCGCCGCGCTGGCCGCCCAGCGCGCGAAGGCGAGGCTCGACGCGGACGTGTTCAGTGACGCCGCCCCGGTCACCGCGCTGTTGCGCGCGATGGCGCAGAGGCACATCAAGCCGCGGCGCATCGCGTACCCGTTCGCGGGCGGGCTCGCGCATTGTCTGCACAACATCGCACGCGAGACCGAGGCGCGCATCCTCATCGACGAGAGCGCTGCGCTCGTGTCGAACTCGGTGCAAGCCGCCGCGCTCAACCTCGACCTCGACGCGCTGTTCGAGACGTGCGCAGGGCGCCTCGTGTCCGTGGTCGCCGCCGCGGACGCGCCAGCGCTGCTCGATGCGTGGAGCGCCGCGAGCGCGCACCCGATCGTATGCGGCGAGGTCCTCCGGCCAACACCAGACGGCGGGGCCGTGGTGCTCGGCACGCCCACTCGTCACAAGCCGCTGCGCCGCTTCGCGCCGCCGCCGATGGAGCAGCTGTAGCGGGCTCTACCAGGCCCGTGCCTCACGCTATTCGCCGAGGTACGCCTTGCGGATCTCGGGGCTCGACAACAGCTCCTTGCCGAGACCCTCCATGGCGAGCTCGCCAGTCTCGAGCACGTAGGCGTAGTGGCACATGCCGAGCGCGAGGTGCGCGTTCTGCTCGACCAAGAGGATCGACACGCCCTTGGCGTTGATCTCGCGCAGGATGGTGAAGATGCGCTCGATGACCTGCGGCGCGAGCCCGAGGCTCGGCTCGTCGAGGAGAAGCAGGCGTGGCCGACTCATGAGCGCGCGCGAGATGGCGAGCATCTGCTGCTCGCCGCCCGAGAGCGTGCCCGCGCGCTGGTGGTAGCGCTCGTTCAGGATGGGAAAGAGCGTGAAGCACTGCTCGCGGTCGCGCTCGATCTCGGGCGTGTCGCGGCGCAGGTAGGCGCCGAGGTCGAGGTTCTCGGCCACGCTCAGGTTCAAGAAGATGCCGCGGCCCTCGGGGGCGTGGGCCATGCCGCGCGGCACCAGCTGGTTGGCCTTGAGCCCGGTGACGTCGCCGCCGTCGAGCTTGATGGCGCCGCGCGTGGGCCGGAGCATCCCCGAGACGGCGCGCAAGGTGGAGGTCTTGCCGGCGCCGTTGGCGCCGATGAGCGCCACCACCTCGCCCTTGCCCACCGACAGCGACACGCCGCGCAAGGCGACGATGGCGCCGTAGCTGACGTGTAGGTCGCTGACGTCGAGGAGCGGTTCGCGCGGGGCGCGCGTGCCGAGCACGGTGGGCATGGTGGGCACCTACCACGCGAGCGCGGGCGCGTCGACGTGATCGAGGGCGCGCCGCGCGTCAGCGCGTGAATTCCTGGCGCCGCACCAGGCCGTCCTCGGGCACCTCGTAGTAGTCGCCCTTGCTGCCGAGGTAGATGTGCGCCTTGGGCACGAGGCCCGTGGGCGCATCCAGCGCGCCAGCGCACAGCGACATCTTCGACGCGCCCTCCTCGTCCCACAGCAGGCTCGAGCCGCACTCGCGGCAGAAGCCCCGCTTTACCGTGGGCGACGACGCGTACCACGCGAGGCCGCGCTGCTCGGTGAGGCGGAAGCCGGCGCGATCGACCGCCGTGTAGGCGCCCACGTGCCCGTGCCACCGACGGCACTTGGAGCAGTGGCAAAACGTGACGGGCGTGAGCGCCCGCGTGATCTCGAAGCGCACGGCGCCACAGGCGCATCCACCGGTGTTCATGGGGCGCGGTGGTAGCGCATCGGTGGCCGGTGGGAAGGGCGTGCGCGACGACGTCAGGGCCAGACGCGCTCACGGCGCCGGCAGCGCTGCGACGCCAGTGTCCTTCACCACCGACAGCCAGTTGTCGTAGCGCGACTGGATCTCGCTCACGTACTTCACTGGCTCCTCGCCGCGGCAATAGCCGTGGCGCGCGCGGCGCGCGTACTTCGGCTGCTGCAAGAGCAGCATGGTCTTCTCCACGTTGCCGAACCAGCGGTTCGGATCGAGGCCCTGCTCGGCGGCCAACAGGCGCGCGTCCTCCACGTGGCCGCGGCCGGCGTTGTAGGCGGCGAGCGCGAAGCGCACGCGCTGCTTGAACGGGATGCGCGCATCGAAGCTGTCGATGAGCTTGGCCATGTACTGCGCGCCCGCGTGGACGCCCTGCTGCGGGTCCTCGAGGTCCACGAAGCCCATCTCCTTCCCCGTCGCGGGCATTACCTGGAACAGGCCCTGCGCGCCCACCCAGCTCTTGGCCTTCGGATCGAAGCGGCTCTCTTGGTAGGCCTGCGCGGCGAGCAGGCGCCAGTCGAGGCCGTACTGCTGCGCGCGCTCCTTGATGAGCGCGTCGTAGTCGGAGATCGATCCGGTGGCGCGGACGTCGGCCTCGCGCCCCGCCGTGATGACGCGCTTGTTCTCGAAGTACTGCTGTTTGAGCACGTTGTACTCGAGGCCGCGGTAGCGATCTTTGACGAAGGCGTCGAGCGCGGCCAGGAGCTTCGTCGACGTGGGGCGCGCGCCGTACGCGATGCGCGCGCCGGTGGTGAGCGGCAGCGTCACCTGCACGTCGCTGCGGTAGGACGCCTCCACGGCCGCGATGGTGCTGTCGGCCACGGTGAGCGGGATGGCGCCCTCGCCCACCATGGCGATCAGCTCCTCGGTCTCGGTGCCCTCGGGCGCGTCGACGACGGTGAACGGCCCATGCGCGGCCTGCAGCGCGTCGAGCGTGCTCTTGTAGCTCGAGCTCTTGCGCACGTGGATGGTGGTGCCCTTGAGGCCGTCCAAGGACGTGATCGGCGCTGCGCCCGCCTGCTGCACCAGCACCTCGTCGGCGAAGAGGTAGGGCGTGGAGAAGGCGACGTCCTTCTTGCGCGCGTCGGTGATGGTCATCTGCGCGGCGATGACGTCCCCCTTGCCGGCCAAAAGCCACGGGATGAGGTCGCTCGCCTCGGGCGGCACCACCACGTCGAGGCGCAGCCCCTGCTCTTTGGCGAAGAGCCTCATGAGCTCGTAGTCGAAGCCCTGCTGCTGGCCCTTGAAGAGGAAGTAGCTGATGGCGTTGTTGCGCGTGAGCATGCGTAAGGAGCCGCGCTTCCTGATGGCCTCGAGGTCACCCTGCGAGGCCTCGAGCGCGTGCGCATGCAGCGCGCGCTGCACCAGGAACGCGTCGGCCGCGGCCTTGAGCTTTGGGTTCGTGGGACGCAGCCCGAAGCCGATGACGCGCCCCTCCTTGAGCGGCGTCAGCGCCACCGCGTCGGGCTCGTAGGCGGCCACGTGCGCGAACAGATCCGAGTCGCACACCGTGAGCGCGATGGCGCCGGTGGCGACGTCGTGGACCAGGGCGGGCGTGTCCTTGTCCTCGGGAGCGTCGGCGATGGTGAGCGCGAGCTTGTCCTTGGCCACGAGCGCGTCGAGCGTCTCGCGGTAGGCCGACGACGCGCGCACGGTGACGGTGGCGCCCGCGAGGTCCGCGGGCTTCGTCGGCGCCGCGGCGCCGCCCCGCTTGCCGATCAGGAGCTCGCTCACGGTGGTGGTGGGGCGCGAGAACGCGATCTGCTTCGCGCGCTCCTTGGTGTGCGTCATGCGCGCCGCGATCACATCGCCCTTGCCCTCGAGCAGCATGGGGATGAGGTCGGCGTAGCGCGCCACGGCGATGGGCTCGACGGTGACGCCGAGCTCATGCGCGAGGTCGGCGGCCAGCTCGCGGTCGCCGGTGGTGGAGGCGCCGGCGCGCGGCAGCACCGCCTGCTCGCCGCCGTACACCAAGACGCGCAGGGCGCCGCGCTTGACGATGGCGTCGAGGTCGCCGGTGTCCACGACGAGCGGTCGCGCGGGCGCGCCCGTGGCCTTGACCTCGACGATGTCGGGATCCGCCGGCGGCGAGGGCGGAGGTGGTGGTGGTGGGTCGTCGCAGGCGGCGCCGAGGGCGCCGCACAGGGCGAGGGCGAGGATGCGATCGCGCGCCATGGCGCGGAGGCTACCCGGAAACCGGACGCGCTGACGGTGGCGGCGCGGCGCGCTGCGTCAGCGACCCCGTCGTCGAGCGCACGGCGCCCTTCTACCCACGGCGCCGCCCGGCTATACGCGCCGTGCGGTCGACGTCCGTGAGCGGGGCGCGGACCACGACCGCCGAAAGGGCTGCGCATGTCGAGGGAGAGACCGCCGGTGCTCGTGACGGACGCGCTGTGCAAGGGCTGCGGCCGTTGCATCGAGGCGTGTCCCAAGAAGGCCATGACGCTCGGCGCCGACATCAACCAGACCTCGGGCCTCACGCCCATCACCATCGACTACGACCTGTGCAACTCGTGCGGGCTGTGCGTGGTGGCATGCCCCGAGCCCTACGGCCTCGGCGCCGAGGCGTACGACCTCGAGGACCCGCGCCACCTCTATGGAGCGCAGGCGCGCCAGCTGAAGCCCGCGACCATCGCGCCGAGAAAGATCGCGCTGCCCAAGGTCGAGCCCATGGTGCTCAAGGGCAACTACGCCGCCGCCATCGGCGCCATCCTCGCCGGCTGCCGCCACGTCTACGGCTACCCCATCACGCCCTCCACCGAGGGCGCCGAGCTGATGGCCAAGCTCTTGCCCAAGCTCGACGGCGTTTTCCTGCAGGCGTGCAGCGAGGTGGCGACGGTCAATCACATGTACGGCTGCGCGGCGGCGGGCCTGCCGGTGATGACGTTCACGAGCGGCCCCGGCTTCTCGCTCATGCTCGAGGGCATCTCCTACTTCATCGGCGCCGAGCTGCCCGGCGTGTTCGTCGACGTCATGCGGCCGGGCCCGGGCCTGGGCTACATCGGGCCCGAGCAGAGCGACATCAAGCTCGCCTGCCGCGGCCTCGGCCACGGCAACACGCACGCCATCGTGCTGGCGCCCACCTCGCCGCAAGAGATGCTCGACCTCACGCTCGAGGCGTTCGCGCTCACCTTCAAGTACCGCAACCCCGTGATCATCGCGGCCGACGGCTACCTCGGGCAGATCACGGGTCGCGTCACGCTGCCCGATCACCTCGTCGAGCCGGGCCTGCCCGACTGGGCCGTGTGGGGCGACGCCGCGCACAAGAGCAACCTGGTGTCGAGCATCTTCCAAGACTGGGCCGAGCTCGAGAAGCACAACGAGAAGATCTGCGCCAAGTACCGCGTGATGGAGCAGGTCGAGCAGCGCTCCACCGGCTACCGCCTCGACGGCGCCAGTACGCTGGTGGTGGCGTGCAACACGCCGGCGCGCATGGCCAAGGCCGCCGTGGAGCGCCTGCGCCACGAGGGGCGGCCCGTGGGCTTGTTCCAGCCGCTCACCTTGTGGCCCTTCCCCATCAAGGCGCTGTTGGCGGAGCTGACGCACGCCACGCGCATCGTGGTGGTGGAGGCGAGCGACGGTCAGCTGGAAGACGAGCTGCGCCTCGCCTTGCACCACGCCCGCGGCCCCGACGTCGACATTCGGCACCTGCGCCACATGGGCGGCATCCTGCCGACGGACCAGGAGATCTACGAGATCGCCAAGGCGTGCACGGAGGTGGTGCAGTGAGCCAGGCCGACGAGACCAAGGCGGGCAAGAAGCCCGGCGCCGCCTTCTTCGATCACTTCGATCGCCACGCGCACGGCAAGGGGCTCAAGGGCGGCACCACGCACTACTGCCCCGGCTGCGGCCACGGGCTCGCCCACAAGTACCTGGCCGAGGCGCTGGTGGAGCTCGGCGTCGAGGACCGCACGGTGATGATCTCGCCGGTCGGCTGCGCCGTCTTCCTCTTTTACTACTTCGACACCGGCAACACGCAGGCCGCGCATGGGCGCGCGCCGGCGGTGGCGCTCGGGCACAAGCTGGCGAACCCCAAGTCCATCGTCGTCAGCTACCAGGGCGACGGCGACCTGGCCGCCATCGGCCTCGCCGAGATCATGCATGCGGCGCAGCTCGGCATCCCCATCAGCGTCATCTTCATCAACAACGCCATCTACGGCATGACGGGCGGCCAGATGGCGCCCACCACGCTGCCCGGCCAGTGGTCGACGACCACGCCGGACGGCCGCGGGCCCATGCAGGGCGCGCCCATGCACGTCTCCGAGGTGATCGCCAAGCTCGACGGCGCGATCTACGTCGAGCGCTGCGCGCTCTTCGATCAGCGCGAGCGAAAGCGCTGCAAGGCCGCCATCAAGAAGGCGCTGCAGCTACAGGTCGAGGGGCGCGGCTTCGGCTTCGTCGAGATCTTGGCCGAGTGCCCCACGCACTGGCACATGACCTCGCTCGAGTCCGAGCAGCACGTGAAGAATGTCATGGCCAAGGCCTTCCCGCTCGGCCTCATCAAGGACGAGGCGCGCGAGCCGTGGTTCGCGCCCGCCCTGCCCACCTTCGACGCCGACCGCGTGCTCGACGTGCTCGACACCGAGCGCGAGACGCCGGAGCGCTTCTGCACCGCGTTCCCTGAGCACCTCGACCCGCTCGACGTGTCGATCAAGCTCGCGGGCTCGGGCGGCGACGGCGCGCAGACCGCGGCCATGCTGGTCACCCGCACCGCCATCGCCGAGGGCTTCGACTCCACGCACATCCCGAGCTACGGCCCCGAGTCGCGCGGCGGCACGTCGTATGCGGACGTGCACATCGCCAAGCGCGAGGTGCTGTCGCCGGCGGCGCCGCGCCCACACGTGCTGGTGGCGTTCAACGCACCCAGCCTCGACAAGTTCGCCGCCGACGTGCGCGAGGGCGGCATCGTGATCTACGACGCCAGCGTGATCACCAAAGCACCAACCGTGGCCGCGGGCGTGCGCGTGCTCGCGCTGCCGCTCTCGGCCATCGCGCAGCGCCTGGGCAACGTGGTGGTCAAGAGCGTGGTTGCGCTGGGCGCGCTGCAGCAAGCCACGCGCATCCTCGACGAGCGCAGCTTCTTGGGCGAGCTGCGCCGCAGCCTGGCGCACAAGGCGGGCATGATCCCCATGAACGAGGCGGCCTTCAGCGCCGGCGTGCAGGCGGTGCGCGAGGCGACGTAGCCTCGGCGCATGAGCGTGGATACGGCCACCATCGAGCGCTGGCAGCGCGAGGGGATGATCACGGCCGACCAGGCCGCGGCGATGCGCGCCGACCTGGCCAAGCGCCACGGCAACGCCGGCAGCGCCATGCTCATGGCGGCGGCGCTGGTGAACGGCGCGGTCTTGTGGTTGTTCACGCGCGTCTACGGCGTCGACATCGCCGTGCACGCCATCGTGGCGCTGTGGCTCGTGTGCGTGGTGCCGCTCGCCTACGCCACGCGCTCGAAGGCCGTGGCCGCGGCGTGCGGGTTGTTGTTCTGCGCGTGGGTGGCGGCGTTTTCGTTCCGCGGCCTGTCGGCGTTCTCGGTGGTCGATCGCTGGTCGTGGCTGTCGCCGCTGGTCGTGCTCGGCGGCGTGTGCGCGTTCGCGCTCGGCGGCCTGCACTACCTGGTGCCCGGCTTCGACGGCGTGGCGCGCGGCATGCGGCTCGCGAGCCTGCAGGCAGCACTCGTGGCGCTCTTCACCATGACGTTCGAGCTGGTGGCGTCGGGCGCCGCCTTCTACGACGAGCTGCGCGACCCCGAGGCCTCGTCGCAGGTGGCGGTGGCGGCGGCGTGCTTCGCGGCCATCGCGCTCGCCGCCACCATCCTCGGCCAAGCGCTGGCGCGCGCGCGCGCGCGCCTCACGCGCGTGGAGGCGCCGGTGAACGTGGCGCTCCTCGCCACCGCGCTCACGTTCGTCATGGTGCCCATCCCCGCGCGCACCTCGGCGTTGCTGGCGTCGGTGGTGTTGTTCGGCATGGTGGTGTCGGTGTTGGTGGTGGGCGTACGGCGGGGCGACAAGCGCCTCATCAGGATCAGCGGCGTCGCGCTCAGCGTGTTCCTGGCGCTGCGCGCGGCGGCGTGGCTGTGGGGCTCGCAGGGGATGGTCGTCGCTGTCGCCGTGGGCGCCGCCGTGGCCGTCGTGGGCGTGGCGCTCACGTACCTGGCCGCGCGGCGCGCCAAGCCGAGCGCGCGCGCGTGACGTGACGGCCAACGTTTTCTCGAGGACACCGTGGATCTCCGAGGGGGCGGACCGCAACCAGACGCCACCGCGAGCTGGCATGGCGCGTGAGAGCGGAGCGCGCATGACGCGCCTGCCGTTCGCCGCCCTGCTCCTCGGTGGAGCCATGCTCCCGTGCCTCGCGTGCGCCGATCCAGACGGCGGCAACGGCTGCCGCTCCGACGACGACTGCGCGGCCGCGGCCGCGTGCGCCTCCGCCAACGACGAGGGCCCGCGCTGCGGCATCGGTCCGCCCGCCGACGACTGCGCGGCCGACGCCGAGTGCGCGAGCCCGACCGTGTGCGCCGTGGTCGAGCGCAACAGCTGCACCGAGCACCGCGCGTGCGCGCAACCGTGCGACGCGGGCTCTTGCAGCGCCGACGAGCGGTGCGGCGCCGACGGGCGCTGTGTGCCCGCCCCGTGCGACGACGGCTTCACGTGCGCGGCCTGGCGTACCTGCGGCGGTGAGGGCGGCGCCGTCGACGCGCACGGCTGCGTGACACCGTCGTGCGCGAGCGACTTCGACTGCGCCGATGGGGCGGTGTGCGTCAATCGCCTGTGCGCGCCCCGCGCCGGCACCTGCGAGCTGCCGGTGCCGTGAGGGTGCTGTTGTCCTGCGGCCGCGCGTGCCTACAATGAAAAGACTGGGCGCCATGGGGGCGAACCGGTTTCGACGGGGGAGGAAAGCGACCTGCAGCACGCCGCGGACTCCAACTCACCGCGCAAAAAAGAGTAGGAAAACACAAAAGCCAACGACAACGTTGAGCTCGCTCTCGCGGCCTGAAAAACCGCTAGCGACGCCGGATCCCAGGTCCGCCTCTACGAGGGAGACCCGGCGCGTCTGATGAGGCTGGCATCGACGAGCCCCTTGCCGTCGTCGGTGTGAGAAACAGGTGAGGGACTCGGCGCGGGAGGACGTTCGCCTTCGCCCGCGTCGAGTACAAAGGGCGAACTAAGCGTGTAGCGGCAGCTCGGGGACTTCTTTCGGACGCGGGTTCGATTCCCGCCGCCTCCACCAAAGACAGGTCCAGCAAGGTTCAGATTCGTCAATAAAGCCCCGTTTTTCGGGGCTTTTTCTTTCTGCCAGGGTCCAGGCCCGTCCGTCCGATACCCCTGGAATCCAGGGGTATCCCGGGGTGTCCTCCGGGGTATGCACGCTCCAGCCCCCTCCGATACCCCGCCCGATACCCCGGCCCACGCCGCTCGGCCGGCAGTGCCGGCCGAGGCCGCCACGAAAGAAAGAATGAAAGGGGGCAGGGCGCGCCTGACGGATCGCGCCGTCCGATTGTTGAAGTCGACCGGGAGCCCCTTCCGGCTGTGGGACGGAGAGGGCCTCTACCTGCAGGTGTCGGCCGCCGGCAGCAAGCTGTGGCGCCTGCGGTACTACTTCGGCGGGCGGGAGAAGCTGCTCGCCCTCGGCGCCTACCCCGAGGTGGGCTTGAAGGACGCCAGGGAGCGCGCGCTCGACGCCCGCCGCAAGGTGGCGAACGGGATCGACCCCGGCGCAGAGCGGCAGGCGGAGAAGCAGACGGGGAAGGCCGTCCTACGCGGCGACGGCACGCTCGAGGTGGTCGCGCGCGAGTGGCACGCGAGGTTCGCGCCTACGTGGGCGCCCGACCACGCGACGACGCAGCTTCGCCGCCTCGAGCGCGACGTGTTCCCCTGGCTTGGCGCGCGGCCCGTCGCGGAGATC
The DNA here is from genome assembly GCA_964580865.1 of uncultured Myxococcales bacterium. Taxonomy (GTDB): domain Bacteria; phylum Myxococcota; class UBA727; order UBA727; family VGSZ01; genus JACOUT01. Next base: position 12,045 of record CAZONM010000031.1, on the reverse strand, counting down.
GCGGCACCGGAGGTGCTTTCGGTGCTCCGGCGTGTCGAGGAGCGCGGCGCCGCCGAGACGGCCCACCGGGTCAAGGTCATCTGCGGGCAGGTGTTCCGCTACGCCGTGGCCACGGGGCGCGCCGACCGCGACCCCACCGTCGACCTGCGCGGCGCGCTCGCTCCCGTGCCCGAGCGGCACTTCGCCGCAGTGACCGACCCGGCGCAGCTCGCGCGCATCTTGCGGGCGCTCGACGGGTACGAGGGCACCTTGCCCGTGCGCGTCGCGCTCCGCCTCCAAGCGCTCCTGTTCGTGCGCCCCGGCGAGCTGCGGACGATGCGTTGGGAGCACGTCGACCTCGACGGCGCGCTTTGGACCTTCACGGCGAGCAAGACCAAGCAGCCGCACACGGTCCCGCTCGCGCCGCAGGCGGTGGCGCTGCTCCGCGAGCTGAAGCCGCTCACCGGGGGCGGGCCGTACGTCTTTCCGTGCGCGCGGCTGCGCTCCGCCGGCCGCCCCATGAGCGAGGCCACGGTGAACGCGGCGCTGCGGCGCTGCGGCGTGGACACCAAGGCCGAGCTGACGGGGCACGGCTTCCGCGCAGTCGCGCGGACCATTCTCGAGGAGCGGCTCGGCTTCCGCCCCGAGGTGGTCGAGCTCCAGCTCGCCCACCGAATCAAGGACCCGCTCGGGCGCGCGTACAACCGGACCCAGCACCTCGAGGAGCGCACGCGCATGATGGCGCGGTGGGCTGACTTCCTCGACGAGCTGCGGGTGGCGCCGTGACCTCGCGCGCCAAGGCTTCCACGTCGATGGAGAAGGCGCGTGCGTGGTTTCGGGAGAGCTTCAAAGGTGGCCAGGACAGCGGCATCGGCATTCTTCGTGACATCTTCAAGGCTCAACTCTCGGGAGACGAGGCATTGGACCTTGCCCTCGGCATTGGCACCGAGAGCCCGAGCGATGGGTATGGCCACCTGGGGAGCACCTACCGCTACGATGAGATTGCCACCCACGCCGGGAAGCTGCGGCGGATGGTCGCGAAGGTACGCAATACCGCCGGCACCCGCTGGACAGAGAGGAGCCCGATCGCTGGACACCTGGCGTGCTGCGCACTCGCGGGGCGGTGTCCGACCAACGTCACAGGCGACGACCTGGCCCACCGCGAAGGTGCCCTTTTCGAGCTGCTCGAGGCGGTCGATCGGGTCGCGGCAACGATCCCCGATCGTGCGAAGTCCCGCGGCAAGCCGGCGAAGCAGGGCAACCGCGATCGGGAGCTGCGCGTCCTCCTGCCGTTCCTCAATGAGACGGGGCAGAGCCTAGAGCCCGCCACGCTAGCCCTCGCAGCCATCGCCTTTGGCTTCGACAGGCCTTGCACTGAGGGTCGTTTTAGCTCCCGGTGTAGGGTTTGGTCCGAGGTGCTCCGGCGGCGCCGTCCCCCACGCGGATCACTAATAGAGCCGCAAACTCGTGGGCCTCGCAAGCTCGACGATTCTTGATTTCCTGTCGTCCACATGGCGCGCGGTGCGCCTTGGAGGACCGACAGATGCACATCGACGAAACCTTGCTCCGCCTGCCGGACGTGATCGCACGGATCGGCTTCTCTCGCGCGTGGATCTACGCGGCGGTGGCCGACGGCCGCTTCCCCAAGCCGCTGAAGGTCGGCGGGCGCGCCGTCGCCTGGCGGGCCTCGGACGTGGCCGCGTGGATCGATGCGCTCGCCGCTACCGACGCGAGCGTGCGAGTTGGCCAGTGAAGCGCGACGGTTCCTATGCGCTCGCGCGCGAAGCCGTCGAGGGCGTGCTCTTGGGACGCGCCGCCGGCGCGACCGTTGACATGCAGGTGCTCCTGCGCGCAGCGCCAGGCATCACCTGGCGCGCGCTCGAGGGTGCCTGCCGCCGGCTCGAGGCGGAGGGGCGCGTCCGGTGCCTCTCGGGCTGGAAGCAGATTGCCCATGTCGTCGTCGTCGAGCCGTTCGGCCCCTGACCTCGCTCCCCCCACGAAAGAAACGCGCGCGAGCCCCGCCAAAGGACGCGCGCGCTTCGAGGAGTACCTATGTCCGATGCTACCGTTCCCGTCGACAACCCGCTACTGCAAGCAGCCCTTGCCTACGCCGCGCGCGGATGGCCGGTGTTCCCCTGCGAGCCCGGCAACAAGAAGCCGTTGACCGCGCATGGCTTCAAGAACGCCAGCACCGATGCCGCAACGATCGAGGAATGGTGGGCGCGCTGTCCCGGCGCCAACGTCGCCATCGCCACCGGCGAAGCGTCGGGGCTGTACGTCGTCGACGAAGATGCCGGCGGCGCCGACACCATCGCCGCGCTCGACCTGCCGCCCACCCGCACCGTGTGGACCCCTACCGGCGGCAGGCACTACTACTTTCGCCTTCCCGAAGGTCCGTCGCTCGGCAACACGGCGAAGTGACTTGGCGATGGCGTCGACACGCGGGGCTGCGGCGGCTACGTCGTCGCGCCCCCGTCGGCGGTGGACGGCAACACTTACGTTGTCATTGACCAGGACGCGCCTATCGTCGAGCTCCCCGCGCACGTCGTCGAGCGACTGCAACGGAAGCCGCCTCGCATAGCCCCCGCGGAGGCACCGGGGAAAGCGGCGGGATCGGCGTATGTGCGCGCGGCCCTCGAGCGCGAGGTGGTGGCGGTGGCGCTGGCGCCGGACGGGCAACGGAACGATGCGCTGAACCGCGCGGCGTTCAACCTCGGGCAGCTCGTCGCCACCGGCGACCTCGAGCGCGCCACCGTCGCGGGGCGCCTCGCAGATGCCGCTCGCGCCGCCCGGCTCGACGAAGCCGAGATCGGCCCGACGATCGAGAGCGGCTTGCGCGCTGGCATGGACGCGCCGAGAGCGCCGCGCGCGGTGCGCGTCTCCGTCGCCGACGCCGGCCAGGGCAACGGCTCCGGTCACGCGCCCTCGGCCGTCGAGGCGCCCGTGTTGGGCAGCAAGGCGCTGCATGGGCCGCTCGGCGATATCGTGCGCGCCGTCGAGCCAAGTACCGAGGCGGCCCCGTGCGCGATCCTCGTCCACCTCTTGGCCGCTGTCGGAATGCTGGCCGGCCGGTCGCGCTGGTACAACGTCGGCGCCACCAAGCATCACGCGCGCATGTTCGCCTGCGTCGTCGGCGACACGTCGGCCGCGCGCAAGGGCACAGCGTGGCAGGTGGCGAAGCGCGTTCTCGCGCGCGTGACCGGGAATCAGGACTTCGGCGCCCACCTGCTTAGCGGCATCGGCTCGGGCGAAGGCCTGATCGACGCCGTGCGCGACGACGTCATCGAGCAGCACCTAAAGAAGGCGGGTGGAGTTCCCGAGTACGTGTCGGTCCCGCGTCCCGGTGTGACTGACAAGCGGCTCCTCGTCGTCGAACAGGAGTTCGCCCGAGTGCTCTCCATCATGGAGAGGCAAGGCGCGTCTCTGTCTGCCGTGCTGCGCGAGGCCTGGGACGGCGACACGTTGCGCGTGCGGACGCGAAGCTGCCCGCTCACGGCGACAGACCCCCACGTCGCCGTCATCGCGCACATCACCGCCACCGAGCTTCGAGGCAAGCTCGCCACGGTTGACCTGTTCAACGGCGTCGCCAACCGCTTCACCTTCCACGCCGTCACCCGTGCGCGAAACCTCCCATTCGGCGCGCTGCTCGAGGTTCCCGAGGCGCCGGTTGAAGCCCTGCAGCGCGCCATCTTTGAGCCTGCCCACGAAGGCGAGTTTCAGATCGAGGGCCCGGCGCGCGACCTTTGGGAAGCCGCCTACGCGGCGTTCAGCGTGCCGATTCCCGGTGCAGTGGGCGCTGTGCTCGCCCGACGCGAGCCGACCGCCCTTCGCCTCGCGTTGACCTACGCAATCTGCGACGACGCGCCCGCCATCCGGCTCCCGCACCTTGAGGCGGCGCTCGCCGTGATCGAGCACGCGACGGCGAGCGCGCAGGCCTTGTTCGGCGAGGCCTCCGGCGACCCAATGGCGGAGAGGGTGCTCGTCGCGCTGCGCGCGGCGGGAGCCACGGGCCTCTCGCGTTCGCAGGTGAGCGCGGAGCTTGGACGGAACGTTTCGAAGGCCGAGCTTGACCGCGCCCTGTTTGCTCTCGAGGGCGCGGGGCGTGCCCGCCGAGAGCGACACCAGGGCGCGAAGGGCGCGCCGGCCGAGGTGTGGGTGGCGCGGTGAACGCTGCGCGACGCAGGCGCGGCGGGTCACGGCGAACGGCGCACGCGCACGCGCCGCTCGTCGATCACTACCAGGTTTCCGCGCACCTCGTCGGCCGGCAGCGCCGCGAGCGCGCCGACGACGAGGGCCACGATGCGCGGCGCCAGCACCTCGGGCAGTCGCACCAGCACGACGCCGGCGTGGGTGCCGAGCGGGTAGGCGACGATGTTGCCGAAGCCGACGTCGGACGTGACCACGGCGCGACGCTCGGACTGTGCGCGTGTCATCACGGCGACGTCTGGATAGCCCGTCAAGCCGACGTCGCGCGCGTCGATCGCGTCCATGCCGGACGCGTTCAGGGCCGCGGCGAGCGCGCCGGGCATGCTCTCGTCGACGAGGAGCCGATGGGCCACGCGCGGTCAGCCCGTGACGGTTCGGATGTGCTCGCCCTCGACGAGCCGCGCGGCGTAGGCGAGGGCCGCGAGCACGTCCGCGCGCGCGACCCGGTAGGCCTCCGCCACCTCATCCACCGGCATGCCTGCGGCCACCTGACCAACGAGCACCGAGACGAGCACGCGCGTCCCCCGCACCACGGGCTGGCCATGGCAGATCGCAGGGTCCGCGGTGATGTGGGGAGCGAGATCGACCATGCCCCATCGTATCGTCCGGCGACGGCCGCGGCGAGCCCGAGCGGGGTTTCAGCGGCCCACCTCCACCCCACCGGCGCGACGTTGGCCCCAGGACGTTTAGGATGATCCATGCCCGGTCACGGCCGCCCCCGCTCCCGCGTGCTCCTCGAGTCTCTCGAGCGCCTCGACCTTGCCGGCGAGCTCGGCGCCGCCCTGCGCGCGTGGCTCGGCGGGCCACCAGGCACGCGGACGATGTTGGACCTTCGGCGGGCCACGCCCGATCTACCGCGCGCAGCGCCGGTGCTCCCGCTGGAACCTGAGCCGCCGTCTCGCAGCCCTCGAGCGGCGGGTGCTCGGCGCCTCGCACGGCTAGGTTCACCCCCCCGGACCTTTTTTGCGCAGAGGGTACAGGTGCGCACTACGCGTGCACCTCTGGGAAGCGAACCGCAGTCCTAATAGGCGCGGGCGACCGAGGCTTGCCGGCTAGGTGCGCGCCATTGATTCTTTCTTTCGTCGGCGGTGTATTGGCTGTGGAGTCTATCTATGTCTTGCTATGTCTTCTTTCGTTGTTTCGTAGATACTTCACTATCCCTACCTCCCTCTCGCCCGCCGACTTGCCTCTCTCTCCCTGTGGCGCGCGACCTCGGCACCGGATCGGTGTTCTCGACGGCGATTGCGCCCCATTGGTGTGCCTGCTAGCCTTCCCGAGAGCCCTGCGGGCGTCCTCGGCTGTGCACGTCCGGGGTATCACCCGGGGTATCGCGATCTACCGAGTCACAATGACTCAACGTTTTTCGATGTATAGCTGAACGTTGGATTCCCGCCGCCTCCACCACAAGCGCACGAGCGGGGCCTCACGGCCCCGCTCGTGCGCTCCGCGCCCGCCCTTCGTCGTCGCCGAGCACCACCCCGCCGACGTTCACCTCGGAGACGCGAACCGTACGACACCAAACCCGCGGGCCACCCCGCCGCCGGCGCCCGTGGGCACCGCGCTCACCGACCGCGCCCGTTCACTTCCGGCATGAGCGTCTCCACGGGAAGTCCCAGCGTCACGCTCAAGCGCAGCATCGCCGCGCGCACGGCCTCTCGCTGGCCGGGGTCCATCCGAAGGATCTGCCTGCACACGGCCACGGCCTTCAAGAAGAAGCCGTCGCGCTCGTAGAGATCGGCGGCGCGCCAGTACGGACCGGCCGCCTCGTGGATGCGCCCCGTCCGCGTGAGAAGGTCGCCGAGGCGCAGGAGCGCGCGCACGTCCTCGGGGTTTTCGGCGAGCGCGCGCCGCGTCTCGTCGATGGCTCGCTCGATCGCACCCATGGCCTCAGCCTACCAGACGCCGCCGCGAGGACGCCGAACGGCCGCGCGGACGCGCCACCCCTTGTCATGCGCGACGACCCGGTGCCACCGTCGGCTCGAGGAGGCGAACGCCATGGCGCACATCATCGAGGCCGCGAAGTCGGGACGCGCCGCCTGTCGCACGTGCAAGCAACCCATCGCCAAGGGCGAGCTGCGCCTCGGCGAAGAGGTGCAGAACCAGTTCGCCGGCGGCGAGACCACGCACGTGTGGCACCACCTCGCGTGCGCGGCCAAGAAGCGGCCGGCCGCGCTGCTGGCCGCGCTCGCCGGCGCCACCGTCGACGTGCCGAACCGCGCGGAGCTCGAGGCCGCGGCCGGCGCCGCCGCCGCCACCGAGAAGCCCGCCGCCTTCCCCTACGCCGAGCGCGCCGCCACCGGGCGCGCGAGCTGCCTGGCGTGCCATCAGCCCATTGGCAAGGGCGAGCTGCGCATCGCCGTCGAGCGTGACGTCGACACCGGCGCGTTCGTGGCGCGCGGCGCCGGCTACCTGCACCCGGCCTGCGCGTGCGCCCACACGGGCGACGACGCCGAGGGCCTGCTCGGCAAGGTGCGCGCCCACAGCCCGGCGCTGTCGGCGGCCGACCTCGACCACCTGCGCGCCGCGTTGACGACGTGACCCTCGCGGCGCCCGGCCTCCACGATGTGGTGCTCGCGCACCGTCCCACCTCCCTGCTCGGTGGGAGCGCCGGTGCGCTGCCTCCCCGCCGCGTGGCTCCACACGCGGTCGCTCCGCGCGCCCGCGCTCACCCCCCGTCGTCACGGCCAGCTCCGGCGGACGAATGGGGGAGATCTACACGAGCTCGCCCGGCAGCACGCTCATCACCAGCACGTCGTGGAAGCGGCCCTCGCGAAAGGTAGCAGCGCGCCGGGTTCCGTCGAGCTTGAAGCCGAGCTTCTCGTAGCTGCGGATGGCGGGTCGGTTGAACGGATAGACCTCGAGCTCCACGCGGTGCAGCCCGAGCTCGTCGTGGGCGTAGCGCACCAGCAAGCGCATGGCCTCGGTGCCGAGCCCCTGGCCGCGGCGCTGCTCCTCGCCGAGCACGATGCCCACCATGCACGTGCGGTTCTTCCAATCCACGTGGTGGATGCCGACGGTGCCGATGTGCACGGCGGCGCCGGTGCCGTCCTTGGTGTCGACGGCGAACACGAAGTCGGTGCTGCTCTCGTGCATCTGGTGGAGCCACCGCTCCTCGGCCTCGAGCGACAGGTGCCGATAGGTGTAGATGCGCCGCAGCACCTCGGGGTCGTTCATCCACCGCTGCACGCGCGGCAGGTCACCTCGCTCCATGGCGCGCAGCACCACGCGGTCGCCGACGATCATGCTCGCTCCTCTGCGTCGGCGACTGTAACGCGATCGGGCGGCCGTCAGGCGCCCCGGCCGCGCCAAGCCCGTTGCCTGCGCCGGCGGCCGCGCCCTACAAGCTCCGGCATGCGCACCCCCACGATCCCTTCGCTGTCGCTGGCCCTCGTGGCCGCGGTCCTCGTTGCCCCCCTGGCCGCGGCCGCGCCGCGCGCCGCCGCCGTCGACGTGCCGGCGCTGCGCTCGCGCTACACCCCCGCCGAGCTGAGCGCCGCCTGTGAGAAGGCGGAGCGTGACGCCGACGCCAAGCTGGCCGCGCTGGTGGCCATCCCCGATGCCAAGCGCACGTTCAAGGACTCGTTCGAGGCGCTCGACGGCGTCCTCGGCGACTACAACGAGGCCATCGCGCGCCTGTCGTTCATGAAGGACGTGCACCCGAAGGCCGACGTGCGCGACGCCGGCGCCGCATGCGAGGAGCGGGCGGGCAAGTGGAGCGTGGCGGTGTCGGCCCGCAAGGACCTGTACCTGGCCATGAAGGGCTTCCTCGACAACGCGGGCAAGGCCGCCAAGCTCGACGACGAGCAAGCGCGTCTGGTGGAGATCACCATGCGCGACTTCAAGCGCAACGGTCTCGAGCTCTCCGACGCCGACCGCGCCAAGCTGGTGGAGCTGCGCTCGCGCCTGACCGAGCTGCAGACGCGCTTCCAGAAGAACCTCAACGAGGACGCCACCAAGGTCGAGTACACCAAGGCCGAGCTGGCCGGGCTGCCCGACGACTTCATCGCCGCGCACGAGGACAAGGCCAAGAAGGGCGTGTACGTCCTCACCACCAAGTACCCCGACTACTACCCGGTGATGGAGAACGCGTCGAAGGAGGCGACCCGCAAGAAGATGGAGGTGGCCTTCATGAACCGCGGGGGCCAGGAGAACCTCAAGCTCCTCGACGAGGCGATCAAGCTGCGCGCCGACAGCGCCAAGCTGCTCGGCTACGCCACGCACGCCGACTACGTGGCCGACGATCGCATGGCCAAGAACGCCGCCACCGTGCAGGCGTTCTTGGCGCGCATGAAGAAGGGCCTCGAGCCGGCCCTCGACGGCGACCGCAAGAAAATGGCGGCGCTCAAGGCCGCCGACACCAAGAGCAAGAGCGCCGTCATCAACGCCTGGGACTGGCGCTACTACATGAACCAGATCAAGAAGAATGACTTCGCCATCGACGACGAGGCGGTGCGCGCCTACTTCCCCGCCGACAAGGTGCTGCGCGGCATGTTCGACGTGTACGCCACCGTCTTCGGCATCGAGCTCAAGGAGGTGGCCGGCCCCGACACCTGGTTCGAGGGCGTCAAGCTCTACGAGGTGCGCGACGCCGCCACCAAGGCGCTCATCGCCAAGTTCTACCTCGACCTCTACCCGCGCGACGGCAAGTACGGTCACGCCGCCGAGTTCACGCTCGCCGCCGGCCATGCCGTGCCGGGCGGCTACCGCGTGCCCATGGCCGCGCTGGTGGTGAACTTCCAGCCGCCCAAGGACGGCAAGCCCGGCCTGTTGTCGATGGACGAGGTCGACACGCTCTTTCACGAGTTCGGCCACGTCATGCACGAGTCGCTCACCACCGCCCGCTATGCGCAGCAGTCGGGCACGCGCACGGCGCTCGACTTCGTCGAGGCACCCTCGCAGATGCTCGAGAACTGGGCCTACCAGCCCGAGGTGCTGGCACGCATCTCGGCGGACCCGAAGGACCCGAAGAAGCCCCTGCCCGCCGAGCTGGCGCAGAAGCTCGCCGCCGCGCGCAAGTACGACGCCGGCGTGCGGTACTCGCGCCAGGTGTTCCTCGGCAGCTTCGACTCCGCCATCCACACGGCGTCCACCGCCGCCGCCGCCAAGCTCAGCGCCGACGCCGTGGCCAAGAAGACCTGGGCCGACATCATGAAGCTGCCCGAGGACAAGGGCGCGCACTTCGCCGGCACCTTCGGGCACATGATGGGCGGCTACGACGGCGGCTACTACGGCTACCTGTGGAGCGAGGTGTTCGCCGCCGACATGTTCACCCGCTTCGCCGCCGAGGGCGTGCTCAACGCCAAGGTCGGCCGCGAGTACCGCGACCGCGTGCTGGCGCGCGGTCGCACCGTCGAGCCGGGCGTCTTGCTCAAGGACTTCCTCGGGCGCGAGCCCAACGAGGCGGCGTTCTTGAAGATGATCGGCATCGCCGCCCCCTGACCACCGCGCACGCCCGTGCGGCTGGGCAGCTCGCGCATGCGGGCCGCATTTTCCTGGCGAGGCGCGGCTTTTTCCGCACCACCGCACGGGCTCGCCTCGGCATGCTCCTTGGCACACCTGGAGGGTCACATGCGGCGTTCCTTGCTCGCGCTCACGCTCCTTGCCGCCGCCTGCGGCGCGCCCAGCTCCGACCCTGCCGGCTCGTCGGGGGAGCCCGCCGATGTCGCGGCGCCCGTGGTGCTCGAGTTCGACGCGGCGCAGCTCGTCGGCGATCGCATCGAGATCGATCTGGACGTCACCATCGCGCGCTTCCTGGCCCCGCCCGAGGAGCTGCCGCTCGAGCGCGTGGAGCTGACGGCGGACGGGCAACCGGCGGAGAACCTCGCCGGCTCGATCTACTCGTGCTTCGACGCGCACGACGAGCAGCTCACCAACGGGGACCCGTTCGTCGTGACCCGGGATGACGGCGCCTTGGTCGCCGCGAACGGCGCCTGCTTGCCGTGCGGCCTCGCCTTCATTTGCCCGGGCCTGCACGAGGAGCTCGGGCCGGGCGAGAAGTTTCGCGACGACTCCGTGCCGACCGATCTCGACCCGGCCGACGACCCCACGTGTGGGAGCGGTGACGGCACCGACGGCACCGACGGCACGACGGACGGCACGTCGGGCGGCAGCTCGGGCAGCTCCGGCAGCTCCGGCAGCGCCGGCAGCGGCGCGGGCACCGGCGGCAACGGCGGCGCGAGCGGCGGCGCGGGCAACCCGGGCTGGGACTGACCCGCACCGGCGGCCCAGCGCGCTACCCTCGAGCGATGGCCAAGAAGGCGTCCGCCCCGCGAAGTCAGCTGGTCGATCTGCTGCTCCACGTGGCGGCGGCGCTCGGCGTCGAGAGCGACCGCGAGCTCGCGGCCTTGGCCGGCGTCTCCGTCGACAACATCGACAACTGGCGGAGCGGCGCCACCCACGAGCTCAAGGTGCAGACGCTGGCGGCCATCAAGGACGGGCTCGCCCGGCGCGTCCTCGAGCTGCGCGAGCAAGCGCGCGCCGTCGGCGAGTCGCACGACGCGGGGCTCTTGGCGCTCGAGATCGAGGAGGAGTCGGGCCCGGCGGCGCTGCAGCGACAGTTCCACGATCGCGTCACGTGGGACTACCTCGGGCACCGCTTCCTGTACTTCGACTCCCAGGGCGCGCTCGCCTGGGAGAACCTGATGCGCGCCGGCTACGACCAGGGGTGCTGGCTCAACGGCGTCGACGCCTGCGCCACGAAGCTCATCGACGACGGCGTCATCGGCAAGAAGCGCGGCCTCGACCTGGTGTCGCTCGGCCCCGGCGAGGCGGCGAAAGAGGCCCTCGTCGCCGGTCGCATCGCCGCGCTCGGGCTGCCGTGGTTCGCGGTGGCGCTGGTCGACGTCTCCATCCCGCTTCTCGTCAGCGGCACCAAGGCGTGCCGCAAGCGCGCCGCGCAGGTGCTGCCGTTCTGCGCCGACTTCGAGGAGGGGCCGCTGTCGTTCGCGCGCCGCTTGCCCACGGCGCACCACGACGGCGTGCGCGTGGTGGCCATGCTCGGCAACGTCTTCGGCAACGTGCGCGACGAGGAGGTGCTGATCCGCGAGCGCCTGTCGTCGCTGATCCGCGCGGGCGACCTGCTCTGGCTCGAGGTGGCCGTGCGCCTGGAGCGCCTCGAGGACGACCCGCTCTTCCGCATGACGCTGCCGGCGCAGGGCGAGCTCACCGCCCCCGAGGCGAACCGCCGGCTCCTCCTCGAGGGGCCCTACCGGCGGTGGGAGGCCGCCCACGGCCGCCGCCCGAGCGACCTGCACACGCGCGTGTGGCTGCGCGAGGGCGACGACACCTCGCGCGTGCCAGGCTCGCTCAACTTCTGTCACGACCTGGTGTTCGAGGAGCAGCGCCGAGCCTGCACGATGCTGTACTCGCGCCGCTACGAGGTGGCGGGGCTGTCGCGCTGGCTCGAGGGGCACGGCTACGCCGTGGAGACGGTGGTGCCCGTGCACGACTCCCAGCAGCGCGCGCGCGTGGTGCACGTGGTGGCGCGCAAGCGCTGACGCGTCCGCCATGACGACGAACGGTGAGCGCCGCGCGCTCCGGCAGCGGCGCTCACGGGCTCGGCAGGCCGCAGCGATCCCAGCACGCGCGCACGTCGGCCTTCCACTGGATCAGCCGCTCGGGCGCGATGCTGCCGTAGTCGTCTCTGTGCTCGGCCGCCGCGCCCGCGCACGCGTAGTTCGCGCAGCGCCGCTTCAGCTCGTCGACGCGGGCGGGCCAGCCGAGGTCGCCCCAGGCCCGCCCGACGTCGACGGGCGGCGACGCGGGCGGCGTGGCCGGCGGGGGCTCCGGCGTTGGTGGACGCTTCGGTCCCACGCGCTTGCCGCTGCGCTTGTCGCGCGCGCGCTCGTCGAGCGGCTCGTC
>CAZONM010000030.1:0-24940 GCA_964580865.1 uncultured Myxococcales bacterium | reverse complement strand
GGCGCGGCTGGCGCGCGCGCGCGCTCGTCCTCGAGGATCGCGCGCAGCGCGGGCGGCGCGTCGTCGGGGGCGCGCACCTGCGGGTCCGTCGCCACCGCGAGCGCGAACGCCTTGCGCGCCCCCTCGACGTCGCCGAGCTGGCCGAGCGAGAGCCCCGCCCACATGGCGGCTTGTGCGCGCTCGGTCGCCGGCAGGCCGGCATCGAGCGCCATGCCCTGGAAGTGGATGGCCGCGCGCTCGAACGCGAGCGACTGATAGAGCGCGACGCCGTCGGCGAGCGGCGCGGCGGCGGCGCACAGCGTGGCGAGCGCGAACGCGAGCATCGCCGAAGGTTAGCGCACCGGCGCGCGCGATGTGGCGCCCGCGGCGTCGGTGACGCGCCGCAGGAAGTCGCGGCACAGCGGGATGAGCTGCTCGCCGGCGTCGCGCCACTCCTTGGCGGTGGGCGTGTACACGAGCTTCATCTGCGGCGTCAGGCGCAGCCGCTCGGGGTCGGCGGCCACCAGCGCCGCGAGCTTGTCGGCGTCGAGGCGCGCGCGATCGCCGAGGACCAGCGCCAGCCGCGGCAGCGACGGGGCGGGGGTCGGGGGCGCGACCTTGACGACGGCGCGGGAGCCACTCTTGGCGGGCGCGTGCTTGGCGGGCACCGGGGCGGGCGCCTCGGCCTTCGGCGCCTCGTAGCTGCCCTCGAGGCCGCGCGCGGCCAGCTCCTTGAGGCGCAGCTTGAGCGCCATGACGTCGGCCAGCGCGCACAGCTCGGGAGGCGCGTCGCCGTAGAGGTCGGCCAGGCTCCCCAACACGTCGTAGATGTCGGGGCCGTCCTTGGCGGTGGCCAGGCGCTGATAGGCATGCAGCCGCTCGTGCAGGTCGACGATGTACTTGTCGGGGATGAGCGCGGCGATGGGCAGGTTGACGTCGGGATCGGGGCTGTCGTCGTGGGCGCGGCCCTTGAGCTCCTCCACGGCCTCGCGCAAGAGGTCGGCGTACAGGTCGTAGCCCACCGCCGTGACGTGGCCGTGCTGCGACTTGCCGAGCAGATCACCGGCGCCGCGTAGCTCGAGGTCGTGCTGCGCCACTTGAAAGCCGGCGCCGAGCTCGGAGAAGCGCTGCAGGATCTCCATGCGCTTGCGGGCGTCGGGGTGCAGGTGCTCGGTGGACCCCTCGATGAGCAGGTACGCGAACGCGCGCTCCTTGCTGCGGCCCACGCGACCGCGCAGCTGGTAGAGCTGCGCCAGGCCAAAGTCCTCGGCGTGGTCGATGAACATGGTGTTGGCCGTGGGGACGTCGATGCCGGTCTCGATGATCGCCGTGCACACGAGGACGTTGATTTCATGCTTCATGAACCGAAGCATCACGTCCTCGAGGTCCTCCTCGCTCATCTGCCCGTGGCCCACGCCCACGCGGGCCTCGGGGACCAAGCGCCGCAGCCAGTCGGCCACGGTCTGGATCGAGCGCACGCGGTTGTGCACGAAGTACACCTGGCCGCTGCGCGACAGCTCGCGCAGCACCGCCTCGCGGATGACCTCGTCGTCCTTCTTGATGATGGAGGTGCGGATGGCGCGGCGGTCCACCGGCGGCGTCTCGATGACGCTCATGTCGCGGATCCCGAAGAACGCCATCTGCAGCGTGCGCGGGATGGGCGTGGCCGTCAGGGTCAGCACGTCGACGTCGGTCTTGAGCCGCTTGAGTTGCTCCTTGGCCTTGACGCCGAAGCGCTGTTCCTCGTCGACCAGGATGAGCCCGAGGCGCTTGAAGCTCACGTCGGGCGATAGCAGGCGGTGCGTGCCGATGAGCACGTCGAGGCGGCCGTCCTTCGCGCGCTCGAGGATGTCCTTGACCTCGCTGGGCCTCTTGAAGCGCGACACCACCTCGATGTTGGCGGCCGTACCCTTGAAGCGCTCGGTGAAGGTCTGGAAGTGCTGCTGCGCGAGCACGGTGGTGGGCGCCAACACGGCGATCTGGCGGTTGCCCGTGAGCGCCACCATGGCTGCGCGCATGCCCACCTCGGTCTTGCCGTAGCCGACGTCCCCGCAGATGAGCCGGTCCATGGGCTTGTCTTTGCGCATGTCGGCGGCGACGTCGTCGATGGCCTTCTGCTGGTCGGGCGTGGTCTCGAACGGGAACTGCGCCTCGAACTGCCAGTAGGCCTCGTCGGGCTCGGGGTGCGGCGGGCGATCGGCGACCTCGCGCTTCGAGTAGAGCGCGAGCAGGTCTTGCGCCATCGCCATGACGGCGGCCTTGACGCGCTTCTTGGTCGTCTCCCAGCCGGTACCGCCGAGCTTGTCGAGGCGCGGCCTGCCGCCGGCGCCCGACCACGGCTGCACCAGGTTGATGTGGTGCACAGGCAGGTAGAGCTTGTCGCCGCCGTCGTAGGTGAGGTGGAGGTAGTCGCCCTCGATGCCGCGCACGTTCAGGCGCGTGAGGCCGTTGAAGATGCCCACGCCGTGATCGACGTGGACCACGGCGTCGCCCACGTTGAGATCGGCGAGCGTGGTCTTGAAGCCGCCGGGCTTCTTGCCGGTGCCGCGACGCGCGCGCTTGCCGAACACCTCCTCCTCGGCGATGACCGCCACGCCGTTGCCGCCCACGTGCGGCAGCTCGGCACCGCGCGCGGGGTCGACGGGCCGCGCCACCCAGGTCCACGCGTGCACCGACGGGTCGGCCAGGGCAGGGTCGAGGGTGGTGGCGAGCAGGTCGGGCGGCTCCTTGCAGGCGCGCACCTCGAGGTGGTGGGCGCGCAACAGATCGCGCAGGCGCTCGACGCCACCAAGGGACGCCGTGGGCAACAGCACGGTGCGCCCACGGCCGCGCAGCTCCTGGATGCGGCGCACCAGCGGGACCAGGAGCGAGTGGGCGTCACCGCCGTCGCCGCGCATGGTCTCGCGCAGGATCTCCTGGCGCACCTCGGCGGTAGGCGCGGTGCGCACCTCGAGGAGCGCCTCGCCGCCCACGGGCAGGGGCTCGTGCTCCACGCACGGGCCACGGCGCGCGGCGCCGAGCACGGCGTCGGCATCGAGCAGGAACTCCTCCACGGGGAAGCACAGGTCGCCGCGCCCCGTGGCCTGGCGCCGATGCTCGTGAAAGTCCCCGTGCAGCGCGTCGATGGCACCGCGCAGCGCGCCGGGATCGTCGAGCATGACCGTGAAGCCGTCGGCGCCGAGGGCCCGGGCAAGCACCTCGAGGGGCGTCTCGAGCCTCGGGTAGAACGCCGGCAGGAGCCCCTCGACGCCGAAAAAGAGCACGCGGTTCTCGAGGTCGTCCATGAAGCCGCGCAGCTTCTTGGTGGGGTACTCGACGTGGTCCGCCAGCTCGCGCAGCTTGCGCTTGGCGCACATGACGGTGTCGTCGTCGAGGTGGACCTCGCGCGCCGGTCCGATGCTGAGCTCGGGGACGTCGCCGCCGGTGACGGTCCGCTGGGTCACCGGGTCGTACGACGTGATGGACTCGACCGTGTCACCGAACAGATCGATGCGCACCGGCCGCTCGGCGCCGGCCCAGTAGATATCGAGGATGCCGCCGCGGACCGCGACGCTGCCGGGGTCCTCCACGGTGTTGACCGACGTGTAGCCGCCGACGGCGAGCTTCCTTTGCAGCGCCGCGCGGTCGAGCTCCTCGCCTACCGCTACGACCTCGGCCATACGCTGCAGGCGCTCGAACGGCAGGCCCCGACGGCACGCGCTCTCGACCGGCACCACCACGACGTCGAACGGGTGGCCCGCGGCGATCTTGTGCAACGTGGCCACGCGCTCCATGACCACCAGAGGGTCGGGCGACGAGGCGTGGTACGGCGTGCGATCGTCTGCGGGGAGGCACAGCACGCGCGCGGCCGCTGGGCCGGCCAAGAAGCGCAGGTCGCGCACCAGCTCGTCGACGGCCGCGGCCCGCGTTATCAGCACCAGCGGACGCGCGCGCGCCAGCGACCACGCGGCGTGCGCCAGGCCGAGGCCGAAGAGCCCCGTGACGCGCGCGGCGCGCCGGTGGCGCACGCGCTCGTGCAGCTCGTGGAAGCCTTGCTCCGCGCCCATGGGGCCTCGATGGCGGGCGCGCGTGCGATGCGCAAGGGGATTACTGCTGCGCGATGGTGAGGCGGTAGGGGCCCGACTCGCTGGCCGCGTAGCCGTCGACGACGATGAAGATGGGCGTGCCCGCCTCCACCGCCACGCTCGTGCTCTCCACGTGACCGTTGCCGAAGGTGTCCTCGCAGGCGAGCTCGGTGGTCTCGCTGGCGCACGTGGTGCGCACGTAGACGCCGAGGTCGAAGTCGGAGTCCGTGGGTCGCGCCGTCACGTTCACCGTGCCGGTGCTGTCCGGCACGAAGCGCCACACGTCCTCGCGCGCGCCGCCGCCACCGGTGCAGTCGCCCTCGATCAGGGCGCCGCCGCCGGCGGTGTCGCCGTCTTGCGCGCCCCACGACGCCGCCAACGGTGCGGCGCAGCTCTCGGCGTGGCACGCGGCGTCGCAGCCGTCGCCCTCGACGGTGTTGCCGTCGTCGCACTGCTCGGCGCCGTCGACGAAGCCGCCGCCACAGCCCGGGCTCTGCAGCTCTACCTCCAGGCGGTAGTTGAACACGTCGTCGGTGTCGTTGCCGGCGACGCACACCACGTAGTCGGCGGCGGACGACAGCGCGACCGTCGCGCGCGAGCAGTGCCCGGCGCCGTTGTTGAAGTCGGTGGCGATGGGGCTCGCCGTGGGCGGCCGGTACACGTCGATGACCGTATCGACGAGGAACGCGTCGCACGCGCCGTCGCCGAGATCGGTGGCGGTGGCGACCAGACGCTGCCCCGCGCTGGCACCGGCGATGCGCACGCAGTCTTGGTCACCGGCGCCGACGTGCGCGGTGAACCCGTCGACGTAGGGCTCTGCGCCGGCGACGGTGTCGTTGGGCTCGGTCTCGGTGGTGACCACGGGGAGGCACGCTGACGTGTCGACGGTGCACGCCTCGCTGCAGATGGGACCCAGGCGCCCACTGGTGGCTGGGTCGACCTGCATGCAGTGGCTCATGGGCTGGTCGAGCACGTCGCACGCCTCACCGCTCTCGGCCACGCCGTTGTTGCAGCGCGGTGGGACCACGTCGACGACCAGCTGGTACCGCGCACCCGTGGACCAACCGTTGGCGTTCTCGACGCACACGAAGTAGCTGCCGCTGATGGCCGCCGCGACGCTCACGTCGACGTGGCACCCGTAGGTCCACGACAGCTGCTCCGTGCCATCCATGTCGTAGAGCAGCAGCACGGGGATCAGCGCGTCGTCGAGACAAGCGCCGTCGCCCAGGTCTTGCACGTGTGCCGTCAGGCGGTCACCGGCGTCGACCGCCACCGCTACGCAGTCGCGGTCGTCGTCGCTGTCCATGCGGCCGATGTACGGCTCGTGGTAGCCGTCGACCAGCGCCGGCGCCTGATCGTTGGCGGTGCCCTCGTTGACCGCCGGCGCCACGCACGCGGCGGAGTCGATCGCCAGGCAGTCGGTGCACGTCGGCCGGCCCACGCTCCCGGGGACCAGGTCGGCACAGGTGGTGTCGCCGACGTCCGCGCCGTCACAGACCTCGGCGCCGCTGCGCACCCCGTCCCCGCATGTCGCCGCCCGAAACGCCAGCTCGAGGTCGAACGGGGCGCCCGGCAGCGTGCTCACCACCACGTAGGCCGTGTCGGTCAGGTTGGCGGCGAGCGTGTAGGTGCCCGCGCAGGCCAGCTCGCTGCGCAGCGAGTCGCAGTCGTCGCGCACCGACAGCGTGGTGGTCACGTCCTCGGTGGACGCGCGCGCGAACAGTCGTCCCGGCGACGGCGGCGTGAACGTGTACACCAAGGCGCGCTGCGGGAGGTAGGTCCAGTCCGCGCAGAACGAGGTGAAGTCGTCGGTGGTGGACGAGCGCGTGTCGCCACTGTGCGTGCCGGCTGTCAGCGAGGGGAAGCCGCCGACGTCGCACGCCTCGAGTTGGCAGGTGGCGCTGCAGCCGTCGCCGCTGCCGAGGTTGCCGTCCTCGCACTCCTCGCGCCACCACTCGAAGTAGTTGTTGCCACACACGGGGGCAGGGACGCAGGCCAGCGCCGCGACGCCGCGGGGCGCGGGCTCGCACACCTGGGTCGCGTCGCGGCAGTCGTCGTCGGTGGTGCACCGGTCGAAACACAGGCCCACGGTGCTCGTGCCCACCAGGTCCGTGGGATCGAGGTACGGCACGCATACGCCGTCGCCTAGGCAGTCATCGTCGGTGACGCAGAACTCGCTGCACGCGCCGCCCGAAAATCCGCCGACCGACTCCACCAGGCAGAAGGGGTCGTCGTCGCTGGCTTGGCAGTCGAGCTGGCTCGTGCAGGCGCCCCCGAGCGACGTGGGCCCGGGGACACAACGGCCCTGGTCGCGGCAATCGCTCTCGCTCCAGCAGTCGAAGTCCGCATCGAAGTCGTCGTCGCGGAAGTTGGTGCAGTCGTCCTCGACGTCCTCGCCCTCACCCTCGCCCTCGCCCTCGCCTTCCCCTTCGCCCTCGCCTTCCCCTTCGCCCTCGCCTTCCCCTTCGCCCTCGCCTTCACCCTCAGCCGGCGACAGGCAGGGGTCGGCGTTGTCGCACTCGGGATCGTTGCAGTCGATGGCGAGGTCGCCGTCGTTGTCGCGCAGGTCGTCGCAGATCTCGAGGTTGCGACACGCGCCCGTGCCCGCGAGGAGCGCGACCGCCAAGAACGCGAGCGGTGATCGCACGTGGCCCTCCGCGTGCCCCGATGGTGGCCGAGCGGGGGCGCAGGGCGCAAGCCGACGGTTGTGCGCCCGGCTACTGCGACAGCGTCAGCGTGTAGGGCCCGTCGGCGTCGGACCACGAGGGCTGATCCACCATGATGAATACGGGGACGCCGTCGCTCACGGGCAGGGTCAGGGTCTCGTCGCTGCCCCAGAAGCCGATGTCGACGCAGGCGAGCTCTGTGCTGGCGTCGCCGCAGGTTGAGCGCGCATAGATCACGAGATCGGTGTCGTCGTTCGCCGGCGAGGCGGCGATGGTCAGCGCGCCCGACGCGGACGGCACGAACTCCCAGACCTCACCAGGCTTCGAGGCGTCGTAGCAGTCCTCCTCGTTGGTGGTGTCGAAGTACGACGACCCGTTGCGCGTGTCGCCGCTGTTGACGCCGAGCGCGGCGTGCAGTGGGTCGAGGCACGCCTCGATCTCGCAGCTGGCGGAGCAGCCGTCGCCACTCTCGGTGTCGCCGTCGTCGCACGCTTCGCCGTCATCGACGAGCGTGTCGCCGCATGCCGGGGGGCCAACGGTGACCGCGAGTTGGTACGCATAGGTGTCGGACGACGTGCCCGACGCGCTGGTGCACACGACGTAGGTGCCCGCCGTTGCTGCGGTGGTGTGGGCCAATGAGCAGTAGTTGTCGTTCAGATAGTCGATGTCGTCGTTGCTCTCGACGACCGTGCCGCCGCTTCGGATCTCGAGCTCCGAGTCGAGATCGC
Source organism: uncultured Myxococcales bacterium (assembly GCA_964580865.1). Lineage (GTDB taxonomy): Bacteria > Myxococcota > UBA727 > UBA727 > VGSZ01 > JACOUT01. Next base: position 17,503 of record CAZONM010000030.1, on the reverse strand, counting down.
CGTTGGTACAGGCGCCGTCACCGAGGTCGCCCGTGCGCGCGATGATGCGATCGCCTGCGCTGGCGCTCACGCTGACGCAGTCGACGTCGTTGGCGGGCTCGATGCGCGCGAGGAACGGATCCGCGTACGCGTTGGCGGTGCCGTCGGTGCCGTTTTGCTCGGTCTCCGAGAAGGGGATGGCCGTGCAGCCGCCGGTGTCGAAGGCAGCGCAGCCGCCGGCGCATGCGAGCGTGCCCCACGTGGTGTCGTCCTCGCGGTAGCAGCTCGAGCCGCGCAGGTCGTCGCCGTCGCACACCTCGAGCCCCTCGGCGTTGTCGTCGCCGCACACGGGCATGCGGGTGGTGACGACGATGCGGTAGCCCTCGATGTCGGCGTCGCTGCCGCTGTTGCTCGCGCACACGAAGTAGGTACCGTCGTCCTCGAGCAGGACCTCCTCGACGGAGGCGCAGTACCAATCGTCGCTGGCGAGCTCGGTGGTGCCGTCGGTGTCGTACACCGTCAGGCCGGCGTAGATGGCGTACCCCGCGCAGTCGCCGTTGTCGAAGTCCTGCATCGCTGCCGACAAGAGCTCGCCGCGGTGGCCCACCACCGACACACAGTCCACGTCGGTCGCCGAGGCGAACGTGGCGAGGAACGGATCGCTGTAGGTGTTGACCGTGCCCGGCGGCGTGTCGTTCGGTTCGCTCTCATTGATGACGATGGGGACGCAGCCGCTCGCGTTGTAGGTGCAGTCGCCGTTGCAGGTCAGCGTGCCGAGGGTGTCGGGCGTGACGTCGCGGCACCGGCCGCCGTCGAGGTCGGCGCCGTCGCACTGCTCCGAGCCCTGCTCGGAGCCGTCGCCGCAGTTGCGCGCGGCGAACGCCACGTCGAGCGTCCAGGCGTCCTCCTCGCCCGTGTAGTAGCCGTCCACGAGCACGGTCAGCGCCACCGCCGTGACGTCGAGCTCGAGGGTCTCGGTGCGCCCCGGCCACTCCGCGTCGGCGCAGCCGAGCTCCGAGGCGAGGCTGCCGCACTCGGTGCGAACCGACACGCCCAGGTCGGCGTCGCTGTCGAGGGAGAGCACGAGATCGCCGTCGCCCGGCGGGGTGTAGGCGAAGAGGTTCTCGCGGGCGCCGCCGTACTGGCAGGTGCCGTGCGTGACCGAGAAGCCGGCGGTGCTGTTGTTGCCGCTGTTGGCGCCGAGCACCAGCGTCGGCAGCGTGGCGTCGCACGCCTCCATGGTGCAGGTGGTGGAGCAGCCGTCGCCCGCGGTGGTGTTCTCGTCGTCGCACTCCTCGCGCACGGTCAGGCTGTCGCCGCAGACCGACGGCTGACACGCGTTCGGGATGCCGTCGACGCCAGGGGCCAGGCTCTCGCACACGTAGCTCGTGCGCGTGCACTCGCCGTCGCTGGCGCAGGCGTCGAAGCACATGCCCACGCCCGAGCCCATGCTCACGCACACGGCGCCCGCGTCGCAGGTGTCGGGCTCGGCTGACGGGTCGCAGAACTCGCCGCAGGAGCCGCCGAGCCAGCCGAGGCCGGCCTCGGTGAAGCAGAAGGGGTCGTTGTCGTCGGCCGTGCAGTCGGTCTGGCTGGTGCACGGACCGCCGGTGGGCGTGCTCCCGGGCGTGCACGAGCTCGCCTTGCAGTCGGGCTCGTCATAGCAGTCGAAGAAGCCGTTGCCCTCGTTGTCGATGAGGTCGCTGCAGTCGGTCTCGACGCAGCCTGGGAAGGTCGCGTCGCAGTTTGGATCTTCGCAGTCCGTGTACCAGTCGTAGTTGTCGTCGATGCCGTTGTCGCAGATCTCAACGCAGGCGCTGTCGTCGGCGCAGTCGGGGTCCTCGCAGTCCCACAGGTCGTCGCCGTCGTTGTCCTCGTAGTCGTCGCAGGCGGTCTCGCCCTCGCCCTCGCCCTCGCCCTCGCCCTCGCCTTCACCCTCACCCTCACCTTCGCCTTCGCCCTCGCCCTCGCCGCTGTCGCAGTCGTCGTCGTTGCGGCAGTCGTCGTCGTCGCAGTCGGCGTCGCCGTCACCGTCGTTGTCGACGTCGTCGCCGCAGACCTCGGGGGCCGGGCAGGCCAGCGAGAACGGCACGAGCGAGAGCAGGCAGACGAGGGGGAATCGAGCGAGACGCGACACGGAGGCCTCCTGGCCCCCCCGGTGTCGCCGACGGAGGAGTGCCTCGCAAGCGGGTCGATCGTGCCCGACCGCACGGACCGTCGCCGCCGCTCGCTCACGTAGCGGCAGCTACAGGAACGCGCCGTCGGTGCTGATGGCGCCGTCGACGCGCGCGGCCTCGACGAGCTCCACGGCCCGCGCCCGGTCGTCCGCCCGGACACACACGAGGTAGTGCGCCTCGGCCGCCGAGGGGAACGACGACATAGTGGTCTCGCGGTGGATGGCCTCGATGCCGTCGTCGCCGAGGATCGACACCAGGCGATCCGCCTCCAGGAGATTCTTGGCACCGTAGATCTCGATCAGATCCTGGGCGTCGAGGTGCGTGAGCGTCATGGCCCCTCCGGACGCGGCCGGCGCTTCCCGTGCGCGCGGCGACGATGGCCAACCTATAGCCAGGGCGGCGCCTTGGCGCCAGCACGGCCAATGCTGGTAGCTTCGACGCGAGACTCGAGAACGCTTGGTGGCCAAGTCCTACGAGGGCATCCAACCGGTTCCGTTCGGCAGCTACCAGCTTGTCGAGCGCCTCGCGATGGGCGGGATGGCCGAGGTGTACCTGGCGCGTCCCGAGGGGCAGGAGCGCCTGGTGGCGCTCAAGCGCATCCTGCCGAGCATCGCGTCGGACGAAGAGTTCATCGCCATGTTCATCGACGAGGCCAAGATCGCGGGCCAGCTGAACCATCCGTCCATCGCGCAGATCCTCGACCTCGGCAAGATCAACACCAGCTACTTCATCTCCATGGAGTACGTCTCGGGGCACGACCTGCGCGCCCTGTGGGACCGCACGCGCGACAACGGCAAAGACGGCAAGACCACCATGCCCATCGGGCTCGCCTGCTTTGTCGTGAAGAAGATCTGCGATGGGCTCGATTACGCCCACCGTCGTCGTGACGCCAAGGGGCGCCCCCTCGGCATCATCCACCGCGACGTGAGCCCGCAGAACATCCTCATCTCGTACGACGGCGACCTGAAGATCATCGACTTCGGCATCGCCAAGGCCGCCAACCGCATCGTGCGCACGCAGACAGGCATCCTCAAGGGCAAGTTCGCGTACATGGCGCCGGAGCAGGCGCGCGGCGAGCCCACGGATCACCGCGCCGACATCTTCGCCATCGGCGTCATCCTCTACGAGCTCCTCACGGGCGAGCGGGCGTTCAAGGCCGACACCGACTTTGTGCTCCTCGAGAAGGTGCGGCGCGTCGAGGTGGTGCCGGCCCGGCAGCTGCGGCCCGACATCCCCAAGGACCTCGAGCGCATCCTGGCCAAGGCGCTCGCGAAGGAGGCGGCCGATCGCTACGGGTGGGCCAGCTCGCTCGGCAGCGACCTCGACCGCTTCATGAGCGATCAGGCCTTCGCATCGTCGAAGGAGGAGCTCGCGGCGTTCGTGCAACGCACCTTCCGCGCGGAGTATGAGGAGGAGAAGCGTCGCCTGGCCGCCTATCGCGCTCTGTTCGACGACGGCGAGATGAGCGCCGCAACCATGGTGCGCGGCAAGCGCCCGTCGCTCGACCCCCCCACGAGCCAGAGCGACGAGGGGACCTCCGAGGGACAGGAGAGCACCACCGGCTTCGAGAGCGCCGCCACGCAAGCGGCACCATCCCTGCGCAGCAGCGCCGCGAGCGCCGCCACCACCGGCGTCGAGGACGCGCCCTCGCAGCTCGGCGCGCGGCGCGAGGGGGCGAGCGGCATGTCGGCGCGCGCGCGCGTCGCCGATCCGCCGAGCGCACCCGACGAGTCCGACGACGACATCGACGCCAGCGCCGAGGCGAGCGCGCTCGGCGCCGCAGTACCCGAGGAGCACGGCGCCACGGGGCCCATGGCGCGGCACAGCACCGACAGCGAGCCGCCACCGCCGCTGTCGGCCCCCGGCGGACCGCCGGCCCGCCCCCCAATGGCGCGCGTGCCCGACGAGACGCAGCTCGACCCGGCCACGCCGCTGGCGCCGCAGCCGGTGCGCACCGGGCCCATCTCGCGCGACGAGGTCCCCAAAAAGAGCCGGCAGTCGAGCGCCCGCGGTGAGCTGTCGGCGCCGCGCCTGGCCGATCCCGACGGCGCGGGCGATACGTCGCGGGTGCCGGTGGGGACGCCGGGCCACGCGCCGGAGCCGGGCGAGCGCTCGCGCTCCTCCAACCGCACGGCGCGCGTCGATCGTGGCGAGCGTGCGCGCGGTCCCGTAGAGGCGTCGGCGGCCAACCGCCTGTCGCCCGCTGCGGCGTCGGCCCCGGCGCCCACGGGGCCGGTGTTGATCGCGGCCGCGCTCGGCGCTGTCATCGGCGCGGGCGTGGTGGCCATCGCGTGGCTCGCCATGGGTTCGAGCCCGCCGCCCGTGGTCTTCGTTGCCACGCCGCGCCAGGCCGAGGTGCGTCGCGGCGACGAGGTGCTCTGTCGGCAGACGCCGTGCGCTGCGGCGCTGCCCGTCGGTCGCCACGACGTGCGCATCCGCGCGCCGGGCGCCGAGGAGATCGCCCGCACCGTCGAGGTCAAGGCCGAGGGCGCGCCGCCCATCGAGGTGACGCTGGAGCGGACGCGCGACGACATCCGCGTCGAGACCGACCCGACGAACGCCCACGTCCAGCTCGACGGCAAGCCGGTGCCCGGCACCACACCACTGACCTTGCCGCCGCTCCTGGTGGGCACCGCGGTGCGCCTGACCTTGACCCGCGACGGCTACGATCCTCTCGAGGCCACCCGCATCGTCGACGACGATGGCGTCTGGCGCTACGAGCTGCCCACCTCCACCACGCGCTGGCGCATCACCACCACGCCGACCGACGTGGCCGCGGACGGTGCGGCGCGCGCCAAGGACGGCGCCTTCCTCGTCAAGGCCGAGAAGCGCAGCGCGCAGGTGGTGTTCACGCGGCCGGGCTGCGACCAGCAGACCTTCCAGGCGTACCCCACCGGACGGCGCGACGCTGAGCAGAAGGTCGCGCTCACCTGCCGCAAGCTCACCTCGGGGATCGCCATCAAGTACTCGGGGCGACGACCGCAGGTGAGCATCGATGGCGTCGACGTGGCGCGCGACGCGTCGCTCGCCCCGTACCCCTTGCCACCGGGCACGTTCACCGTCACCCTGCGCGGCAAGAACGGCAAGAGCGAGGCGCACACCGTGGAGCTGCGCGAGGGCGAGACGCTCACCATCTCAAGCAGCGTCCGGTAGCCGAGGGTCGTCGTGCGCAAGCGTGCCAGCGCGTTGGTCGTCGTCCTCGCCGCCGGGTGCGGCGCCGTGGGCGTGGCCGCGCCGCACGTCATCGGCGCGCGCGAAGACACCGGCTGCCCCGCCGCCGACCAGGCGCTGGCGCACACCAAGGCCTCGCTCGACCTGCCCGGCGTGGCCGCGCTGCGCCCCCACCTCGAGCGCGTGCTCGTCGAGCACGGCGGCCTGCGTGTGCTCATCCAGGGGCTCGCCGCCATGCTCACCGACGTCGAGCAAGCGGCGTTCGCGCACCTGCGCGCAGGCATGAACCCCGACGTCGGGCTGGGATCGCTCACGCCGCACCTGGTGGAGGTGCTGCGCTACATCGACGGCTCCTCGAGCTACATCGCGGGCGCACACCCCGCACCGGTGGCCGCCGTGCACGCGATGCTCGCGCAATGCCCTACCCCGGCCACGCTCTCGACCACGCGTCGCCTGCTGGAGCTCGAGGTGCGCGCCGATCCGTCGGGCGCCTGGGAGCTGGCGGAGCGGGGCGCCGGCGAGCGCTCGTGGATCGGCGCCGTGCTCGACGCCGTGCGCGCAGTTGCCAGCGATCCGGTGTTCGTGGCCGCGCTCGAAGACCTCCAGCTCGAGGACGAAGGCGCGGGCGCCGGCTCCATCCGCGTGGGGCGCGACGCCTTTCGCCTCCTGTCGTCGCTCTTGGTGGCGAACTTGGCGGCGCCCGACTTCGACCCCGAGGCCGCGCGCACCATGCTCGACGACGCGCTCGGCCTGCGCATCACCGACGCCGAGGCGCGCGCCAAGCTCGGCGCCGCGCTCGATGTCGCGCTCTTGATCGCCGAGCCCACCGCGGACGTGTTCCCACAGACGCAGGCGCTCATGGGCTGCCTCAACCAGGCCGACGAGGACGCCGCCATCGGCGGCATGCTCTACGACTGGCTGACGGTGGAGGCGCTGCCCATGGCCGCCTTCCTCGACGACGCGGCCGAGACCGCGGCCGTCGACACCGCCACCGACCTGCGCCTCGCCCTGGTGGACATGCTCGGCGCCGTCGACGCGCGCCCTGCTTTGGCCAGCGACATCACGCTCGTCGTGGCCGAGCTCGTCGACGAACAGGCCGCGCCGGCGTTGGTCACGGCGCTGTTGGCCGTGCAAGGGCAGGGGGCGCTGCACGAGGTGCTCGGCCTCGTCGACGGTGTGGAACAGTGCCGGGGGCTCGCGCCGTGAGACCCTGCATCGTGGCGTGCGTTGGCGCGTCGGTGGTGCCGCTCGTGCTCGCGTCGGCGGCGGCCGGCAATGGTGCCTTCGAGACCTACGGCGCCGACGCGCGCAGCCGCTCGCTGGCGCACGCGGACGTGGCGTTGCCGGGCATCGCCGCCGCGCACGTCAACCCGGCCGCGCTCGCGCTCGCCGACTCCGAGCTCGCCATCGCGGTCAGCTACGCCCTCGACGTGCCCGCGCTCGAGATCGCGCTCGGCGCCGCGCGCGCCGCCGGCGATCCGTTGTCGCCCGCGCGCCCGCCGGCGGTGAGCGCCCTCAACCTCGCCGCGACCCAACCCATCGATCTGGTTGGCGAGGATCGCTTGTTCGTGGGCGCCGCCGCCTACTTCCCCACGTCGGTGCTGGTGCGCGCGCGCGCCTTCGATCCCGCGCGGCCCTTCTTCGCCATGTACGACTCGGCCACCGAGCACTACGACATCTCGGTCGGCGCCGGCCTGCGTCTGGTGGAGTGGCTCCAGGTGGGCGCCGGCCTGCGCATGGCCGCGGGCCAGCGCGGCGACGTGCAGCTCGCCGTCGACCCCGTGCGCGGCCGGCTCGTGCAGCAGAGCATGGACACGTTCCAGTACCCCACCTCGGCGCCCACCGCCGGCATCGTCGTCGGCCCCCTCGGCGTCGACGACGTGGCGCGGGTCAGCGTGGGCGCGGTGTGGCGCGAGCCCATCGCGTTCGACGTGGCGCTGCCGGCCACCCTCGTCATCGAGGGCGCAGACGTCGATGCGGTGCTCGACGTGCTGGTGCTGGCGAACTACGAGCCGCGCAGCCTCACCGCCGGCGCCGCGCTCTGGGCCGCGCGCGACCTGCTCGTCGACGTCGAGGCGCAGTGGGCCATGTGGTCGGCGGCGCCGCCGCCCATGCTGGTGACGCGCGTCGACCTGGGCGGCGAGGGGCTCGAGGCGCTGGGGCTCGACGCCACGCTCGACGCCCCGGCATCGGGGCAGGATCGCGTGCGCTCGCCCGGCTACGTCGATACGGTGGTGTGGCGCGCGGGCGTGGAGTGGCTGGCGCTCGAGCCCTTGGCGCTGCGCGCGGGCTACCAGTACCGCCCCACGCCGGTGCCGGACCAGACCAGCGGCACCAACATCGTCGACGCCAACGTCCATGTGCTGGCGGTCGGCGCCGGCGTCACCATGCGGCTGCCGCACGTGTTCAAGCAGCCCATCACGGCCGAGCTCGGCTACCAGGCCCACGTCCTCGAGGAGCGCACCGCAACCAAGACCAACCCGCAGGACGAGATCGGCGACTGGTCCGCGCGCGGCGTGGTCCATGCGCTGGCGCTCGGCTGGACCTACCGCTTCTGACGACGTGAGTGGAGGTCAGCGAACGCGGGCGCGGCGCAGCGCGGCCGTGAAGTCCTCTTGCGTCACGGCGGCCCTGCTGGGCTCGTACTCCTTCTGCTTCTGTGCGAGCGCCTCGCGCGCCTTGACCCACGCGTTGTCGAACGGCCCCGCGTTCTTCACCACCAGGTGCAGGATGGGCTCGCCGTCCATGGGCGATCCCGGCTTGAAGAACGAGGCGTCCCACGAGTACGTGGCCGCCGACGGTCCGCTGGTCTCGTCGCGCGTGATGGTCTCGAGGGCCTTCCGGATCTGCACGGCGACGATGGGCGCGACGGCCGCGGGCGCGCCCGGCGCCGGCGGGCCGTCGTGGTCGCCGTCGTCATCGCCGTCGTCATCGCCGCCGTCGTCGTCGTCCTCGAGGGCAAGCTCCTCCGCCATGCGGGCCGCCCACTCCTCGGGGCTCAGCGGCTCGCCCTTCTTGTCCATGGCGTTCACCACCACGTTGAACACCTCGAGGATGCCCTCGCCGCTCTCTTTCTGGATGCGCCCGAGCTGCGTCAGCGGTGCCGCCAGCAGCGCGAACGTGAAGCGCCCGGGGGTGTCGACGAGCAGCGTGTACCGGTCGGGCTCCACCGCGGGGGCGAACTCGTAGCCCGGCCGACCGCCGCCCAAGAGCGCGAACGACTTGAGGCGCACGTCCTTCGGGACCTCGACGGAGAAGGGCACACCCGCGATCATCTTCTTGCCGCCGGCGACCTCGCCGATGTTGCCGAGCACGCTGCCGTGGCGCACGCCCGGCAAGAGCTCCGGGTGCGTGTCGAGGAGGTGCATGAGGATCTCGAGCGGGTACACGTCGCGGATGGGCTTGCTCTCGAGCTCGGCCAGCACCTTCTTGATGGTGGTGGCGTTGGAGAACTGCCCCACGAAGCCGGCCATCTGCGCCACCGCCTCGGCGCGGCCCACGCCGTCGAGCGTCCACGAGTCGAATAGCCGCACCACGTGGGCGGTGGCGCGCGTGACGCCGAGGGCCTCCACGTCCTTCGGCGCCTTGTCGGGGCGGAAGTCGTCCTTCGTCCCCTTGCTGCGTAGCTCGTCGAAGCGCGCCTTGTCGGCGGCCACGTTGCCCTTGAGGTAGCGCTCGTAGGCCTCGCGCTGGCCCTTGCCCTGGTCGAAGCCGTCGCCGCCGCCCTGCTGCTGGTCGCCCTTGCTGCGCTTGATGGCGTCGGGGCCCACCGCGCCGGTCTCGTGCAGCTCCTCGTGGTGCTCGACCTTCTCGTCCTCATGGGGGCGCTCGATCTCGCCGCCATGCCGGCGATGGAGCTCGTCGCCGCTCTCGGCCGCGCTGACGCCACCGACGCCGTGGGCCTCGCCCTCGCCCTCGTGATCGGCCCCCTGCGCGGCGCCTGGGCCATGCGCGCCGGCGGCGCCCTGGGCGCGCTGCGGGCGCTGGGGCCGCTGCGGGCGCTGCACCTGCGGGCGCTCGCTGCGTTGGGCGTGCTTCTTGTCCTTGAGCTTGTCCGACGACGACGCGCCCGCGGGGCTCGACGGCTTGGCCGGCGCCTTGGCGGTCTCCTGCCGCTGCGGCCGCACGGGCGCGGGTTGCTGCCCGGGGCGGTTGATCGTGCCCTTGGTCATCTCGCGCTCATGTCACGCCCAGCTCACGCCCGGCTCACGCCCGGCTCACACAGTTCTACCGCGAATGGGTACCATGGTGCCGATGGGCAACGTCCGCATGAAGCCCCGCTCGGTGTGCCCGCGCTGCGAGGGCTTCATGCAGAGAAAGACCGCCATCGCCGAGGGCGTGGGCAACCGCCACTGGGGCGACGTCGACGCGTTCCTGCAGCTCGGCGGCGTCGACATCTACCACTTCATCTGCATCTCGTGCGGCAACGTCAGCGCCTACCAGGTGAAGTTCCAGTTCGAGGGCTTCAAGAAGAAGAAGCCGCGCCCCCGACCCACGGCGTAGCCCATGCCCACCACCGTCCAACGCGAGCGCGCCCTGCGCATCCTCGACGGCCTGGCCGAGCGCTTCCCCGAGGCGACGATCGAGCTCGACTATCGCGCGGGCGACCCGTGGCAGCTCCTGGTCGCGGTGGTGCTCTCGGCGCAGTCCACCGACGCGGGTGTGAACAAGGTGACGCCCGCCTTGTTCGCCGCGCTGCCCGACGTGCGCGCCTTCGCGGCGGCCACGCCCGAAGACGTCGAGGGCTACATCAGGACCCTCGGGCTCTTTCGCAACAAGGCGAAGAGCTTGGTGGGCGCCGCGCGCGCCATCGTCACCCGCCACGGCGGCCAGGTGCCGCATGAGCGCGCGCTCCTCGAGGAGCTGCCCGGGGTCGGCGGCAAGAGCGCCGCCGTCATCGTGGCCAACGCCTTCGGTGAGCCCGCCATCGCCGTCGACACGCACGTGGGACGCGTGACTCGGCGCCTGGGCCTCACGAGCAACGACGATCCCGCCAAGGTCGAGGCCGACCTGACGGCGCTCTTGCCGCGCGCGCGCTTGCTCGAGGCGCACCACACGTTCATCTGGCACGGCCGGCGCATCTGCCACGCGCGCAGGCCGTCGTGCGACGAGTGCCCGGTCGAGCGCTGGTGCAAGAAGGTTGGCGTGACGGCGACGTCGAAGCCGCCTACGCGACCAGCGCGGCCAGCTCGCCGGGCAGCGGCGCCTCGACGGTGATGCCCTCGTCGACCAGGGTCAGCCGCGCGGCGTGCAGCGCGTGGCGTGGCGCGTCGAGGGCCGTGCGCTCGTCCTCGGTGAGGGCGCGGCGCGTGAAGGCGTCGAACCAGGCGTCGCCCATGGCGTAGAGCTTGTCACCCACGATGGGGAAGCCCGTGTGCGCGAGGTGCGCGCGCAATTGGTGCTGCCGGCCCGTGCGCGGTCGGCAGCGCACGAGGGTGCGCGCCCCGTCGGTGCGCACGGGCTCCACGTCGGTGCACGCGGGCCGCCCGGCCTCGTCCACCACCATGCGGATGCGCACGAGGCCGCGCGCGCCCTGCAGCGCCAGGGGCGCGTCGACGGTGAAGGGCCGCGCGACCGCGCCGCGCACTACCGCGAGGTACTCCTTGTGGACGCGCCCGGCGGCGAACGCGCCCTTGACCCGCGCCTCCACGGGGCCCGGCTCGGCGCACACCAGCACGCCGCTGGTCTCGCGATCGAGGCGATGACACGGGTTGGCGCGCAGCCCTTCGCGAGAGAGCCACCCGGTGAGCGTGCGGTGCAGGTAACGCGCGCTCGGGTGCACGGCGAGGTCGCCGGGCTTGTCCACCACCACGAGGCCGCGCTCGCGCAACAGCACCGTGGGGATGGGCATGGGATCGCTCGGCGCGTCGGGCGGCAAGCGCCACAGCTCGAGCACGGTGCCGCGCGCCAGGCGCTCGTCGACGCCGCAGGCACGCCCCGCGGTGCGCAGGTCGCCACCGAGGACTACGCGGCGCGCGCGTTCGAGCCCGATCCTGCGCACCTTGTGCGCGAGCACCTCCACGGCGGTCTTCTGGTGGCAGTCGGGCGGCACCGCCCACCGCACCGACACCGCGCGTGCGTCGCCGAAGGCGGTCGCGAGCGCGGCCTCGTCGGTGGCAGGGGTAGAGGCGTCGATGCCCACGCCCCGAGCGTGCGGTCGCAGGTGCGACCGCGCAACGTCCTCCCTGCGATCTCGAGGTAGCAGCGTGTGGGACAGATCGGCCGAGACGACGACGACGGGCCATCGGTCGGGTAGAGTGGAGCCTGGATTCTCACTCTCGATCGAGGAGCCGCATGCTCTTCCGCGCTACTGCTTTCCTCTCGTTCTCGCGCCTGGCGCTCCTGATCGGCGTCGTCGCGGGGCCCTTCGCTGCCTGCGACTGCACCGCACCGCCAGCCGCAGACGCTGGCCCCGGCGAGGGTGAGGGTGAAGGCGAAGGCGAGGGCGAGGGCGAGGGCGAGGGCGAGGGCGAAGGCGAGGGCGATCCCGAGCCGCCCACCGAGCCCATCCGCGAGCCCGACCCGAACCACCCAGACAACGCCACGCGCGACAGCGACTGCGACGGCCTCACCGACGCCGAGGAGTTCGCGGTGGTGTACGCGGGCGGCGCGCGCACCAACCCAGGCGACTACGACAGCGACGACGACGGCATCGCCGACGGCATCGAGGCCGGCCGCGCCGCCGACATCGACGCTGAGTGTCCGGCCACATGGAAAGACGCGGACACGTCCACCACCTCGAGCCCGGTGGCCACCGACAGCGACGGCGACTGCATCCCCGACGGCGTGGAGGACGCCAACAAGAACGGCCGGCGCGACGCTGGCGAGTCGGACCCCGTGGACACGGACAGTGACGGCGACGGCATCGCCGACGGCGCCGAGGACGACGACTGCGACGGCATGGTGGACGCCGGCGAGACCGACGCCGGCGACGCTGACAGCGATCACGACGGCATCAACGACGGCGTGGAAGACGCCAACCACAACGGCGTGGTCGATGCGGGCGAGACCGATCCCACCAACACCGACAGCGACGGCGATCAGATCCCCGACGGCGTCGACCCCGACCCGCTGGTGCCGAACCCCGACGACGACGGCGACGGGCTGCCCAACGACGTGGACGCGGCGCCGAACGACCCCGATCGCGACGACGACGGGCTGTGCGACGGCCCCGGCGCCGTGGCGGGCACGTGTGTGGGCGGCGAGGACCTCGATGTGGACGGCGTCCTTGACGCCGGCGAGAGCGACCCCACCAAGCCCGACACCGACTGCGACGCGCTCTCAGACCTCGATGAGCAGGCGGCTGGCACCAACGCGCGCGTGCGCGACAGCGACGGCGACCTCATCACCGACGGCGTCGAGCTCGGCCGCACCGCGCGCGTTGCCGCCGACGGCTGTGCGGGCGACGTGCCGCTCGATCAGGACGGCACCAGCACCACCAACCCACGCGACGCCGACAGCGACGACGACGGCATCAACGACGGCACCGAGGATCGAAACCAAGACGGCGCGCTCGGCGCGGCCAACCCCACGGGCGTTCAGGAGACCGACCCCAACGACGCCGACATGGACGGCGACGGCCTGTGCGACGGGCCAGCGTCTGCCTCGGGCTGCACGGCGGGTGAAGACCTGAACCGAAACGGCCGCATCGACGCGGGCGAGACCGATCCCCGCGTGGCCGACGTCGACACCGACGGCGACGGCCTGTCGGATCCGCAGGAGGCGCTGCTCGGCACCGACCCGAACGACACCGACAGCGACAACGACGGCGTTGCCGACGGGCTCGAGGTGCAGCACGGCACCGACCCGCTCGGCTCCGACACCGACTGCGACGGGCTCAACGACGGGGCCGAGGCGACGGCGCAGACCAACCCGCTCGATCGCGACAGCGACGACGACGGCATCACCGACGGCATCGAGCTCGGCACCACCTGCGCCGTTCCCGGTCAGACCAGCCAGGCCTGCATCGACGACGGACTGTGCCTGGCCGACGCCGACCCGGGCTCCACCACCGACCCGACCAACGCCGACACCGACGGAGACCAGGTCCCCGACGGCGCGGAGGACGGTAACCAAGACGGCCGCTACGATCCCGCCGAGGGCGAGCTCGATCCCACTGTCAACGACGTGGGTCAGAGCGAGGTCGACGCCTGCGGTCTCGAGAACCTGCGCGAGGTGACGTTGGTGCAGCGTCCCGACGACACCGCCGACCTTATCCTGGCGGTCCCGCAGGAGTTCCCGGTGGGTCGCATCACCGAGCTACGCAACAGCGCCGGCGAGCAGATTGGCGCCATGGTGTTCGACCCCGTCAAGCAGGTGGCGGGCGTGGCCATGAAGCTCGCGCTGGCGGGGGGCGATCCCACGGCCGAGATCAACGCGCTGCGCACCACGCTCGACGGCGCGGTTGGCAACGTGGCGGCGTTCTCGAGCCAGACCTTCACCTCGTGGGACGCGGGCACCGCCAACAATGCCGCCATCGGACGCGCCGAGTGGAGCGACGCCAACGCCGGCGACACCGTGGCCAAGTCCATGAACGACATCGTGCAGGTGTTGGCGCCTGGTGCCACCGGCCTCCTCGACACCACCGGCTCCACGCAGAACGGCGCCATGCGCATGCAGATCGAGGTGCTCGATCGCTCGGCCGCGAGCACCATCGTGGTCATCGCCATGACGCAGCTGGCGGCGTCCGACGCCGACGAGCAGCGCCTCTTCGCGATCGACAACCTGGCCAACGGCTCGGCCGTGGCTCAGTTCGGCGATGACACGGGCGTGCAGTGCGATCGCTTCACCGTCAAGGCGCGCCAGAAGGTCGACTTCTTGCTCGTCGTCGACAACTCCGGCTCCATGGACAACGAGCAGACCGCGGTCGCCAACGCCGCCGACGCGCTCACCGCCCAGCTCGCCACGTCCACCGTCGACTTCCGCATCGCCGCCGTCACCACCGATATCGACGAGGTGCCCGACAACGCCGCCACGTGGACGGCCTGCACGCTCGGCGACTCCGGCACCTGCGATCAGACCGACGACAACGCGAAGATCTACTGCCCGTTCACCACCAGCTCGGTCACGCTGCGTTCCTGTATCGATCAGATGAACATCGACGGCTCTGGCGAGGAGAACGGCTTCCGCCCCGTGGCCTGCCTGATGGGCAAGACCGTCACAGGCGATGGCATCAACACCGACCTCACGGGCGCCGGCGAGCTCGGCGGCGCCGCCGACGGCCAGCACTGCGGCCGCGACACCAATCGGGCACCGTACCCAAGCGGCAACACGTACGCCTCGGCGCCAGCGGGCTTCGCCATGCTGCCGCGCCTCGACGGTAACGCTACGCGCATCCGCACCGATGCCCAGCTCGCCGTCATCTTCATCACCGACGCGAATGAGCAATCTGATGGCCAGTACCGCGCACAAGACGTCGCGCTTGCGGTGTCGGCGCACTCGATTCCGGCGTGGGCGGGGTTCTTCCAGAACTTCGACAACAACGCAGACGCGGTCCTGCGGCGCGCGCTGGTGCACGGCATCGTCTGCCCGCAGGGCGCCAACTGCACCGACGAGAGCGGCAACTACTCGAACAGCCGCTACCGCACGCTGTTGTCGTCGATGGGCGGCGTCGAGGCCGACATCCGCGGCACCGCGCAGCAGATCGCCGACGGCGTGGCGCTGATGCTGCAGCAGACCGTGGCCCAGGCCTCGCCCTACGAGCTGCAGAAGCCGCCCATCTCGTCGACCATCAAGGTCGCCGGCGAATTCGAGGTGGAGAACGCGGGGCAGTGCTCGGCCACGTGCACGTCCGCCGGCTGCTCCGACATCCCGCGCTCGCGCGAGAACGGCTTCGACTACGACGGCGCCACCAACCGCATCGCGTTCTTCGGGGCCTGCCGCCCGCGGAGCACCGAGATCGACGTGCCGTTCGCCGTCTCCTACAAGTACTGGATCGAGGACAGCCCGAACCCCGACGGCAACAACGAGACGTGCACGCCGCCGCTGGTCTTGGCGCCGAACGGCCAGGACTGCATCTGCCCCTCGGACTGCGGCCTCTCGGGCGGCCTGTCGCCGGGCCAGACCTGCAACGCCACCACCTGCGAGCCCGAGTGCCTGCCCGACTGCGGTGGCTGCTCGAACGGCGCCGTGTGCGACGTCGACAGCCCCACGTGCGCATGCGCGTGCCCCGACGACTGCAATACCGGCGCGCCGCTGCCGCCGAACCTGACCTGCGATCCCGCCACGTGCCTGCCCGTGTGCGCCCCCGGCGGCTGCGCGGGCTCACCGCCGAACGGCAACCCCGGCTGGGTGTGCGGCGCGGGCTGCGAGTGGGAGTGCGCGGCCGACTGCGGCGATCCAAGCCTCGGTGCCACCGAGCGATGCAACCCCGCGACGTGCGCCGTGGAGTGCGCGCCCGACTGCAACGCCACGTGCAACGGCTACACCGAGTGCAACACCGACCCGGCCACCTGCGCGTGCGAGTGCGCTGAGAGCGCCAGCTGCGCGCCCGGCTACGCGTTCAACCCGGACGACGCGGTGTGCGACTGCGTGTGCGACGCCGGCGCCCTCGGCTGCCCGGCGACGCACACGGCCAACCTCGACGCATGCCGCTGCGACTGCCTGCCCAACTGCGGCGATTCCTGCGGTGCCGGCTTCATCTGCAACCAGCCCACGTGCGCGTGCGTGCCGTTCGGCGGGTGACGACGGCGACCCCCGGGCGAAAAACGTGATCGGGACGTGAGCGCGCGCTAGACCGAGCTGGCTTGTGGTCGCGCGCGCTTCTGGTGACGGCGGGCTGCCTGTTCGGCAGCGGCTTGTGTGCGCTGGTGTACCAGACGGTGTGGCTGCGCGCGTTCCGCCTCGTGTTCGGCGCGTCCACGCCGTCCACGGCGGCGGTGCTCGCGATCTTCATGGGCGGCCTGGGCCTCGGCGGCCTCTGGCTCGGCCGCCGGGTCGAGCGGAGCGAGCGGCCGCTCCTCGTGTACGCGCACCTCGAGCTCGGCATCGCCGCCAGCGCGGCGCTGACGCCCCTGTTCCTCGACGTGGCGCGCGCCCTGTACCTCGGCGTCGGCGGTAGCGAAGCCCTCGGCACCGCAGGCTCCACGGTGGTGCGCCTGGCGCTCGCGACCGTGGTGCTGGGGGTCCCCGTGCTGCTCATGGGCGGCACGCTGCCCGCGGCTGCGCGCGCGGTAACCCACGCGAGCGACGTGGGGCGCCGTGGGCTCGCCGTGCTGTACGGCGTCAACACGCTCGGCGCTGTTGCGGGCGCGCTCTTGTCGACGTTCGCGCTCCTCGAGGTGTTCGGCGCGCGGCGCACGCTCTGGATCGCATGTCTGCTAAACGCGCTCGTGGGTCTGGCGGCGCGCTCGGCGTCGCGAGCCCTGGCGCCCGTGCCCCTGGCTCCTGCCACGGCGTCCCCGGCGTCCACCGACGCCAGGGCGGGCCGCGCCCCGTGGATTCTCGCGGCGGCGTTCACCACCGGCTTCGTGTTCCTGCTCGTCGAGCTCGTCTGGTACCGCATGGCGGCACCGCTCTTTGGCGGGTCGACCTACTCGTTCGGCCTGTTGCTCGCGTGCGCGCTCTTCGGCATCGGCGTGGGGGGCGCGCTCTACGCAATGGCGCCGCCGCGGGTCGCCACCCCCGCGCGCTTCGCCCTCACGTGCGCCTTGGAGGCGCTGTTCGTGATGGTGCCGTTCGCCGCCGGCGACCAGCTCGCCTACCTCGCTTACCACCTCGCAAACTGGGGCCAGGTGTCGTTCCCGCTCACGGTCGTGAGCTGGAGTGTGGTGGCCGCGCTGTTGGTGATGCCGGCGTCGGTGGTGGCCGGGTACCAGTTCCCGCTCTTGCTCGCGCTCAAAGGGCGCGCCGATCAAAGCGTGGGGCGCGACAGCGGCGAGCTGTACGCCGCCAATACGCTCGGCTCCATCATCGGTTCCCTCTCGGGCGGCTTCGGCGTCTTGCCGCTCCTGAGCGCGCTCGGCGCCTGGCGCCTGGTCGGAGCGCTGCTGCTTGGCGTCTCGGTGGTGGCGGCCGCGGTAGGGCGGCGCGAGCGTGGCGTGGTCGCCGCGGCCGTCGGAGCCGCGGTGGCCGCGGCGCTGTGCCTCCTGGCGCCAGGCCCCACGGCGGTGTGGCGCCACTCCGCCGTGGGCGCCGGGCGCGCCGTGGTGCACGCCGCGACCTGGAACGAGCAGCGC
>CAZONM010000029.1:0-24940 GCA_964580865.1 uncultured Myxococcales bacterium | reverse complement strand
GAGGCGCTCGCCGTGGCCGACGCGGCCCTCGCGCTCGCCGAGGGCGACGCCGCGCGCGCGGGCCGCCGGGTCGCCGACGCGCTGTTCCGTCGACCCAACGGCCTCGCGGAGCATTACCTGTTGGCGCTGGTCAAGGTCGCCGAGGGTGACCTCGAGCGCGCGCAAGGGGCGCTGGCGTCGGTGGCGCGCGCGTCACCGACCCATGCGGTGGCGCGCTACCAGCTCGGGCAGCTCCTGCTCGCGGGCGGGGACCCAGCGCGCGCCGGCACGCTCTTCGAGATGGCGTGGCTGCTGCAGCCGAGCTTCACGGCGCCGGCCATGGCGCTGGCCGAGATGCTCGTCGAGAGCCGCCAGTTCGGCGAGGCGCTCAACCTCATCGCCCAGCTCACCGAGGTGGCGCCCGAGGCGCTGGCCCCGCGCGTCCTGCAGCTGCGCGTGCTGCTCGACGTGGGCGAGCGCGAGGCGGCGCTGCAGCTCGCGCAGCTCCTGGCGGAGAAGGTTCCCGGCCACGCCGAGATCACGCTCTTGCACGCCGAGGCGCTCGGCGAGAGCGAGCGTCCCGACGAGGCGCGCGCCATCGTCGAGCGCTTGGTGGCCGCCGGCATCACCGACCCCACCATGGCGCAGCGGGCGCGGCGCCAACTGGCGCGCATCGCCCTCGCCGAGCGACCACCGCGCTCCGAGGAGGCGCTCGGGCTGCTCAAGGGCGCCGTGCGCGCGGGCGGCGGGCTCACGGGCGAGCTGTGCATCGAGCTGTTCCACGTGGCGGTCGCCGTCGGGCGCCGCAACGACGCCGAGGAGGCGCTCGAGCTGCTCTCGCAATCGGGCGACGTGGGCGCGCTCATCTCGGGCGCCATCTTGGCGCGCAGCCACGCTATGTGGGCCTTCGCGCGTAAGCTCGCCGAGGAGGCGCGCACGCACGTCGCCGGCACGGCGGCCGAGGGCCAGCTCGAGGGCTTCCTGGCGACGCTGCCCTGACGGCGTCGGTGCGGCGCGGGGCGCCAACGGTGCGTTGACAAGGCCCCGTGGCGCGACGATGGTCCGCCCCCATGGCCGCCAAGTTCCTCTCTCTCTACGACCAGTCGCGCGAGCGCGACCTGCTCAAGCACGGGCGCTACTACGTCGCCGCCGGCGTCATCTGGGGCGTCGCCATGCTCATCGGCATGGCCGTGTTCGGCATCAACTGGGGCATCGACTTCGCCGGCGGCATGGAGATGCAGATCAAGCTCGAGCAGCAGGCCGAGCCGCAGCGCATCCGCGCCGCCCTCGAGCGCCTCGGCTTCGCCAAGCATCAGGTCCAGCAATACGGCGCCGAGTCCGACAACGAGTGGCTCGTGCGCGTCGAGCGCGTGGCAGCGGTGACGCCGGAGCAGCTCACGGCCATCGAGGGCGCGCTCAGCGCCGCGCTCGGCGGCGACACCAAGGTCGACTTCGACCCGCGCCTGGGCGACCGGTTCCACCTGTCGGCGCCCTTCGCCGACACCGGCACCGACGTGGCGGCGCTGCAGGCCACGCTGCAAGCGCAGCAGCAGAAGATCATCACCGCCATCACCTCGGTGCCCGACGTCACGCTGCGCAAGACGCGCGGGCCCGACGGCGAGCTCACCACCGAGGGCGCCGTGCTGCGCGACGAGCCGTACCAGGGCCGGGTGCTGTACACGGTGTTGCTGCAGGGCGTTGCCGATCGCGTGGCCAAGGGCCTGACCGCCGAGATCGGCACCCTCGAGGTGCGCCGCGTCGACTTCGTCGACGCCACGGTGGCCGAGGAGCTCAAGACCGACGGCCTCATCGCGCTGGTCCTGTCGCTGGCGCTCATCCTCATCTACGTCGCCGTTCGCTTCGACATGTTCTTCGCGCCCGGCGCCGTCATCGCGCTCTTGCACGATCCTCTGGGTGCGCTGGCCGTGTACGTCGTCGGCCGCATGGAGTTCGATCTGCCGAGCGTGGCTGCGCTGCTCACCACCGTCGGCTACTCGATCTCGCACACCATCGTCATCTACGACCGCGTGCGCGCCACCATGCCGGCGGCGCCGCCGGGCGGCCTCGACAACGCCACCGTGCGCAACGTCGTCAACAAGGCCGTCAACGACACGATCAACCGCACGCTCAACACCACGTTGACGCTGCTGTTCACCTCGGGCGCCATCTGGATCCTGGGTCACGGCTCGCTGCGCGCGTTCGCGGCCTGCTTGACCGTGGGCTGCGCCATCGGCGCCTACTCGTCGGCGTTCATGGCGCCCACGTTCTACCTGTGGCTGCGCGAGCGCTTCTACCAGGCGCCCACCGAAGACAAGCGCGGCCTCACCCGCGAGGACCGCGCGCGCGGCGTGGTCTGAGCGCGCCGCGGCATCATGCTGCGTGGTCGCATACTCCTGGCCGCTGTGTGGGTCCTGGCCGGCACGGGATGCGCGCGGCCCATCGCCGACCTGGCCGAGGTGGGGTGTCCCGCGGCCGACCGCGCCCAGCCCGAGGTGTTCGCACCGTGCGACCTCGGCTCGGGGGCCTTCGGGCGTTGGACGGTCGACGTCGATGGCCTGCCCGCCTACCGCTACATGCTCGACAACGCAGCCGACGAGCGCGCGCTGTGGACCCTGTCCGACGGCAGCACGCGGCGCGATCACCTCTTTCAGATCGGTAACGACCGCGTCATCGGCGTCGTCGACACCGACGGCTTCGTGCAGCTCTTCCTCAAGGACCGCGGGCCCACGTTCCTGAACCGCGTCGACCGGCTGCAGGGGCGCACCGGCGGCGGCTACTCGTGGGTGCGCCTGCCCGACGGCGACGCGTGGTCGAGCGCCTACGGCCTCAAGCGCGGGAGCACCACGGTGGAGCGCGTCTTCGGCGCGCAGGCGGCTCGTCACCGCGCCGTCGACGGTGATGTCGCGGTGACCCACCAGGTGATCGCACCCCCGGGCGACGTGCCCTTCGTCATTGACGAGGTCACCATCGAGAACGCGGGCGCGCCCGTGACCTTGGCCCACGTGGAGGTGTGGGACGTCAATCGGCATGCGCTCACGCTGCAGCTCTTGCGCTCGGGGACCTTGTCGCCGAGCGTGCCCGCCGACGGCGACGCTGCGCGCGACGCGCAGAACGGTGACTTCACGCTGCGCGTGGTGGAGGACGGCGCCGACGCCGTGCGCCTGCGCCACGTCAGCACCAAGGCGTCGCCGTCGGACCCCGCGGGGCCAGCGCCCGAGGACGACCACCCGCTCGACGTGGTGCTCGTGGCGCTCGACGAGCGCGCGCGCCAGGGGCACTTCATCACCGACCGCGCGTTGTTCGCGGGCGCGGGCGGCATGACGCGCCCCGACGCCGTGTTCGCGGCCGTCGATGCCACGGCGCCGCTCGTGGAGCAGAGCGCGGCCGGCGAGCCAGGCCTCCTCGCGCACCGGGTGGAGCTGACCCTCGGCAGCGGCGAGCAGGTGACGCTGCGCTACGCCTTCGGGGCCGTGGCCGCCGACGCGGCGCTGCCCGTGGGCCTCTTCCCCGATGACGCGCGCGCCGCCACCGCGCGCGCGGCGCGCGCCGCGACGCCGCTGGTGGCCGTCGACGACGCGCCTCGCCTGCACCGCGAGATGGCCTGGCACGCGGCGCAGCTCGTAGGCGCCACGGCCTATGACGCGTCGTTCGGCGTGCACCACACCGTGCAGGGCTCGACGTACCAGTACCTGCACGGCCTCGACGGCGCCGCGCGCGACTACGCGCTGTTCGCGGTGCCGCTCGCGTACCTGCGGCCGGACTTGGCGCGGGAGAACCTCCGGATGCTCGCGCGCATGACCTTCGCCGACAGCGGGCAGATCAGCTACGCCACGGCGGGTTTCGGCATGACCGAGGACGCCATCGTGCACTCGGCGCCCTCCGACCTCGACCTGTTCTTCCTGTGGGCGCTGGCGGAGTACGTCGTGGCCACGGGCGACGCCGCCTTCCTCGACGACGAGAACCCCTTCTGGCCCCCCGACGCGGCCGCGCCCGCCAGCATGCGCGAGCACGCGCGTCGTGCCGCCCGACACCTGATCGACGTCGTCGGCACCGGCCCGCACGGTTTGGTGCGTGTGGGGACGGGCGACTGGAGCGACGGCATCGTCATGAAGGCGAGCGATCGCGCCGTAGCCACGACGGTGGGCGAGAGCGTGCCGAACTCGCAGATGGCCACCTGGGTGCTGCCCGTGGCAGCTGCGGCGCTGTTCGCGGGCGATCCCCTCGAAGGCGAGCTGCACGCGTACGCCGACCTCATGCGCGCCGAGGTCGCCGAGGAGTGGACGGGCGCGTGGTTTCGCCGCGCGTGGTTCGACGCTGACGAGCCCCATGGCGACGACGCCATCGACCTCGAGAGCCAGGTGTGGGCGCTCATCGGCGACACCGTCGCCGACGACGCGCAGCGCGAGCTGTTGATCGAGAGCGTGTTCACGCGCCTCGACGAGCCCTCGCCCGTGGGCGCGCCGCTCGTCGAGGGCGGGCAGGTGTGGCACGCGATCACGGCGCTGCTCACGTGGGGCTACGCCGACCATCGCCCCGACCTGGCCTATCGATCGCTCAAGAACCACACCATGGCCGCCTACGCCATGCACGTGCCCGCGCAGTGGTTCGGCATCTGGTCAGGCCCCGACGGGCTCATCCCGTCGGGCGGCACCTGGTCCTCGCCGGCGACGCCCATGACCGACTGGCCCGTGATGAACGCCAACCAGCACGCGCTGCCGCTCTTGGCCATGATCCGCGCCACCGGCCTCCGGCCCGGCAGCGACGGAGCCCTGCACCTGCGGCCCTCGGTGCTGCCGGCGCCCTTCACCGTGCAATGGCCGGGCATCACCGTGCGCGTCGACGAGGCGGGCGCGCTCTCGGGCGAGCTCGTGCTCGCGGTGGACGGCGCCGTGCGCCTCGTGGTGGAGCCGGCGGACGCGGCGCCCTACGAGGTGATCGCGCAGGGGTCGGCGGGCACGCGCGTGTCGTTCTGACGCCCGCGCCGTCGACGAGGCGCGCTACCGACACTCGAGCGTGATGGGGTAGAGCATCTCCAGCTTCTGCTCGAGCGGGATGCTGGTGCGGTAGTTCTTGCACCCCTTCGCCGATAGCTCCACGACGGGGGGCGAGTCCTCGGGCGCGCGCTCGAGCACCACGGGCGTGTTGCCGATGGTGGCGCCGGCGATGCGCACGAGCGCGCCCTCGGGCACCGACGTCACGCGGATGCGGATCTTCTCGGGCACCAGCGACAGGCGCACCGACTGCTCCGCCGACACCGCCACCTTGACGTCGTTCTTGCGCCCTTCGCGGTAGCCCTCGAGGCGCAGCGCCACCTCGTGCAGGGTCTCGCCCTCGACCTCGATGGTGGCGGGCGTCTTGAGGCCGACCTCTTTGCCATCGAGGATGATGGCGGCCCCCGACGGCTCGGACCCGATCACGAGCTTGCCCGGCAGGCGCTTGAGCAAGGCCTTGCTGGTGTACAGCGGTTGGTCGGCGGTGGTGACGATGGTCTGCGAGAACGACTGGAAACCTGGCTCCTCCACGACGAGCGCGTGGGTCCCGGGCGTGAGCCCCTCGAGCGTGATCGAGGGCTCGGCGCGGCTCGGCGTGCGGTCGTCGAGGCGCACCACCGCGCCGGGGGCGCCGGTCACCGTGACGACCAGGGTCCCCGTCGGCTTCGGCAAGATGAACATCCAGGCCGCGACCGCCGCGGCCGTGACGACCAGGGTAGCCGCTGCGGCCGCCACGAAGAGCTTGGGTCCGCGCGCCGGCGACGGCGGGATCGCCGTCGATGGCGGCGCCGTGAACCCCGGCGGGCTCGGCCGGCGCACGTTGGCGGGTGTCTTGTTGGCGATGGTGTCGACGGCCACCGGCACCACCGGTCGCGCCGACGGCCGAATACCGCCGCTCATGGGGGGCGCCCGCGGCGGCGGCTTGCTCGACGCGAACGCGTCGTCCTCGTGGTCCCACGCGGCGGTGGCGTCGTCGTGGATCTCCTGGTCGTTCGGCACCGGCGCATGCGCTCCCGTCTGGCGGCTCGAGGCGCCGGCCGACGGTTGCGCCTGCTCGACGTCGTCGAGGGAGATCTCCTTGTAGCTCTCGAGGCGCGCGCGCTCCTTCTCGAAGTCGACGGTGAAGTTCTCGCGCAGGTAGCGCGACAGCTCCTGACGGCTTGGCGGCTTGCCCTTCATGATCAGGAAGCGCTGCAGCTCCTCCGACAGCTCGGCGCCGGTCTGGTAGCGGTGCTCGCGATCCTTGGCGAGCGCCTTGTAGATGATGCGCTCGAGCTCCGCGGGGATGTCGCGGTTGACGATGGTGGGCGGCTTGATCTCGACGTTGCGCACCATCTCGAGCAGCGAGAACTCGCTCTCCGCCGAGAAGCCGCGCTCGCCCGTGCACATCTCGTACAGCACCACGCCGAGCGCGAAGATGTCGGCCCGCCCATCGAGGTTGAGGCCGCGGATCTGCTCGGGCGACATGTACGCGAACTTGCCCTTGAGCGTGCCGGGCCGGGTGCGCCCGCTCTTCTCCTGCGCCTTGGCGATGCCGAAGTCGATGACCTTGACCTCGCCGTCCCACGACAACAGCACGTTCTGCGGGGAGACGTCGCGGTGCACGATGCCCGCGTCCTGCCCGAAGTTGTCGGTCAGGCGGTGCGCGTAGTCGAGGCCGTCGGCCATGCGCGCCACGATGAAGGCCGCCAGCTCGAGCGGCAGTGTGGACTTGCGCGAGCGGTTGTAGGACCACACCGTCTTGAGGTCCTTGCCCGAGATGTACTCCATGGCGATGTAAAACGTGTCGCCGATCTTGGAGAACTCGTAGACCTGCCCGATGTTGGCGTGCTGCAAGCGCGACGTGATGTTCGCCTCGTCGGTGAACATCGAGATGAACTCTTGGTCCTCCGCCACGTGCGGCAGGATCTTCTTGATGGCGATGATGCGCTGAAAGCCCGCCTCGCCCGAGAGCTTGGCGCGCCACACCTCGGCCATGCCGCCAGAGGCGACCTTGTCGAGCAGAAGGTAGCGACCGAACACCTGGGGCTTGGCCATGGAGCCCCAGCTTAGCCAATGCGCGGCGCTTCGTGCCGTGGTGGCACACTCCTACACGGGCGCCGGGTGTCAGCGGCCGGGGGGGGGCTCGAAGGTGATGGTGGCCGGGCCCGGGGGGGCGGGTTGCGGGTTGCGGGCGGGGCCGAACGCGCCGGCGCCCAGGGTGGCGGTCACCGCGACCACGGCCAGCGCCGCCGCCGCAAACGCCAGCGCGACCATGCGGGCGAGCTTGGGGTACACCGCGCGCGTCACCTTCGACAGCGACGTGCAGCCGGTCACCATCATGAGGATCGACACGGCCGCGAGCACGGGGACGATGGGGACGCTGTGCCCCCCGGCGCCCACGCGCGGCACGGGGATCCACAAGAGCGTGATGGCGAGCCCCACCAGGCCGATGCCGGCGCGAAAGAGCGCCGCCACCACCGCAGCCTTCTGCGTCATGTCCAGACCGCCCGGTTTGCTGCGGTGGCCGGGCCGGGGCCGCGGCGCCAGATCGGCGTCGTCGTCGGGGGCGTGGTCGTCGGTGTCGATGGTCACGGGCGGTGCTCGGGCGGGTCGTGCGCTGTGCGGCTATGGCATTCTGCGCGCCCCCGTGAAAGACGCTATCCACTGCATCGAGGTTCCGCCCATGACGCTGATCCGTCCCGCCGTCGTCGCCGCCACCGTTGGCCTCGGCCTGCTGTGCGCCTGCCCGTCCGAGCCCCAGGGCGGGTTCGGCGAGGGCAAGCCCGTGAAGGACGACGGCACGGTGATCAAGCCGAGCGCCATGCCCGAGGCGCCGCCCGACTTCGCCAACGCCCTCGAGCTAGCGCCGGCGTTCGACAAGGCCACGGGCAAGCTCACGGTGGTGCTCAAGCTCAAGCCCGGCTACCACGCCTATGCGCCCGGCGAGGAGATCGGCAAGCCGGTGGCCCTCACCGTCGACGAGAGCAAGGGCGGCTGGAAGCTCGAGGGCGCGGTCAGCGTGCCCGCGGGCCAGAAGAAGGACCTAGGCGCGCTCGGCACGTCGGTGATCCTGGAGGGCAACGTGGAGCTCGGCGCCATGGTCAAGGGCGGCACCGGCGACGTCGAGGGCAAGGTCGAGGCCCAGGTGTGCACCGACAAGGCATGCGACCGGCCCAAGGCGCACCCCTTCAAGGTGCCGACGGCCTGACCACCTCGGTGGCGGCAGCGCAGGGGGAGCCGTGAAGCCGGCGGAGTCCACCACCGACCTCGCGGGCGCCCAGGCCGAGCAGGGGCGCCGCGACGGCACGCGCAAGGCGCCCGCGCGCTTCGAGCTGGTCAGCGACTTCTCGCCCCAAGGCGATCAGCCGCAGGCCATCGAACACCTCGTCGACGGCCTCGAGCGCGGCCTCGGCCACCAGGTGCTCCTCGGCGTCACCGGCTCGGGCAAGACCTTCACGGTGGCCAACGTCATCGCGCGCGTGAACAAGCCCACGCTGGTGCTGGCGCACAACAAGACGCTGGCGGCGCAGCTCTACCAAGAGCTCAAGGCCGTCTTCCCCAACAACGCCGTCGAGTACTTCGTCAGCTACTACGACTACTACCAGCCCGAGGCCTACGTCCCGTCGACCGACACGTACATCGAGAAAGACAGCCTCATCAACGACACCATCGATCGCATGCGCCACTCGGCCACGCGCGCGCTGCTCGAGCGGAACGACGTCGTCATCGTGGCGTCGGTGTCGTGCATCTACGGCATCGGCTCGCGCGAGAGCTACAAGGAGATGACGGCCTACGTGGAGGTGGGCCGGCCGCTCGGGCGCGACTCGTTCTTGCGGCAGCTCGTCGAGAGCCAGTTCGAGCGCAACGACGTCAGCTTCGCGCGCGGCACCTTTCGCGCCAAGGGCGACGTGGTCGAGGTGTTCCCGGCGCACGAGGAGGAGGAGGCGCTGCGCATTTCGTTCTTCGGCGACGAGGTCGAGCGCATCCAGGTGGTCGACCCGCTGCGCGGCAGGGTGGTGGCGGACCTGCCCTTCGTCACCATCTGGCCCGCGTCGCACTACGCCATGAACAAGGAGCGCATGAAGCGCACGCTCGACGCCATTCGCGCCGAGCTCCTGGTGCGCCTGCAGGAGCTGCGCGGCCAGAACCTGCTGCTCGAGGCGCAGCGGCTCGAGCAGCGCACCATGTTCGACCTCGAGATGCTCGAGGCCACGGGTCAGTGCAAGGGCATCGAGAACTACTCGCGGCACCTCACGGGCCGCGCCACGGGTGAGGCGCCGCCCACGCTGCTCGACTACTTCCCGAAGGACGCCCTGTTCGTCATCGACGAGAGCCACCAGACCATGCCTCAGGTGCGCGGCATGTATTTCGGCGATCGCAGCCGCAAGGAGACGTTGGTGCGCTACGGCTTCCGGTTGCCGTCGGCGCTCGACAACCGGCCGCTCAAGATCGACGAGTTCGAGGCCCACGTGCCGCAGGCCATCTACGTGTCGGCCACGCCCGCCGAGTACGAGATCGAGAAGGCCCACGGCGTCATCGTGGAGCAGCTCATCCGCCCCACGGGGCTGCTCGATCCGATGGTGGAGCTGCGCCCGGTGGCCACCCAGGTCGACGACCTCATCGCCGAGGTCAAGAAGACCACGGGCGCCGGCGAGCGCGTGCTCGTCACCGTGCTCACCAAGCGCATGGCCGAGGACCTCACCGAGTACCTGCAAGAGGTGGGCGTCAAGGCGCGCTACCTGCACTCCGACATCGACACGCTGGAGCGCATCGAGCTGTTGAGCGCGCTGCGCCGCGGCGACTTCCACGTGCTGGTAGGCATCAACCTGCTGCGCGAGGGCCTCGACCTGCCCGAGGTGTCGCTGGTGGCCATCCTCGACGCCGACAAGGAGGGCTTCCTGCGCGCCACCACCGGGCTCATCCAGACCATCGGACGCGCGGCGAGAAATGCGCACGGCCACGTGATCCTGTACGCCGACGTCGTCACCGACTCCATCAAGGCCGCCGTCGACGAGACCAAGCGTCGCCGCGCCGCGCAGGAAGACTACAACCGCGCACACGGCATCACGCCACGCACCATCGAGAAGGCCATCCGAGCCGACCCGTCGCTGGCCTACGCCGACCACGACTACCTCGACCTCGACGCAGCGGCCGCGGGCGGCCCCGGCGGCAAGCCCGGCAGACGTCGGCGCGGCGGCGCCGACGCGGTGGACGCGGCCGAGATCCCGGCGCTCATCGAGACCCTGCGCGCCGAGATGCGCGCGGCCGCCCAAGCCATGGAGTTCGAGCGCGCGGCCGAGCTGCGCGACCGGGTGCGGGCGCTCGAGCGCAAGGCGCTGTTGTGACCCCGTGCGCGCGGCCCGGCCGGTGGTAGGATGTCGGGCGTGAGGACCACCATGACTTCCTGCGCTCGCATCGTGCTCGCGTCGCTCCCCTGTGTGCTCGCGCTCTCGTTGGTGGCGCCGGCCGCCGCGGCCAACCCCAACCGCGAGCGCAACAAGAAGGCGCCGGTCGTCGCCATCTTCCCGTTCAAGGTGCTCAACAAGGAAGACAAGCACCAGCACCTCGGCGAGGGTGCCGCCGAGGCCATCGTCAACAAGATCGTCAACGACAAGGCCCTGCGCATCGTCGAGGAGAGCCAGCTCGACAAGGCCATCAACGCCATCGCGCGCAACCAATCGGGCCTGTTCGAGGAAGACAGCTACCTCGCGATCGGCCAGATGGTCGACGCGCGCTACGTCGTCATCGGCAGCGTGCAGGTGGCGGGCGAGCAGGTGGCGCTCAACGGGCGCCTGCTCGAGGTAGAGACGCGCCAACTGCTCGCGGCCGAGCGCGTGGTCAAGCCGTTCAACGACGTGCTCGGCGGCTACGACGAGCTGGCCGCGCGCCTGCTCTCGAAGATGACCTTCCACCTGGCGCAGCGCGTGGCCGGTGGGGACAGCGCCGACGAGATCGCGGTGCGCCAGCTCATCGAAGAGGCCAAGAGCTACGACCCGATGTTCCCCGCCGGCACCGACGCGGGCGGGCGGCCCATCTCCAAGGACGCCGCTAAGGCGCTGGCCATCTACAACAAGGCCGTCTTGCGCGATCCGAAGAACGGCGTGGCGCAGCTGGCGCTGGGGCACGCGCAGAGCCGGGCCGCCGCGACCCTCGCCAGCACCGATCCCACGCGCGCCAACAACGTGCTCAAGGACGCCGTGGAGCACCTGCGCTCCGCCACCAAGATCGACGGCAGCAACCCCTTCGCGTGGACCGAGCTTGGCCGCTGCGAGGGTCGCCTGGGCAACCACGCCATGGCGAAGGTCGCGTTCCAGCACGCCATCGACCTCGACAACAACTACGCAGCGGCGCTCTTTGGCATCGCGGTGGCGCAGCTCAACCTCGGCGAGCTGTCGGGCGCGCGCGCCTCGGCCATCAAGGCGCAGCAGGGCGGCGACGCCCGCGCCGCCGACCTGATCGCGAACATCGATCAGGCCATCGCGTCGCAGAAGAGCAAAGACAACCCGTCGAAGTGAGAGATGCGCGCGCCGCGCGCGCGTTGCATCGCCACCGGCGCGAGATCGCGCAAGGTCGGCATGGTCAAGGCGCCGGGAAAAGGGTACGTCGCCTCCTCAAGGAGTACGCGACATGGCCGACCCCGTGCACAACGTCATCATTATCGGCTCCGGCCCGGCGGGCTGGACGGCTGCCGTTTACGCTGCGCGCGCGAACCTCGCGCCCGTGGTGTTCGAGGGCGCGTCGCCGAACATCCCCGGCGGCCAGCTGATGTGGACGAGCGAAGTGGAGAACTTCCCCGGCTTCCCCGAGGGCGTGAAGGGCCCCGAGCTGATGGAGCGCTGCAAGAAGCAGGCGGAGCGCTTCGGCGCCACCATCTACGCGGAGAACGTCGAGAAGATCGACTTCACCAGGCGACCGTTCGAGCTCACCTCCGAGAGCGGCGCGGTGTATCGCGCGCGCGCCCTCATCATCGCCACCGGCGCCAACGCCAAGCTGCTCGGGCTGCCGCAGGAGAAGGACCTGATGAACCAGGGCGCCGGGGTGTCGGCGTGCGCCACCTGCGACGGCGCCTTCTACAAGGGCGAGGAGCTCGTCGTCGTGGGCGGCGGCGACTCGGCCATCGAGGAGGCGCTGTTCCTCACGCGCTTCGCCACCAAGGTGACCTTGGTGCACCGGCGCGACGAGTTCCGGGCCTCGAAGATCATGGTCGACCGGGTCAAGGCCAACCCCAAGATCGCGCTCGCGCTCAACGCCGAGGTCTGCGAGATCCTCACCGAGAAGAAGAAGGTGGGTCCGTTCGAGAAGGACTGGCTCATCGGCGTCAAGCTCAAGAGCACGAAGGACGGCAGCGTCACGTCGCTCAAGGCCGGCGGGCTGTTCATGGCCATCGGTCACGCGCCCAACACGTCGCTGTTCAAGGGCGCGCTGCAGATGGACGAGAAGGGCTACCTGGTCACGCAGGGCAAGAGCTCGCGCACCAGCGTCGACGGCGTGTTCGCGTGTGGCGACGTGCAAGACAGCCACTACCGCCAGGCGATCACGGCGGCGGGCTCGGGCTGCATGGCCGCGATCGACGCGGAGCGGTGGCTGGGCGAGCACGCCGCGTGAAGCGTCGCCTGGCCGTGGCCGCGGGCGGCGCCGCGTGCGCGTTGGCGCTCGGCGCGTGCGTGCACGGCATGGTGGCGATGCCGGGCGAGAGCTTCCGCGGCGCGCCGCCGCCGCTCGACGAGGGCGGCCGCGCGATGGCCGAGCAGCTCTCGGCCGACGTGCAGCGTCTGGCCGTCGACATCGGTGAGCGCAACGTTGCGCGCCGGCCCGAGGGGTTGGCGGCGGCGGCGAGCTTCATCGAGCTGCAGCTGCGCGGCATGGGCTACACGGTGGAGAAGCAGCGCTACGAGGCGCAGCGCTTCGCGGCGCGCTACGCCGCGCGTTCGCGCGAGCCCGCCGTCGGGCACCCCGTGGAGAACCTGATCGTCGAGCGCCGCGGGACCAAGCGCGCCGGCGAGATCGTGGTCGTCGGCGCCCACTACGACTCCGCCGAGGGGACGCCGGGGGCCGACGACAACGCCTCGGGCGTCGCGGCGGGGCTCGCGCTGGCGCGCGCCTTCGCGGCGCGCGCGCCGGAGCGCACGGTGCGCTTCGTGTTCTTCGCCAACGAGGAGCCGCCGTGGTTCGAGGGCCCGCACATGGGCAGCGCGGTGTACGCACGCGAGTGTCGCGCCCGCGGCGACGACGTGGTCGCGATGTTCTCGCTGGAGACGCTCGGCTTCTTCAGTGACGCGCCCGGCTCGCAGCAGTACCCGTTCCCGTTCTCGCTCGTGTACCCGTCCACGGGGAGCTTCGTGGGGTTCGTGGGCGACCTGTCGTCGCAGCGCCTGGTGCACGAGGCGGTGCGGCTGTTCCGCGCGCGGGCCACGGTGCCGTCGGAGGGCGCCAGCGTGCCCGGCTCCATCGAGGGCATCGGCTGGTCGGATCACGCGGCCTTCTGGCGCCAGGGGTACCGCGCGGTCATGGTCACCGACACGGCGCCGTTTCGGAACCCGCACTACCACGAGCCCACCGACCTGCCGCCCACGCTCGACGTCGAGCGCCTGACGCGCGCGGTGCTGGGGCTCGACGCCGTGATCGCGGGCGTGGCCGCGAGCGCCGAGCGCTGGTGACGGCTTCTTTGCGCGCCTGAGCGCGGCGTGCGACAACCGGAGCATGGCGGTCGACGTCGCGTCCCTCAAGAAGGTCGGCTTGTTCGAGAGCTTGCTGCCCGAGCACCTCAAGCTCGTGGCCGGCATCGTCGAGGAGCAGCGCTTCGCGCCCAGCACCAAGATCTTCGGCGACGGCGACGCGGCCGATCGCTTCTACTTCATCGTGCAGGGCAAGGTGCGCGTCTCCAAGCAGATCCCCGGCGTGGGCGAGGAGGCGTTGGCCATCCTCGAGCCCGGCGACTACTTCGGCGAGATGGCGCTCATCGACGACAGCCCGCGCTCGGCCGACGCGATCACCAACACCACCGTCGTCGTGGGCAGCATCGCCAAGGCCACCTTCGAGGACCTGCTGTTCATGAACAAGGACCTCGCCTACGACATGCTGTGGACGTTCGTGCGCACCTTGTCGTCGCGGCTGCGCGAGACCAACGAGAAGATGCGCGCGTTCCTGGTGCTCGCCGGCAAGTTCTGACGACGCGCTCTCTCGACCGCTGCGCTCCGCCCTTCACCCCTTGAGCGCGCCCGGCTTCGGCTTGGCGGTGTCGGGCAGCGGCCTGCCCTTGGGGGCGCCCGCGGGCGGCACGGGGCGCCCGCTCTTCTTGGCGCGGTCGATGCGGAACTGCTCGCCCACCTGCTTGCGGTCGCCCACGGCGAAGAACGAGTCGTGGGCCGCCTGCATCTCCTCGATGATGTGCGTGGTGATGTCGCGCAGGATCGCGCCCGCGACGTCGAGGACCTCGCGATCGGTGACGAAGTTCTTGGTCTTGCGCACCTTGGGATCCGCCGCCGCGCGCACGATGGTCAAGTACACGGCCAGCGCCTGCGCACTCTTGTAGGTCTGGATCCCGAGCTGAAACTTGAGATCGCGCTTCGCGGAGAGGAAGGTCGCGAAGTCGATGCCGAGATCCTGCAGGAGCTCGTTGTCACCGATCACCTTGGCGAGATCACGATGGCCGAGCACGACGTTGAGCTGAGCGATGCGTGGGTCCTTGCACAGGGCGTCGAGGCGCGGCCGCGGCAACGACGCGATCAGGTGCCCGATCACCTCGAACTCGCGCGGCTCGCTCGAGAAGCGGTTCTTCCACTCGTGGCGCGCGCGCGCCTCGATGGGCGTGACCGTGTGCTCCAGCGCCTTCCAGCGCTCGAGGAGCTCCAGGTGCGGCCGGGGCCCCTCGTCCTCGGGCGGCGGGGCGCCCTTCTTGCGCTTCTCGCGCTCGGCCCGGTCCAGCGCCTCGTCGGCCTCCTTGCGGTCGGTGCGCAGCTCCTCGGCCTTGCGCTCGTGGGTGCGCGCCTTGACCAGGGGGCCGGGATCCGGCTTGGTCAGCCGCAGCGACTGGGGCACGGTGTGCGGCAGCTTCGGGGTAAACTTCATCACGACGAGCGTAGCGCATGGCGCCTGGTTCGGGCCGGAGGAAGGGGATGAGCGGACTGCCCATCGTCGTCGACGATGAGACGCACGCGCTCGCCGCGCGCTGGCCCGAGCCGGTGCTGTCGCTGTCGGAGCAGGAGCGGCAAGCGCGCGTGCGCGCCGGCGCCGAGAGCGTCATGCTCGACGAGCTGGCCGGCGCCGTGCGCACCACCCGCGGCTTCGTGCGCGCCGTGCTGCGCGTGCCCCTCGGCCACCCGCGCGCGCAGGCCTACGGCGTGTTCGTGGAGGTCGACCGCGCGGGCTACGAGGCCTTGCGTCGCGCGCACCGCTTGGGCGTGCCCGCACGGGTGTGGGGCACGCTGGCCACGCGCCTGCCCTACCTGGAGGCGGCGTACGGCGCGGCGGTGCAGATCCTCGAGGACGGCACCGAGCTCCGCCCGCGCGTGGTGGACGCCCGCTCGGAGCTGCTGCGCGCGGGCCCGCCCGTGGGGCCTCGCTGATGGCGCTGCGCGCGGCTTCCTGGTCGACCGAGAGGTCGATAGGATCGCGCGCCACTGCCGCAAGCCGTAGAGTGGGCCCGTGAGCGAGGACAACCGCCGGCGCCACCCGCGCGTCGACCTCCCGTTGCTCGTCCAGTACCGCTTCGGCGCGCTGGAGGAGTTCCGCACCGACTACACGCTCAACGTGTCGCGCTCGGGGCTGTTCATCACCACCGTCGAGCAGCGCCCCGTCGGCACGCGCGTGTACGTGCAGCTCACCACGCGCGACGGTCAGCACTTCCTGCAGGGCGAGGGCCGGGTGGTGCGCAGCGCCGAGGGCGGTCACGCCATCGAGCTGGTGGGCTTCGACGAGGCGGCGCAGGCCGTGCTCGAGCGCCTCGTGCAGGACGCCCTGGCAAAGCGGCGGTCCGCTTGACCCGGGGATTGCCGCGCGGGTAGCGTGCCAGCCAACTTGCTTCCGGGGTGACGGATGACGTCGACGTCGTCGAATGCGCGCGCGCGCCAGATTGTGGATCTCCTCAAAGAGGTCCCCCTGTTCGCCGGCATGCCCGACGACGACCTGGCTCGTCTGAGCTTGCTGATCACCGAGAAGCACTACCCGCGCGACACCGTGGTGGTGTCGGCCACCGACCCCGGCGACTCGCTCTACATCGTCGCCGAGGGCGAGGTGAAGGTCTCGCTGTGGTCCGACAACGGCCGCGAGATCATCCTCTCCACGCTCGGGCCCGGCAGCTTCTTCGGCGAGATGAGCCTGGTGGACGGCGAGCCGCGCTCGGCCAACGTCGCGTGCCTCACCGATTCGCTGCTCCTGCGGCTCGGTCGCAAGGAGTTTCTGCAGGCCCTACGCAGCTACCCCACCATCGCCATCAACGTCATGACCGAGGTGTGCGTGCGGCTGCGCCGCGCCGACGAGAGCATCGGCAACCTGGCGCTGCTCGACGTGTACGGCCGCGTGGCGCGCTTCCTCCTCGAGCGCTGCGAGGAAGAGGGTGACGTGGTGCCCGAGGGCCACCTCATCAAGAAGATCCCTACGCAACAGCACATCGCCAGCCGCATCGGCACCAGCCGCGAGACCGTCAGCCGCGCCCTCTCCGAGTTCCAGCGCCGCGGCTTCATCGAGCAGCGCGGCAAGGGGCTCTTGGTGCGCGAGGGCCTCGACCCCAAGGCGGTATCCCGCTCGCGGACCTAATCCCGTGCGCGTCGCGCTCGCGCTCGCGGTTCTCTCGCTCACCATCGTCGCCGCGGCGTGCCGCCTGATCGGCGCGCTACCGTGCGCGACCGACACCGACTGCGCTCCGGCGTCGGCCTGCGCCGGCGGTGTGTGCGCACCGGGCGGCGAAGGCGAGGGCGAGGGCGAGGGCGAGGGCGAGGGTGAGGGTGAGGGTGAGGGCGAAGGCGAGGGCGAGGGCGAGGGCGAGGGTGAGGGTGAGGGTGAGGGTGAAGGTGAGGGCGAAGGTGAGGGCGAAGGTGAGGGCGAAGGTGAGGGCGAAGGTGAGGGCGAGGGCGAGGGCGAGGGCGAGGGCGAAGGTGAGGGCGAAGGTGAGGGCGAGGGTGAGGGCGAGGGCGAGGGCGAGTGCACGCCGATCCTGTACGAGGACTTCGAGGACGGGCAGGCACAGGACTTCGACGTCTGGGACGGAACGGCCACCGCCCAGAGCATCGGTGGCGGCCAGTGGCGCGTCGACGTGCCTGCCACCAGCGGCGGCTCGGACTACGCGGGGCTCACCAACGAGGTGCTGCGGGACCAGCGTGCATTTGCGCTGGAGGTCGCCATCGCCGAGCTCCCGAGCACCACGGGGCAGGACCTCTACTTCGGCTTTTTCGACGCTGGCAACGCGAGCATCGAGGTGATCATCGACCCCGAAGCCGGCCTTGGGCTGCAACTCTATGGTAGCGGGGGCCTGGTCGAGCAGGCCTTCGAGAACTTCGACATCGAGATCGATCGCATCGTCCGGCTCGAGGTCAACGGCGCGACCGCCGAGGTCTTCACCTCCGCCACCGGTGGTGGCGGCTATTACCGGCGCGTCGATCTGACCAACCCGCTGGTGGCCGAGATCGCGCAGCTCGCGCTCGTCGAGCTCGCGGCCGGCGCGTGGGACGCCACGGCCGGCGGTCGCTTCGCCATCGACGACGTCGTGCTCTGGCCCAGCATCTGGTGCACTCAGGCGCGCTGAACGCGCGCGCGCGCGAACACCGAAGGGCGCGCCGGCGCGCCGAGGGCGTCGAGCACGGCGCGCATGGCGACGCCGCGGTGGGAGATGGCGTGCTTCTCGTCGGCGGACAGCTCGGCCATGCGCCGGGGCGCGTGCGCCACGGGGATGAACAGCGGGTCGTAGCCGAAGCCGCCGCCGCCGGCGCGCGCGCGCGCGACGTGCCCCTCCACGGTGCCGAAGGCCTCGTGCATGGCGTCGCCGTCGCCGGCGAGGGCGCACACGGCGCACGCGAAGCGCGCGCGCCGTCGCTCGTCGGGGACCGGGGCGAGCAGGAGCAGCAGCAGCTCGTTGTTGGCCTCGTCGCCGTGGCCGGCGCCGTGGTCGGCGGCGAAGCGCGCCGAGCGCACCCCGGGCTTGCCGTCGAGCGCGTCGACCACCAGGCCGCTGTCGTCGGCCAGCACCCACGCGACCTCGCGCGCAACGGCCGGCGCCAGCGCGGCCTTGACGGTGCGCGCCTTGATGCGCGCGTTTTCGGCGAAGGTGGCGCCGTTCTCCACGATGGCGAGGTTGGCGAGGCCCACGTCACCGAGGGTCGTCACCGTGAAGCGGCCACGTGCCAGCTCGGCGAGCTCCCGCCCCTTCTTGGCGTTCTGCGTCGCGAGCAGGATCGTCGTCACACCCAGATCCCGGCCAGCGCCGCGCGCTGCTTCTCACAGAGCTCGCGCACGGCGGCGGTGCCCTGGTCGAGGATCGTGAGGAGCTGCTCGCGGGTCATGGGCTCGCCCTCGGCGGTGCCCTGCACCTCCACCAAGGTGCCGTCGTCGCGCGCCACCAGGTTGAAGTCGGTCTCGGCGCGCACGTCCTCGGCGTAACACAGGTCGGTCAGCACCCGACCGTCGAGCACGCCGAGCGACACGGCGGCTACCTGCCCCGAGAGCACGTCGCGCAGCTTCTTGGCCTTCATGGGGGCCTTCTTCTTGAAGAGGGCGTCGACGCACAGGGCGACCGCCACGAACCCTCCCGTGATCGACGCCGTGCGCGTGCCGCCGTCGGCCACCAGCACGTCGCAGTCGACGGTCAGCGTGCGTTGGCCGATGACGTCGATGTTCACGATGTTGCGCAAGGCGCGCCCGATGAGGCGCTGGATCTCCACAGAGCGCGCGTCTTGCTTGCCACGCGAGATGTCGCGCTGCTTGCGGTCGTGCGTGGCCGCCGGCAGCATGGAGTACTCGGCCGTCATCCAGCCGCCGCCGCTGCTCAGGCGGTGCGGCGGAACGCGGTCCTCGGCTGTACACACGCACAGCACCCGCGTGGTCCCGAAGTGGACGATGACGCTCCCTGCGTGGTGCGGCACCACGCCGGTCTCGAAGCGGATCTCACGGAGCTGCGCGGACGATCGCCCATCGGTTCTCGACATGACGCGCACATGACCAGAAAAAGCCTGGAACGCAAAACCCGGCGTCGCTCAAGCAGAGCGGGTCCGCGCCGATTAAAAAAAATCGAGAGCTCGAACGACGGCACGGGGGGGACGCCGCGTTCGAGCTCTCACAAGCAACCGATTCGACCTGGGGGGAAGTCTGTTAAGCCGGCTGCCTGCGTGACACCTCATTGCAGCCGCCATGCCATGTCTCCAAGTGGCGCCAGGACGCCACTTGGAGAATGGCGCTGCGGCGAAAACACCACAACCCATGGGACGAATTCGGCTCCAGCCCTTGCAGATCGAGAAGTCCGAATACACCACGAGTGAGGTATGTTCACCACAGCGCCCCCCTAGATCACTCCGCGTCGCCCTCGCGCGCCGCTGGCTTCGCGCCCCGCAGCGCCGGCACCACCGACTGCGGCATGAAGTCGAGGAACTTCCGCGCGGTCTCGAGCAGGCCACGGCCCTCCACGGCGGCAAGCTCGCCGAAGTTGGCCGACAAGGCCGACAAGAGCTGCGCGTCGCCCAAGCGCGTCAGGGCGGCCACCAGGTCGGGCGAGAAGGCGCCCGCCTGGCGCACGGCCGCCTCGGTCTGCTCGCGGAGGCGGGCCAGGTCGAGCTCCTGCTGCCGCTGGCGCTCGAGCAGTGCTGCCTCGGCCTCGCGCGCCTGGATGAGCAGGCGCTGCTCGCGCACCTCGGCCTCGCGGGCTGCGTCGGCGACCTCGGAGTCGCGCTTGAGCTCCAAGAGGCGCGCGTGCTGCGCCTGCCGGTGCTCTTGCAGCACGAACAGCCGGCCCTCACGCTCCTCGTCGAGCTGCGCGCGCAAGAGCTTGGTCTGGTGCTCGGCCTGCGCGAGCTGACGGTCGATCTCCTCGAGCCGCCGGCGGTCGGCCAGCGCGCTCTCCTTCTCGGCCACCTGGATGGCGCTCTGGATGGCGTGCAGCTGCGCGCTCGACAAGAGCGCGCCCACCTCGCCGTCGGTGACCTCGAGCTCGTGCACCTCCACGTCGGTGACGCGCATGCCGTTCTCCACGAACGCGAGGCCGGCGCGCGGCCCGTCGGCCTTCTTGCCGAGCACCGTGTCGCGCACGATCTCGGCGATCTCGGCGCGCAGCCGTCGGATGGGGATCTGGCGCGCCGCCGCCTTGATGAGCGAGCTGGCGTGGTCGCACAGGAGCTTCACGTAGTTGTCGACCGCGAACCAGCGCTCCTCGGCCCCCTCGAAGCTGACGCGGTACTTGAGCGTCACCGCCGCCTCCACCAGGTCGCTCGACACCACGTCGACGCGGTCGCTCACCTGGTTGCCCGCGATCTGCAGGAAGGCGGTGTGCAACAGCTCGTCGCTGCTCTTGGGCGTGCCGGTGGACAGCGACAGCGCCTCGAGCGTCTCGCCCCACTCGAGCAGCGCCGTCTGCGGCCCGCGCACCACGCGGCGCGCGCCGGCGCGGTCGACGATCTGCGCCGCGTAGCCGGACCACACGTCGACGGCCACGGCGCCGTCGAACTTGGTGTCGAGCATGATGGATCGCGGGGCCACGAAGCCGCGCGCGAACATGTTGACGTTCGAGGGCGCGAACGGATCGCGCGCCACCGCGCCGGGGCCGGGCACGGGCGCCGCCACGGGGTTGTCTTTGCGCGGGGCCGCCGCCGGCGGCGGCGCGGCCGCGGGTCCGCGGCGCAGCGCGCGGTTGACGGCGAGCGCCTCGTCGTTGCCGGGGTAGAGCAGCGCGCACTCGCGATCGGAGAGCACGCGCCGCGTGATGACCTCGCGCCGCGGATCGGGCAGGAACATCTGCGGCCCGCGCTTGAGCTCGATTTCGCCCGCGAGCCGGTTGAGCACGTAGCGCCCCTCGCCGGCGGGGATAGCGATGGCGTGGTGCACCTCGGTGACCTCGCTCTTGATGATCGCGTGCTCGTCGCGCGGGAAGTAGATCTTGTTCTTGCCCGTGAGGAACAGCTCCTCGCCCTCGGCATGCGCCACGCCGTCGTCGTCGGTGTAGGGGGCGATGACCTTGACGTGCAGCCCCGTGATCTCCGAGAGCTCGATGGCGCGCTTCTTCCGCCCGCCCTCGTCGACGAAGCGCTGGGACGGCTCGGGGAACACCACGGCCTCGCCGCGCACGTAGCGCTTCTTGCCGTCGTCGCCCACCAGCACGCAGTACTCGAGGCGCTGCAGCGTGACGGCGTCGCGCACGTAGCGGCCGTCCTCGTCGGGCAGCACCTCCACGCCGTTTGGCGGCATGTAGAACGACACGTCGGTGCCGCGGATGACGCGCTTCTCGCCGATCTCGAACGACACGGCGTCGTCGACGACGTCGAGGCCGAGCACGGCGGCGCGATCCTGGTTGGCCTCGGCCGCGTCGTACACGCGGATCAAGAGGTACTGGTTCATCTGCAGGCGGTGGCCCTCGACCACCTTGACCATCTGCCCCGGCCAGAGCGCGAAGCTCACGGGCCCGGGGATGATGAGCTTCTTGCCCACCTGCAGCTCGACGAGCCCCGAGGCGAGCCCGGGCTTGGGGCTGTGCCCGTCCTTGCTCGGGTTCTTCAGCACCATGTACCAGTTGGCCGGCGCGGTGGCGAACAGCTGCACGGCCGAGGCGAGGTCGTTGGCGGCGTCGAAGCGCTTGGTGAGCGCGTTGAAGATCACGGGCTGGTCGGTCTGCGCCAGGCTCGTCTTGTTCGGGCCCACGTAGCAGTTGATGTGGCCCTTGGTGGTGTCGAGGACGTAGGCGTACTCGTTGGGCGAGAGCACGAGCTCGCGCTCGCGCGGGGGACGGCGCTCTTCCATGGATGACCTCCGGTGCGCAAGGTGCTGAGCAACGCGCGCGCCAACGCGGCCGCCGCGTTCGGACGCGTCGGTGAGCGCGCGCGTGCCCCGTTTGGGAGCAACGGGCGATCGAGCGTGGCTCATCGGGCCGCGCGGGCAGCGTGCGCAGAAACAGCGAAGGCCGGAGCGACGTCGAGCGCCCCGATGCGCGCTCGATCGCTCCGGCCTTGCACGCGGCGCTTCGAGCGCCGCTCGCGGAGGGCCTCGCCTACGGGACGGCGTAGTGGATGGTGCCCGCCAGCTGCACGTCGACCGTGATGGTCAGGACGGGCGCGCCGTCGCCGTCGTCGGTGAGGGTCCCGAGATCCGCGTAGTCGAATTGCGTGTCGGCCGTGCCCGTGCCCTGGAAGCCGGCGTCACCGTTGAGGCCGGCCGTGAGGACCGCCGCGGTCTCGGCGCCCTTGTCGGTGTAGGTGATGGTGGCGGCGTCGAGGTCACCACCGGTGTCGTTGCTGATGACGAGGATGTCCTCCACCGAGAGGTCGGTGGCCTCGACGTTGAGGCGCGCGTGGTACGGGCCCATGTTGCTGAGGTCGTAGTTGCCGCCGGTGGCCGTGGCCAAGGAGACGTCGGCCTGCGCGAACACCGCGTTCTCGAAGCTGATGGTGGCCTTGTCCGGGTCGAAGCCCTGGTTGCTCACCTCGGTGTCCACGTCGTCCTGGATGGCCTGCATGTCGGCCAGGGTGCCGATCCAGCTCACGATGTTGACGCGGCAGTAGGTCGCGGTCGGCGGATCTACGGTGCCGTCGTGCGCGTAGTTGTAGTGCACCTCGCCGAAGTCGCCCTCCGACACGTAATTGCCGCTGCCGTCGGCCACGTCGTCCTCGCCGGGCTCGCAGGTCGACGAGCCGCCCACCTCGGTCTGCACCGTCATGGTGATGGTCTGGTCGAACGGGAAGGCGCACTGGCAGCCCGAGCCGAGCAGCACGAAGAGGACGGGGAGCCGAAGGGAGCGAAGCATGAGGAACCTCCAGCGCGGGAGGTTGGACCATCGTCCCATTGGCGCAATACCCCCCGCGCGGTCTGGGCGCATGAGGGCGCTAAAAAGCACGAGCGGTCGCCTCCGGCGCTCGGGCGGATTCTCGCGGCGCGCACCCGCATCTCTGGTCTTGGCAGTGCTGCTCGGCCCGGAGCTCGGGGAGGTGCTGCGCGGCGACCGGCGGTGAAGGCGGCGCGCGCCGTCGCGTGGCCCGCCGAACACCGCTCCCGTCGCCACAACCGGTGTGGCGCGCTCACCCGCGGTGTGCCGGGCGTGTGCTCGCGCCGTGGTACGTCGCGATGCCACCGCGCCGTGCCCACGATCACGCCGGGCACGCGCGATGCAATCGGCCGGGCCGTGCACGGAGGGGACATGGCGCCCGGGGATCTGCCCACACGCTCGCTGTCGTGCGGCGAGCTGCTCGGCTTGCTCGACGAGGCGTGCGACGCGCTCATCGAGCGCGACATCGCCGCGGCCGACGCGCCCGGCCCGGCGCCGCTCGCGCGCGCGCTGCAGCTCGACCGCGACCGCGCGCTGCGCACCTTCGAGGAGCGCCTCCGGTCCATCGAGGCGCACGCGCGCGCCTCCTGCTGCGTCGCCGACGTGCCGCACCTGGTGGCCGTCCTGCGCGTCGACGGCGAGGGCGTATCGGTGGCGCGGTTCCCCGAGGCCGCGCTGCGCGAGCTGGCGGCGATCCACGATCACCTTACGGAGGAGCTCGGCCGCCCGGCGGCGCCGCCCGCGCAGGCCGAACGCACCGGATCGCGCGAGGCCGACGACGACAGCGCGCGCTTCCTGCTCTCCCTGTGAGGGCGCGGGCGCGCGCGCGGCGCGGGCGGCGCCGCGCTCAGCGCGGTCGGAACTCGGCGACGCTGTGCACCGGGTGGAGCGACTCGTACACGCGCACGCACGGCACGCTCACGCGCTGGTCGGCCAGCGCCTGGTCTGCCGCGCGCCACAGCCACTCGGCGAGGCGCTCGCTGGTGGGCGAGAACGGGAACACCGCCACCTTCATGCCGCCGGGGTAGCGGCTCTCGGCGCCAGAGAGCCGCGTGACCACGGGCGCCGGCACCGCCACGGGGCCGCCGTGCACGCGCGCGCGGCTCTCGAGCAGGCGCGCGCCCATGACCTCGAGCTCGCGGGCCACCTCGTCGAAGGTCTCGTGACCCAGCGCGAGCGCGTGATCGAGCAGCGCGTGGGCCGGCTGCAGCACGTCGGCGTGCAGGCGGCGGAAGTCGACCACGAAGCCCTCGGCGTCGAGCGCCTCGGCCGCGGCGCACACCTCGAGCTTCCAGGTGTGCCCGTGGAGGTTGATGCAGCTCCCCGCGTGGCCGCGCACGTGGTGCGCGAAGCTGACGTCGATGGAGCGCCAGATGGTGTACACGCCGCAAGTCTGACAGCGACACCGCCTCGCGCAACCGGTTGCATCGCGGGGCTGCCACGCGGCAGGCTCGCCCCGTGCGTCGCACGCTCGCGCTCGCCGTGGTGTTGCTGGCTGGTCCCGTGCTGGCCCAGGTGGACCCCTCCGACGAGGGGGCGGCGCCCGTCCCTGCGCCGGCGCCACCGCCGGCCCCCGCCCGCGCGGGGGACGAGGAGGAGGCGCTGGCCATGCTGCGCGCCTTCGAGGCGCGGCTGTCGGCGGGCGAGACCCTGTCGCCCGCCGACACGGCGACGCTCATCACCGCGGTCACCAGCGATCACGCCAACGTGCGCGCCTTGGCGGTGGCGGTGCTCGCCTGGCTCGACCCCGCCTCGGCGGCGCCGGTGCTGCTCGGCGGCGACAGCAAGCGCGGCGTCACCGACGCGGAGCCACGCGTGCGCGCGGGCGCCACGCAGAGCCTGCTGGCGCTGGCGCGCCGCCTCCCCGAGGACACCCGGCGGGCCACGGTGGCGGCGGCGCTCCTCCTGCTCGACGACCCCGCCGACGAGGTGGCCTGCGCCGCCGCCGAGCTCGCGCTGGCCGTGGCGCCGAGCGCCGTGGTGGAGGCGGTGCGCGTGCGCGCCCCCGCCGTCGACGACGTGCGCTACGCATGCTTCGCGC